>NZ_JACMYO010000068.1 GCF_020889685.1 Bradyrhizobium oropedii
CATCCGCACACCGTCACCCGCACCCGCCCGGTGCGCAATCGCCGATGGCCCGCCAGGCCGAGATCCCCGGCATCTCTGCCGTCATCGCGGTCGCCTCCGGCAAGGGCGGGGTCGGCAAGTCGACCACGGCGCTGAACCTCGCGCTCGGCCTGCGCGACCTCGGCCTGCGCGTCGGGCTGCTCGACGCCGACATCTATGGCCCGTCGGTGCCGCGGCTGACCGGCATCCGCGAGAAGCCGCAGCTCAACGACGACAAGAAGATGATCCCGCTGCAGCGCTTCGGCCTGGCGATCATGTCGATCGGCTTCCTGGTCGAGGAGGACACCGCGATGATCTGGCGCGGGCCGATGGTGATGTCCGCGATCACCCAGATGCTGCGCGACGTCGCCTGGGGCACGCTCGACGTGCTCGTCGTCGACATGCCGCCCGGCACCGGCGACGCCCAGCTCACGCTGGCGCAAAATGTCCCGCTCAAGGGGGCCGTCATCGTCTCGACCCCGCAGGATCTCTCGCTGATCGACGCGCGGCGGGGACTGGCGATGTTCAAGAAGGTCAACGTGCCCGTGCTCGGCATCGTCGAGAACATGAGCTACTTCCAGTGCCCGCATTGCGGTACCCGCTCGGACATCTTTGGCCATGGCGGCGCCCGCCACGAGGCCGAGAAGCTCGGGGTGCCGTTCCTCGGCGAAGTCCCCCTGCACATCGCCATCCGCACCGCCTCCGATTCCGGCAACCCGGTGGTCGAGAGCGAACCGGACGGCCCGCACGCGGCGATTTACCGCGCGATCGGCGGCAAGGTCCGGGAGCAGCTGCAAGGCGTCATCGCCGCGGCCTGAGCCTGCGCGGTTGTCCGGGCAGGCCGATAGGTCATGAAGGGCCAGGATCCCCGGCGGTCCTTCTTCACAGGCCCGTCGCCCTTGGCGCCTTTGGACGATTGCTGAATTGGTTCCGGCCTGTATGTTTGTGTGGCACCGGCCGAATCGTACCATCCTTCCACCAGTCGAAGGCGGCCACGGCTGAAGCCGAAACTGCGCAGGGGCCGTGGGGCGGCCATCGACATGGCAGCATCACGCGAAGCAAACAAGACACGCCGCAAACATCTGACGCGGGAGAAGCGCGAAGAGGCCTCCCGGGCGGCGTTCAACGTTGCCAAGAAATCCGACTCGATCGGCGAGGCCGCGGAGGCTATCTCGAAGACGTATGGCGTCAGCAAGACGACCGCACAAAGCTGGATCCGGCGCGGGCGATATCTGGCCGATAAAGCCAAAAAATCGCGGGGGGCGACACGGCGCTGATTGTCCCGGGAGCCCGGTGGTTGTGGGCAAGGCGGACGGCCCGCGCGCGGCGATTTACCGCGCGATCCGCGGCAGGGATCGTGCTCAGCCGCGAGGTGTCCTGAGCCCTTATTTTTCGGCCAATTTCCCGCGTCATCAGACTTTCGTTTAATTGGTGCGGTCATGCCATTGTCGCGTTTCCGTGAAGGCTCCTTCCGTGTTAAAGGGCCGACCAGAGCGCCTCGGCAGGCCTTCAATGCGTCATGCCGGAGAACTGCTTGCGGTCACTGGGAAACGCCCCTCAAGGAGAAGCCTTACGATGAAGCGTCGTGATTTTTTGAAAGTTTCTGCGGCCGGTGCTGCCGCGACGGCGGTTGCCGCGCCGGCGATCGCGCAGTCCTCGCCTGAAATCAAGTGGCGCCTGACCTCGAGCTTCCCGAAGTCGCTGGACACCATCTATGGCGGCGCCGACCAGGTGGCGAAGTACGTCGCCGAAATGACTGACAACAAGTTCCAGATCCAGGTGTTCGCGGCGGGCGAGATCGTCCCCGGCCTGCAGGCGCTGGACGCGACATCCAACGGCACCGTCGAGATGTGCCACACCGTGTCCTACTACTATGTCGGCAAGGACCCGACCTTCTCGATCTACGCGTCGGTGCCGTTCGGCCTCAACGCCCGCATGCAGAATTCGTGGTGGTACCAGGGCGGTGGCCAGGAGCTCGGCAACGAGTTCTTCAAGAAGTTCGGCGTGATCGGTTTCCCGACCGGCAACACCGGCACGCAGATGGGCGGCTGGTTCCGCAAGGAGATCAAGACGGTCGCCGATCTCTCCGGCCTCAAATTCCGCATCGGCGGCATTGCCGGCCAGGTGCTGCAGAAGGTCGGCGTGGTGCCGCAGCAGCTCGCCGGCGGCGACATCTATCCGGCGCTCGAAAAGGGCACCATCGACGCCGCCGAGTGGGTCGGTCCGTATGACGACGAAAAGCTCGGCTTCCAGAAGGTCGCCAAGTACTACTACTACCCGGGCTTCTGGGAAGGCGGTCCGACCGTGCACTCCTTCATCAACCTTGAGAAGTGGAACGCGCTGCCGAAGAACTACCAGGCGATCCTGACCAACGCGACCGCCAACGCCAACAGCTGGATGGCTGCACGCTACGACATGCAGAACCCGTCGGCGCTGAAGCGGCTGGTTGCCGGCGGCACGCAGCTGCGTCCGTTCACCAACGAGGTGCTCGAGGCCTGCCTCAAGGCGACCAACGAACTGTGGGGTGAAATCTCGGCCAAGAATGCCGACTTCAAGAAGTCGATCGAAGCCATGCAGGCGTACCGCTCCGACCAGTATCTGTGGTGGCAGGTCGCCGAATACACCTTCGACAGCTTCATGATCCGCTCGCGCACCCGCGGCTGATCGAACCGGACCTGCGTTCGCGTCAAGAGAACGCATCCAGATAAGAACCACGAGCTTCGATCCAAGGATCGAGGCCCAAGAGCTTCGACTTAAGTAGCCCGGCCTTCGCAAGGAGGCCGGGCTTTTTGCGTCTGGCGTTCGGGGAGGGGATGTTCCATGCTTGCGCCCAAGCCTCGGCATGAAGGCAGCCCGCGATCGGAATTCGATCGTGACGGCAAAGAAGAGCGAGCGCGACACCGCGAAAGCCGGTCGACGCTTCGGCGACACAACCAGACAAGGGTAGGATTCAACAATGAAGCGAAGAGATTTCATCAAGGTCACGGGCCTGGGTGTTGCGGGAGCGGCCACGATTGGGGCGCCCGCGATCGCGCAATCGATGCCCGAGCTCAAATGGCGCATGACGACAAGCTGGCCGAAGTCGCTCGACACGCTGCATGGCGGTGCCGAACTGTTGGCCAAGGCGGTGGGTGAAGCCACCGACAACAAATTCCAGATCCAGACCTTTGCCGCCGGCGAGATCGTGCCGGGCCTGCAGGTGCTCGACGCCGTGCAAAGCGCAACCGTCGAGATGGGCCACACCGCTTCCTATTACTATTTCGGCAAGGACCCGACCTTCACCTTCGGTTCGTCGGTGCCGTTCGGCCCCAACTCGCGGCTCAATCAGGCGTGGTACATGCTGGGCGGCGGCAAGGAGCTGCTCAACGAGTTCTACAAGAGCTACAACGTCACCTCGCTGCTTGCCGGCAATACCGGCTGCCAGATGGGCGGCTGGTTCCGCAAGGAGATCAACAGCGTCGACGATCTCAAGGGCCTGAAATTCCGCATCGGCGGCTTCGCCGGGCGCGTGATGCAGAAGCTCGGTTGCGTCCCGCAGCAGCTCGCGGGCGGCGACATCTATCCCGCGCTGGAGAAGGGCACGATCGATGGTGCGGAGTGGGTTGGTCCCTATGACGACGAGAAGCTCGGCTTCCAGAAGGTCGCGCCGCACTATTACTTCCCGGGCTGGTGGGAAGGCGGCCCGATGCTGCTCGCGATCGTCAATCTCGACAAGTGGAACGCATTGCCGAAATACTATCAGAACGTGCTGGAGCAGGCCGGCCACCTCGCCAACAACTGGATGATGGCGCGCTACGATCAGGCCAACCCGATCGCGCTGAAGAAGCTGCTTGCCGCCGGCACCAAGCTGCATCCGTTCCCCGCACCGGTGATGGAAGCCTCCTTCAAGGCCGCCAAGGAACTGCACAGCGAAGTCTCGGCAACCAATGCCAACTTCAAGAAGATCTATGAATCGCTGACGTCGTTCTCCAACAACGGCTATCAATGGTTCCAGGTCGCCGAGGTCGGCTACGACAATTTCATGGCGCGTCACTCGCAAGCGTGACATCCGCAAGCGCGACATCACTCATCTTCAGCGCAAGCAAAATCCCCGGAGCAAGCTCCGGGGTTTCTTGTTTGGGCCTGGCGCGGGCCAGGCAAATGATCACACCGTGTCAGGCCTGCCCGGCACGACCAGGTCGGTCAAAATGGAAACGGGTGCGAGCGCACCGGAAGGCGGCTTTCGAAGCTCAATCCGGTGGCCGGTCCGGTGCGGTAATGGCCGTTATAGTGCCCGCCACCTGGGCAGTAATTCGGATCCAGACGTTCTAGCTCGTCGATCTTCCGACGAAAAATTCGTTGCTGATAGCGCGTTGGCCAGCAATTGCAGTCCTGGTCGCACGCGAGGCGAACCCGATCGACGCGTGCTGGATGCGACGACGAAAGCCTCGTAACGTAAGCAGGCGTCGCGCGGACGTCCGGCGCCGTCATGACTGCAGCCGCAGCGATGAGAAACAGGAGCATTGTGCGTTTCATATTTGTCTCATCGTGACGCTTGCGAAGCTGTTGGTCCTTCGCGCTGATCAGGGTAAACCCCGGAAGCCAATTCAAATGCGAGAGCGTCCCTATTTCTTCGGCGAGGGCTTGGGCGGCAATGATGGGGGCGTCGATCCGCCACCCGGCGTCGTGCGAACCACCGGGTTGCTCTGGACAGTGGGCCCGCCGACATTGCTTTGCTTCTTCGGACCGCCGATCGCGCTTTGTGCGGCAGCGGGTCCCGCCCAGATCGCAACGAGAATGGCTGTCAAGGTGAGCATGTTCTTCATTCGTCGGCTCCTTCAATCCGTAATCTTGTCCGGCGCCTGTTAGCGGGCAGGGGGACCGTTTTCGCTGACCTGTTGCGGGGTGGCAGCGGGCGGGTCCTCCAGGGCGCATTTGCGCCAGTCGTTGGATGTGCAGTTTGTTGGCCAGCCGCCTCCAAGCGCCATGAAAAGGGCGGCGCTGTCGGAGAGCCGCGTCGCCTGGGCCTGAACGCGGACGACTGCGGCCGTCAGATACACTTGCTGGGCATTGAGCACGACCACCTGATTGACCTGCCCGAGAGCAAGCTGCTTCTGAATGATGTCGAGGCTGGCCTTTGCGGCGAGTTCGGCCTTGACCGCGGCCTGCAAGGCGCGGGCGTCGGCTTGCAGACTTCGCAAGGCGTCGGCGACGTTCTGCATCGCCGTGACGACGGCCTGACGATAGAGCGCATCGGCCTGGTCCACCGCGGCCTCCGCGGCCTTCTGCTTGTGGTAGAGCGTCAGGCCATCGAACAGCGGCTGGGTCGCGCTCGCCGCGATGACGTAGAAGCTGGTCCCCGGCGTGAACAACTCGGCCAGGCTGAAGCCCGCGGCTCCGGCATTTCCGGTGATCGTAAGGTTGGGCAGGCGGGCTGCGATCGACACGCCGATGAGGGCGTTCGCCGAATGCAGCAGCGCCTCCGCGGCCCTGACGTCCGGACGCTGGCGGATCATCTTGCTCGGCAGGCTCACCGGCAGGTTTGCAGGGAGTGCGAGGCGGTCGAGCGTAAACTTCTGCAGGATTTCGTCCGCAGAGAATTGCCCGGCCAGCGAGGTCAGGAGATCGCGCTGCACGGCAAGCTGCTTTTCGAGCGGCGGCAGGAGTTGCTCGGACTGGGCCAGCGCCGCTTCCTGCGCCAGCACGTCGACCTGGGCAGCGCTGCCCGCGTTGAACTGGTTCTTCACGATCTCCAGAATGCCGCGTTCAATCTTCACGACGCGCTGGATCGCGCCAATCTGGCCGCGCAGCGATGCTTCCTGGATCGCCGCGGTGACCACGTTGGCGGTGAGCGTGAGGTAGGCTGCTTCGAGTTGGAACAGTTGCTGCTCAGAGATTGCGTCAAGACTTTCGACCTGACGAATATTCTGGCCCCAAATGTCCGGCACGAAATTGACGTTCAGCTGCGCGGTATGAAGCGAAAATACCGAAGGAGACTGGCCGCCCGGGCCCGAACTCGACGCGCCGGAAATTTGCTGCTGGGACGGCGTGTAGTTTGCGCCGATCTGCGGGAAGAAAAGCCCGCGCTGCGCCAGCGCGTTGTATTGCGCTACCCTGATCGCCGCTTCGGCCGACTGCAGCGACGGGTTGTGCTCGACCGACATCTTGATCAACTCGTCGAGCGGCTTCGACCGGAATGCCGTCCACCACCGCAGCGACACGTCCTCTCCGTTGACGAAGTGCTGCTTCGGCACGCTGGGGCGGCCGGCATTCGAGCTGGGGGAGGCGAGCTTCTCCGGCGTGTAGCGATCGACGTCCGGTGCGGCCGGCGGCGCGAAATTCGGGCCGACGGCGCAGCTTGCCAGCAGCAGCCCGGCGGCGCCCGCACCGAGCGCCGGACGCAGGGCGTTCCTTCTGCACAGCGCGAGTGCGGCAACAATCCTTGTGACGGTCTCGGACATCAGCCGCACCCCTAATGCGCCGGTTCGGGCGGTACTTCGGCCGCGCCGTCTTGGCTCGGCGCTTCGCTTGCCCGCGACAGGAATATCTTGCGCAAGGCGGGCGCCACCACGAGCAGCAGCAACGGCCCGATGAACATGCCGCCGACGACGACGGTGGCAAGCGGACGCTGCACCTGGCTACCGATACCATGCGAGAGCGCCGCCGGGAACAGGCCCACACCGGCGGAGAGGGCCGTCATCAACATCGGACGCATGCGCTGCTCCGACCCGTGGAACACCGCCTCGCTGACGCTCATTCCCGCGGCCCGCAGCTCGCGGAAATAGGTGATGTTGAGAATGCCGTCCATCACGGCGACGCCGAACAGCGAAATGAAGCCGATCGCCGCCGAGATGCTGAAGTCGAGCGCGGAGAGGTAGAGCGCGATCAACCCGCCGCCGATCGCGAACGGAATGCCGGCGAGCGCAAGCAGGCTGTCGCGCAGCGAGTTGAACAGGCTGTAGAGCAGCACGAAGATCAAGAGCAGCGTCACCGGCACCACGATCATCAGGCGCGCCTTGGCGGCTTCGAGATTGTCGAACTCGCCGGACCAGATCATCCGGTAACCGGTCGGAAGCTGCACGGCATCGGCGACGCGTCGCTGCGCCTCCGCCACCGTGCTGCCGAGATCGCGGCCGCGCACGCTGAACTTGATCGGAATATAGCGCTGGCTGCGCTCGCGATAGATGAACGACGCACCGGTATCGAGCGAGATGTCAGCGAGCTCGCTCAACGGGATATAGGCATTGGTGCCGGACGGCGTCTGGTAGGCCACCTTGATCTCGCGCACCCTGTCGATGCTCTCGCGGAACTTCGGATCGAGCCGCACCACCACGCCGAACTGCCTGTCACCCTCGAGCACGGTCGTCGCGCTGGTGCCGCCGAGCGCGGCCTGCACCACGGTCGTCACGTCGCCGGAGTTGAGGCCGTACCGCGCGGCCTTCTCGCGGTTCACCTTGATATTGAGGTTGGGTTGTCCGACCAGATGGAAGATGCCGAGATCGGCGACACCGCGGATCTTGGCCATCTCCTGCGCGACCTTCGCCGCGAGCTGTTCGAGCACCGCGAGGTTCGGGCCGATGATCTTGACCGAGTTCGCGCCCTTGACGCCCGACAGCGCCTCCTCGACGTTGTCCTGGATGTATTGCGAGAAGTTGAAGGTGACGCCGGGCAGTTCCTCGTCGAATTCCTTCTGCAGCTCCTCGGTGAGCTTCTCCTTTGTTAGTCCGGCCGGCCATTGGTCGAACGGCTTGATCGGCGCGAACAGCTCAACGTTGGAGAAGGCCGAGGCGTCGCTGCCATTGTCGGGACGGCCGTGCTGCGACACCACGGTGATGATTTCAGGGTGACGCAACAGGATCTCGCGCATCTTTCGGGTCGGTTCGGTGCCTGCATCGAGCGACATGGTCGGCGGCATCGACGCGCGGATCCAGAAATTGCCTTCCTCAAGCGCGGGCAGGAATTCGCTGCCGAGCCGGCTCGCAGCAAGACCGCTGATCCCGAGAAAAATGATGCCGGCTGCGACCGCGACCCGCAGATGCGTCAGCGACCAGCGCAGCACGGGCGTGTAGGCTTTGCGCAGCGAGCGCACGATGATGGTCTCGGTCTCCTCGATGTGCTTCGGCAGCAGAAGCGAGGCCAGCACCGGCGTCACCGTGAATGTCGCCAGCAGCGCGCCTGCGAGCGCGTAGCCGTAGGTTCGCGCCATCGGTCCGAAGATCTGGCCTTCGACGCCCTGCATGGTGAACAGCGGCACGAACGCGGTGACCGTGATGGCCGCGGTGAAGAACACCGCCTTGTCGACCTGCAATGCGCTGACGAAGATCATGCGCAGCCGCTCGGTCCAGCCCGGCGCGGGCTGGCCGTTTCGCGCCGTCGGATCGTCTCCCCAGTAACCCTCGGCGAGGTGCTGCAGCACGCGCAGCCGGTTCTCCGGACTGGACTGGAAGTTGCGGAAGATGTTCTCCATCATGATGACGGCGGAATCGACGATGATTCCGAAGTCGACGGCGCCGAGCGACAGCAAATTGGCGTCCTCGCCCTGTAGCACCAGGATGATGATGGCGAAGAACAGCGCGAACGGGATGTTGGCGCTGACGATCAACGCGCTCCTGAGGTCGCCGAGGAAGACCCACTGGATCACGAACACCAGCAGGCAGCCGAACATCAGGTTATGCAGCACGGTATGGGTCGTGACGTTGACCAGCGAGGTGCGGTCGTAATAGGGGACCACCTTGACGCCGGCAGGCAGGGTGCCGTCGCTGTTGATCTTGGCGACTTCCTCCTCGACCTTCGGCACGATGTCGTTGGTATGCTGTGTGCGTCCCATCACGACGATCGCCGCGGCGACGTCGTCGTCCTTGTCCTTTCCTGCGATGCCGAGCCGCGGCACATAGCCGACCGAAACCTTGGCGACGTCCTTGATCTGGATCGGCAGTCCGTTGGATTGCGTCAGGACGACGTTCTCGATGTCCCGGACCCGGTAGCCCTTGGTGATATCGTCGTCGCCGCCGGAGTTGATCAGGCCGATGCCGCGGATGTTGACGGATTGCTGGCCGATCGCGATTTCGCGGCCGCCGACATTGATGTTGGCGTTGCCGAGCGCGCTGATCAGCTGCGGCACGGTGATGTTATAGGATTCGAGCTTTGCGAGATCGGCGTCGACATTGAACTGCTTGGTGGTACCGCCCCAGGAGTTGATCTGCACGACGCCCGGTATGGTCATCAGCCGGCGGGCGACGACGTAGTCCTGCAAGGTCCTGAGATTGGTCAGGCCGAAATTCGGCGGTCCGACCAGCCGGTAGCGGAAGATCTCGCCGACCAGGCTCGATTGCTGGATCTGCGGGATCTGGTTGCCGGGAAGCTGGACGTTCTGCGTGAGATTGTTGGTGGCCTGCGAGAGCGCGAAATAATAATCGACGCCGTATTTGAAGGTGACCCGCACGAACGACAGGCCGTAGAATGAGGTCGAGCGGATGTTGACCACGCCCGGCGTCGAGTACAGCCCGACCTCCATCGGGATCGTGTAGTACTTCTCCATTTCCTCGGCGGAGAGGCCGGCGGCCTGGGCGGTGATCTCGAGAATGACGGGCGCCGGGTTCGGATAGGCCTCAATGTTCAGCTTGGTGAACGCGGCGAACCCGGCGGCGCAGAACACGGCGAGGCCGAGCACGATGACGGCGCTTCGGGTCAGACCGAATTGGAGGAGGCTTTTGATCAAGGTACTGCACTTACTCTGGAGCGGACGGGGATGCGGTTAGCACGGGCTAGCCGGTGGCCGCGTTGGCGAACTTGTTGCTGAGGAAGATCGCGCCGGTGGAGGCGACCTTCTCGTCCGGTCCGAGGCCGCTGAGGATCTGCCGCCAGCCGTCCTGCTCCATGCCGATCGTCACCGTGCGGCGGTCGAACTTGCGGCCGTCGATCGTGACCCACACCGTCATCGTTCCGTCACCCTCGCGCACAATGGCGTCCAGGGGAACGCTGACCGACAGTTTTGGCGGCTCGGTTTCGATGGTGAAGCTCGCCAGCATGCCGGCGCGCAGCTTGTGCTGGGGGTCGTCGATCACCGAGCGCACCAACTGGCGGTGCGAGTTGGGATCGATGTTGAGGCCGAGCGTCGTCACGCGGCCGCGAAACACCTCGTTCAGGTAGGCGGGTACCCGCACCTCGACCGGTTGGCCGATCCGGTAGGAGGGGGCATCGGTCTCGATCACATTGGCGACCATCCACATCGTCGAGATATCGGCCAGTGAGTACGGCGCCGGTGCGTTGCCGGGCTGCACAAAGAGACCCGGCGCGGCATTGCGTGCGATGATCCGGCCGGAGATCGGGCTTGGGACCACCAGGATGGAATCGACCTTGCGGTCGGCTACGATGCGGTCGATCTCGGCGTCGGTCTTGCCGAAGATGCGCACCGCGTCGCGCGCAGCCTTGTAGCTGCCCTCGGCGGTCTGCTGGTCCGATGTCGCCTGGTCGACGTCCTTCTGCGCGCCGCCGCCGGTCTTCAGCAGCTGCCTGACCCGCGCCAACGTTCTGGTCTGCAGTTCGAGCACGCCGGAAGAAGCAAGCAGCGACGATTCGGCCTGCAGCAGATCGGGGCTGTCGATCGTGAACAGTGTCGCGCCCTTCGCGACCTCGTCACCGACGTTGAGAGGCGTATCGACGATCCTGCCGGGATTCGGCGTGAAGGCCTGCACGAGCATGTTCTGGTTGAAGTCGATCGAGCCGACCGCGTTCTTCAGTGTCCGGAACGAACGCTGCTCCGCGGCCATGACCTTCAGGGAGGCGGCCTGCTTGTCGCTCAACGCGACGTATTGCTGCTCGACATTGACATCCTGCGGCGCGGTTTCTTGCGCGGCCTTGGCGCTCACGACGCCGTCGGCGCGCGTCATGAGCCACGCGCCGGCCAGGAGCGCCAGCACCGGCACTGCCGCAAAACCCGTATATTTCATTCGAAACGACATCGCCCGCCTGGCCAGTATTGATTGAAAGCCTCGCGCGAGAGCCGGGGTCTTGCCGCATGGTGGGCAATCGTCGATCTCTCGGTGAGAACGGAAAAACTGTTATCAGGGCTAGCTGACGCCAGCCTTACATTTGCCCTTTTCAGCCGGCCGTCCGGCCCCGGATTTTGATTGCGGAGAGGGGCGGTTTATCTATTTTGCGTGGGAAAACGAGCGGCGCCGCATAGCCAAAATATAGCGCCTGTCGCTCGATCCAGGCGGTATGCTCATATTCATGTCGTCTGCACATCGGGATTGCCCAACGCGCGACCTGCTGCAGAGTTTATCGCGTGGCTGGCGCAGCGCAACAAGGTGTGCAAACAGGCGACCGACCGAATGAAGACAGGACTGCTGCAATGCGCCTTCTGATCGTCGAGGACAACGTCGAGCTCTCGAGGCTGCTCGCCAGCGGGCTGATGGCGGCGGGATATGAGTCCGACATCGTTAACAGCGTTGCCGAAGCGCGCGATGCGCTGCGTAGCGTCAGCTATGCTGCCATGATCCTCGATCTCGGCCTGCCCGACGGCGACGGCCTGTCGGTGCTGTCGGAGCTTCGCCGCAAGAACGACCCGCTGCCGGTGCTGGTGCTGACTGCGCGCAACGGGCTGCAGGATCGGGTCAACGGCCTGCGCAGCGGCGCGGACGACTATCTCGCGAAACCATTTGCGCTGGAAGAGCTGGTGGCGCGGCTCGAGGCCATCCTGCGCCGGCCCGGCCAGCTGCTCGGCTCCTCGCTGAAGCTCGCCAATCTCGTCTACGACACTGAGAGCAAGCAGGTGTTCGTCGACGGTTCGCCGCACGTTTTCTCGGCGCGCGAGACCTCGGTGCTGGAGATCCTGCTGCGGCGGCAGGGGCGGGTGGTGCCGAAGAAGAACGTCGAGGACCACATCTTCGGTCTGTCGGGCGAGGTCGCCTCGAATGCGGTCGAGGTTTACGTGTCGCGGCTGCGCAAGCTGCTCACCGAGCACCACGCCAGGATCATCATCCATACCATTCGTGGCGTCGGCTATCTGATGGCCGAGGAGAAGTAGCGGTGTTCCGCTTCACGTCGCTGACCTCGCGGATCGTGTTCCTGCACATCGTGGCGGTCGCGGTCGCCGCGATCTTCCTGCCTCTGCTGCTGCTGTGGTTGCTGAATTCGGAGATCAACCAGCTGCATCGCGAAGCGATGCGCGATCAGGCCGCCGATCTCGGCCAGAACCTCACGGTCGATTCCGACGGCAAGGTGCAGCTCAGCCTGCCGGACAGCCTGAGGGGGCTCTATTCCGACGCCTATGGCCGCTACCGCTACGACATCTACGATGCGGATGACCATTTGCTGTTCTCGTCGCATCGCGATGCGCCGCGGCTGCCGGTCACCGCTGACCGGATTTCCGGTGCCAGCGCCACCAAGCTGCTCGGCGGCCAGACGCTGCGCATCCTGGTCGCCGAGGACCTGTCACATCGCGACGTCATCATCGATGACATCGTCTCCAACTTCTTCCGGCGGGTCGGCTGGATCACCATCCCGATCCTCCTGATCCTGCTTGCGACCGATATCCTGATCTTCCGCCGCGCCGTGACTCCGCTGCTGCGGGCCTCGGAGGAAGCCAGGAGCATCGGCCCGGCCAGAACCGATATCCGGCTGCCGACGGAGGGGATTCCGAGTGAGATCCTGCCGCTGGTGACCGCCGTCAACCAGGCCTTCGATCGTCTGGAGGACGGCTTTCACGTGCAGCGCCAGTTCACGGCCGATGCCGCCCATCAGCTTCGCACTCCGCTCGCGATCCTGAGGACCCGGATCGAGACGCTGGATGCGGCCAAGGGGACCAAGGAGCTGCATGCCGACATCGAAAGCATGAGCCGTATCGTCGGCCAGCTATTGGAGATCGCCGAGCTCGATACGCTGGTGCTGGATCCCGGCGAGACCGCGGACCTGCGTGCGGTCTGCGCCGAGGTGGTCGGCTCGATCGCACCTTATGCGCTGGCGCAGAAGAAGGACATCGCGCTGCGCGGCGCCGACAGCCCTGTGCAGGTCAGGGGCAATGCCGAGATGCTGCAACGCGCGATCTTCAATCTGGCGGAGAACGCGATCAAGTACACCGCCGATGAGACCTCGGTCGATGTCGAGGTGCACGAGGACGGTTCGGTGCAGGTGCGCGACTGCGGGCCGGGGATTGCGCCGGCCGAGCAGGGCCTGATCTTCCAGCGCTTCTGGCGCGGCGATCGTCAGCGCCACCGCACCGATGGTGCGGGGCTCGGGCTCTCGATCGTGCGCGGCGTCGTCGACGATCACGACGCGACGGTCAGGGTGGAGAACCTGGCGTCAGGCGGTGCCCAGTTCACGCTGAGCTTCCGCCTGGCCAAGGCAGCGCCGGCGACGTCCTGAGAGGCTTGCGAACCTGGGCAACGGGCCGGGCGGCTTATTTCACCTTGCCGTCGGACAGATCCATGATCATCCGCGTGGTCAGGTACAGCCGCGGCACGATGCTGTTGATTTGCACGTATTCGGCATCGTTGGAGTGCGCGCCGAAGCCGGAGAGGCCCATGCCCTCGACCACGGCTCCCTTGGTCTTGAGGGCGGCAAACGCAGCGTCGGTGCCGCCGCCTGTGGCCCTTTCGGCCACGTTCAGCGGCATGTCCAATTCCTGATAGATCGTCTTGCCGTGGCCGGCCACGCGGCGCGAGGCGTCGGTGGCTTCGAGCGGCGGCCGGCGTACCTCGAATTTCACGTCCACCTTGGAGTCGGGCAGCAGGCGGTTCTTGATCTTGTCCTGCAGGGCCGTCTCGAGCTCGTCGAAGTCGGACACTTTGAGCGCACGCGCATCGGCCTGGGCCGTGGCCTCGGCGGGGATCACGTTGCGGTTGGTGCCGGATTTGGAGACCGTCCAGTTCAGCTTCAGGCCCTGCTCGGGCTTCGACAGGTCCTTCATTTGCAGCACCTGGTGCGACAGCTCATAGAGCGCATTCACGCCACCTTCCGGCCTTGCACCCGCATGCGACGACTTGCCGTGCACCGTGAGGTAGGCCGAGCCGATGCCGCTGGTGGCGAGGCGGAGCGTGCCGCTGGCATCGCTGCCTTCAAACGAGAACACGGCATCCTGCTCCGCGGCGAGGCGCGTGATGGTTGAGCGCCAGCCGGGCGAAGAGATCTCCTCGTCGCCGTTGATCAGCACGGTGAGCGCGCCGTAATCCTTGAAGTTCAGCTTCTGCAGCAGCGCCACGGTGTGGAGGATGGTGGCGACGCCCTGCTTGTCGTCGGCAATGCCGAGCCCATAGGCCTTGTCGCCGTCGATGCGGAAGGGTTGGTCCTTCAGCATGCCCTTGAGATACACCGTGTCCATGTGCGCGATCAGCATGATCTTCGCGCTGCCGGTGCCCTTGAAGACGGCCTGCACGGCCGGGCCGATCTTCTCGGGCGTATCGTCCAGCCGGTAGATATCGGTGGTTTGCAGGATGTCCACCGCGCCGCCGAGCTGCTTGAGCTGGCCGGCGATGCGCGCGGCGAGCTGGTTCAGGCCCTCGATGTCCTTGCTGCCGGATTCGATCTGCACGAGGTCGCGCAGGGTGTCGAGCAGCGGCTGCTGCTCCTGTTGCGCCAGCGCGCGAATGTCGGCCGCCGGCGCCGCATGCGCCACGGCAGCGGCAAATGCGAGGCTGAGGGATGCGACGAGCGGGCGAACGAGCGAGCGGGCGGGACGTGCTTGGGGCATTGGCGGCGATCTCTGAGTTCGAGGACGGTCCGTATCCCCGTCTTCACAGGCCTCGCCGCCGCCGTCAACTAACGCGGCGTGCCTCGCTTTCGCGGGACACGCCGAACGGGTTGGCGCGGGCTACTGCTTCGGTTGCCCGAAATCGAGCGGCGGCAGCTCGATCTGCGGCACCTCGATCTTGACCTTGTTGAGGTCGACATCGAGCGGCTTGTCGAGCAGGCCGGTGACGACGACCGGGAACGCAATCACCAGCGCCACCATGATCGCCTGCAGCCCGATCCAGGGCATGGCGCCCCAATAGATGTCGGAGCTCTTCACTTCCTTCGGCGCCACGCCGCGCAGATAGAACAGCGCGAAGCCGAACGGCGGATGCAGGAACGAGGTCTGCATGTTGACGCAGAGCATCACGCCGAACCAGATCAGCGCGGCGTCGGGGCCGACCACTGGCGCCAGCACCTTCTGCGCGATCGGCGCGATCATCGGCAGGATGATGAAGGCGATCTCGAAGAAGTCGAGGAAGAACGCCAGGAAGAAGATGAAGAGGTTAATGAAGATCAGGAAGCCCCAGACGCCGCCGGGCAGCGAGGTCAGCATATGCTCCAGCCACACCCCGCCGGACACACCGAGGAACACCACCGAGAAGCAGGTCGAGCCGATCAGGATGAAGGTAACCATGCAGGTGATGCGCATGGTGGTTTCGTAGCCCTGCTTGATCAGGTCACGCAGGTCCGGGATCTTGACGGCCTCGAGGCAGATCCAGACCACCGCGGCATAGGTGATCGCGAAGGCGAGCTTGAAGATCAGGTTCTCGCTGAAGAGCATTGCGATGATGGTGCCGATGCCGCCGGCGATGATGCCCGCGATCAGCACCTTGCGGCCGGTCGCGCTGAAATCCTTGTGGTGGATCGCAGCGAGCACGATGGCGCCGACCGCGCCCATGGCGCCGGCCTCGGTTGGGGTCGCAAGGCCCATCATCATGGTGCCGAGCACGACGAAGATCAGCACGGCGGAGGGTATGATGCCGAGCAGGCACTTCTTCCACAGCGCCCAGCCGGTCAGCGTGCGCGCTTCGATCGGCACCGCCGGCACATGGCTCGGCTTGAAGATGCCGAGCAGGAAGGTGTAGCCGGCGAACAGCATGATCTGGAACACCGACGGGCCCCAGGCGCCGAGATACATGTCGCCGACCGACTTGCCGAGCTGGTCGGCGAGCACGATCAGGACGAGAGAGGGAGGGACAAGTTGCGTGATGGTGCCGGAGGCGGCGAGCACGCCCGTGATGTAGCGGATGTTGTAGCCGTAGCGGATCATCACCGGCATCGAGATCAGCGCCATCGCGATCACCTGCGCCGCCACCGTGCCGGTGATGGCGCCGAGGATGAAGCCGACGATGATCACGGAATAGCCGAGGCCGCCGCGGATCGGGCCGAACAGCTGGCCCATCGAATCCAGCATGTCCTCGGCGAGCCCGCACCTCTCCAATATGGCGCCCATGAAGGTGAAGAACGGGATCGCGAGCAGCAGCTCGTTGGACAGCACGCTGCCGAAGATGCGGCCCGGGATCGCCTGCAGGAAGTTGAGGTCGAAGAAGCCGAGCGAGATCGAGAGGAATCCGAACGACAGGCCGACCGCGGCGAGCGTGAACGCCACCGGGTAGCCGATCAGCATCGCAATGATCAGGCCGCCGAACATCAGTGGCGGCATCATCTCCAGCGTGATCATTGCGTCGGCCTCTCATACTTCGCGTCGATGGTCACATAGCCCTGCAGCGCGGCGATCCGCTTGATCACCTCTGAGACGCCTTGCAACGCAAGCATCACGAAGCCGGACGGGATAACGAACTTGATCGGCCAGCGCAGCAGGCCGCCGGCATTGCCGCTCATCTCGCCGACCGCATAGGCCTGGTGGAAGAACGGCCAGGACAGATAGGCGAGCAGCAGGCAGGCCGGGATCAGGAAGAACAATGTGCCGATCATGTCGAGCCAGAGCTGGCCGCGTTCGGACAGCATCAGATAGAGGATCTCGACGCGGACATGCTCGTTGCGCTTGAAGGTATAGGAGGCGCCGAACATCACCAGGATCGCGAACATGTACCACTGCGCCTCGAGCCAGCCGTTCGAGGAGTAGCTGAACGCGTAGCGGATCATGGCATTGCCGGCGCTGACCAGGCAGGCGATCAGTACGAGCAGATTGCAGACGGTGCCGATCTTCTCGTTGAGTCGGTCGATGGCCTGACTCAGTGCCAACAATGGGCGCATCACGATCTCCGCGGCTGCGCCAGCTGCGCGCCGAATATTTCAAGCATCATCTGGCCGCCGCGCACAGGCGCACGGAGCCACGGCTCACTTTCAGGAGCAGTTGCAAACGTTCGTCCTCCCCCGAAATGCGCTTCCGCCGTTGGTGGCTGCTCTTGGCTGCCGGATCGTCGGCGGTCACCGACGGGGGCAGCGGCCTGTCCGGCCTGGCTAGCGTGAAAGCCGGGGCACCAAATCAGCGCCGTGAAACGCCGTCAATCGGAAAATGGGCAAATTGACGCCATGACAAACCGTTGTCCCGCCTTGGTAATCGGGGGACGGGGAGGCGTCGGTGGAGGCCGGAACAGAGCGTTCGCGAGCGAAGTGGACGTCCGTTCGCGTAAAGAGAACGCGTCAAAGCAAAAATCCAGAGCCCCGTTCCGATTCGATCGGAGCGGAAACGGCTCTAGCCGCCGGTGACGCTCATATGGCGGCTGACGCTCGGGCGGTTGTGGCGGCGGTCGATGATGAAATCGTGCCCCTTCGGCTTCAGCCCGATGGCGCGGTCGATTGCCGCCGACAGCAGGTCGTTGTCGTCCGAGGCGCGCAGCGGCCGGCGCAGGTCGGAGGCGTCCTCGTGGCCGAGGCAGGTGTGCAGCGTGCCGGTGCAGGTGATCCGCACCCGGTTGCAGGATTCGCAGAAATTATGGGTCATCGGCGTGATAAAGCCGAGCTTGCCGCCGGTCTCGGCGACCCGGACATAGCGGGCAGGGCCGCCGGTGTCGTCGGCGAGATCGGTCAGCGTGTAGTGCTTCTCGAGCCGCGCGCGCAGCAGCGACAGCGGCACGTACTGATCGATACGGCCTTCGCCGATGTCGCCCATCGGCATCACCTCGATCAAGGTCAGGCCCATGCCTTTGCCGTGCGCCCATTCCATCAGCGCCGGGATCTCGTCCTCGTTCATGTTCTTCAGCGCGACCGCGTTGATCTTGACCGCGAGCCCGGCCGATCGCGCCGCCTCGATACCCGCCAGCACCTTGTCGATGTCGCCCCAGCGGGTGATGGCGCGGAACTTGGCCGCATCCAGCGTGTCGAGCGAGACGTTGACCCGGCGCACGCCGCAATCGGCCAGCTCCTGGGCGAAGCGCGCGAGCTGCGAGCCGTTGGTGGTCAGCGTCAGTTCGTCGAGCGCGCCGGTCGAAAGGTGCCGCGACAGCGAGCGCACCAGGCCCATGACGTTGCGGCGGACCAGCGGCTCGCCGCCGGTGAGGCGGATCTTGCGCACGCCCTTGGCAACGAAGGCCGAGCAGAGCCGGTCGAGCTCCTCCAGCGTCAGCAGATCAGCCTTCGGCAGGAAGGTCATGTCTTCAGACATGCAGTAGAAGCAGCGCAGGTCGCAGCGGTCGGTGACGGAGACGCGAAGGTAACGGATGGTCCGTCCGAACGGGTCGGTCATCGGACGAAACAGCGTGTCGGAATGCGCTTGCGTTGAGACGTTCATTCAACCCGGGCCTTCAACCAAAGTGCTGCCACCAAAGTGCTGCAACCAGTTCCCTGCGCGCCGCGTCGTGATCGGCTGCCGCACGCACAATCTATGCATGTTGGCAGGTTGTCACAATGCGTCCCAAGGGATGATGCATGCGATGATCAGCAACATGCAACGCCAATCGCAAAGCGATAGGTGAGCCGGATCGCGTGATGCATGATCGCAATCGCCGATGTGTCTCGGCCAAAACCAAAAACCCGGCTTTGGGCCGGGCTCTTGTGCAGTGCAATCGTCTGTGCGCGCTAGCGGCTCGGAGCCGCGGCCGCCGGCGGCGGCGCCGCGCTCGGAGCGGGGAATGCGGCGTCCGGAGCGGCCGCTGGAGCCGCAGCGGCAGCCGGCTTCGGCTTCTTCTTTTTCGGCCGCATCGCCTTGTGCGCGCGCGGTGGCGGGCCGGCGGGTTGCAGCTGGGCGAACACCGGGCTCGGATCGAGCGTGGTCGTCGCCGGGCTCGTGAAGTCGCCCGGCGCGCGGGTGACGGTCACCGGTACCGTCGCCGGCTGGAACTTCGGCATGTTGAAGGTGACGGAGAAGTTGGCCTCCGGCGCCGGGATCGACACCGAACAGGGTGTCTTGCAGCCCGGTCCGATCGAGGTCACGGCGTCCGCACCCTGCGGCGCCGAATCCAGTTGTACCTGCATCGGCGGCGGCGCCGACTTGAACGAATCCAATGAGAACGAGGAGCAGCCGGCCAGGCTCAGCCCGACGGCCGCAATTACGATGATACGACGCATGATCCACACTCTACTGCGGCAATCAGCCACAATCCCCGGACCGACCATAAGAGCGTCGGAACAGAGGCGCAACAGGGGGAGGCCTGTTCGTTAAAGGATGGTTAATGGCAAAATCGCATGGCAAAATATTGCCAAGTAATATCAATCTGTTGCAGGAAATTTATGCTGCAATCAGGCTGGCGACGGCGTCCGGCAGATCGCGCATGTGGCTGATCAGCCGGTCCGGCTTGAGCTCGGTCATCGGGACGTCGGTATAGCCAAAATCGACGCCGATCACCGGGACCTGGGCGCGGCGGGCGACCCCGACGTCGGGGCCGGCATCGCCGACCATGATGGCGCCGGGCAGCCGGCCGCCGGCACGGGCGACCGTCTCGCGCAGGAACGCCGGGTCCGGCTTGGCGACGCCGAATGTGTCCTGGCCGCAGATCGCCGCAAAGCGCGGCGTCAGGCCGAGCCGATCGAGCAGCAGCTTCGACAGCCACTCCAGCTTGTTGGTGCAGACCGCGAAGCGATGGCCCTTGGCCTCGAGCCGGTCGAGCGCGACCTCGAGCCCGTCGAACGGCCGCGAGCCGTCGGCGATGTGCTCGGCATAATAGTCGATGAAATCCTTGGTCAGGCGGTCGAGGTCAGCGACGCTGACCGCGCGTCCTTCCACTTCGAGCCCGCGCTCGAGCAGCTTGCGCGCGCCGGCGCCGATCATGTTGCGGGCGGCCGAGAGCGGCACCGGCCGCAGACCCTCGCGGTCGAGCACGTAATTGAGCGCGCTGATCAGATCAGGCGCGGTGTCGACCAGCGTGCCGTCGAGATCGAATACGACGATGGGGGGAGAGGAGGCGGACATCACGCTTTTCGCTATCGGGCTGTGCGCCGCGACGCAAGAGTAGATGCGGGCGCGTCATGAAATTGGGAAGCCGTCATGCGGGAACTTGCAGGAAAAGCCGTTTTTGTCACCGGTGCGGCCGGCGGAATCGGGCTGGCCATGGCGACCGCCTTCGCGGCAGAAGGTATGAAGGCGATGCTTCGCCGACATCGAGACCGGCGCGCCCGACGAGGCCGTCGATGCGCTGCGCGCAACAGGCGCCGACGTTCGGGGCGTGGTCTGCGATGTCGCCGACCCCGGCAGTGTCGATGGCGCGGCGCCTCGTTCCCCGATCATCGCCGAGATCGCACGCCGCCCGGAGACGGGTCTCGATCCCGGCGCGGTTGCGGCGCAGGTGCTGGCCGCGATCCGCGACGACCGGTTCTACATTTTCACCCATCCCGGCAGGCGGGCCGAGGTCGAAGAGCGCTTTTCGGCGATTTTGGCCGCGATGGATACCGTTTCGGCCCAAAGACCGGTCCGGATGGCGCTATTCCTGTCCGCAAAACGACGCTAGATATGCGCCCGCCGGGCCGCACGATGGCGCGCCCGTAACGGACAACCGAGGGGCTATCGGCCGTGGACATGGACGCACTGAAACGCCAGGCGGCGGCGCGCGCACTCGAAGAGGTACGCGACGGCATGAAGCTCGGGCTTGGCACCGGGTCCACCGCCAAGCATTTCGTCGAGCTGCTCGGCGAGAAGGTCCGATCGGGCATGAAGGTGATCGGCGTGCCGACCTCGGAGGTGACCCGCGCGGATGCGATCCGCTGCGGCATTCCGCTGACCACGCTGGACGAGATCGATCATCTCGACCTGACCATCGACGGCGCCGACGAGATCGACCCCGCGCTCAATCTGATCAAGGGCGGCGGCGGCGCGCTGTTGCGGGAGAAGATCGTGGCGGCCGCCAGCGATCGGATGATCGTGATCGCCGACGACAGCAAATGGGTCGACGTGCTCGGCCGCTTTCCGCTGCCGGTCGAGGTGATCCCGTTCGGGCTCGCCGCGACCCAGGCCGGGATGGCACGGGCGTTTGCTGAAGCTGGCGTGTCCGGCCAAATGGTCATCCGTAAGGGCAAGGACGGTCACGTTTTTGTCACCGATGGCGGCCACTGGATCGTCGATGCGCATCTCGGCCGGATCGGCGACCCGCCGCGTCTCGCCGGTTTGCTCAGCGTGATTCCGGGCGTGGTCGAACATGGCCTGTTCATCGGGCTTGGCAGCGTCGCCGTTCTGGCCGGCGCACAGGGAATTCGGGTTGTTGAACGGCCATGAGGCCGCAAGCAAGGAGACTTGGAATGAAGCGTTTTTCGGGACTTTTGTCGGCAGCGACCCTGGCGGTCGGACTGGCGCTCGCGACCGCACCGGCGATGGCGCAGCAGCCGCAGCTGCCCCCCATGCCGAAGGTCAAGCAGTCGACCCCCGCGGCGATCGGGTACGCAAAGGAAATCCTGGCGATGAAGAACGTCGCGGTGATGTACAACGGCGCCGTCCCCGGAATCATCGAGAAGACCAAGACCGGTCTGCTCCAGCAGTTCTTGAACTACCAGAAGGATCTCGATGAGGTCGCGGTGGTCGTTGCCAAGCAGTTCGGCGGCACCGAGAAGGAGATCGGCGAAGGCATGGCGCAGATCTACGCCGCCGAGTTCACCGAGCAGGAGCTGAAGGATCTCGTGACGTTCTACAAGACGCCGCTCGGCCAGAAGCTGCTGACTGCCGAGCCGGTCGCAATCAACGGCTCGCTGCAATATATGCAGCAGTGGGCGCAGCAGTTCGGCGTGATCGTCAACGGCCAGTTCAAGGCCGAGATGAAGAAGCGCGGCAAGGATATCTAAACTTGTCACCTCGCCCCGCTTGCGGGGAGAGGTCGGCGCGAAGCGCCGGGTGAGGGGGACTCTCCGCTAGGCTGACTCGCGGAGATGGCCACTCACCCGACCCTCTCCCCGCAAGGGCGGGGCGAGGGAGAAGGAAGCGAGAGGTACCCATGGCCGAGTTTGACGTCGACCTGTTTGTCATCGGCGGTGGTTCGGGCGGCGTTCGTGCCGCTCGCATCGCCGCCAACTACGGCGCGAAGGTCATGGTCGCCGAAGAGTACCGGATGGGCGGCACCTGCGTGATCCGCGGCTGCGTGCCGAAGAAGCTGTTCGTGATCGGCAGCCACGTCCACCAGGAGATCGAGGATGCGGCCGGCTTCGGCTGGAGCATCGGCCAGGTCTCGTTCGACTGGGCCACCCTCGTCGCCAACAAGGACAAGGAGATCGCCCGGCTCGAGGGCGCCTACACGACGAATGTCGAGAAGTCCGGCGCCAGGATCGTCAAGACCCGCGCGGTGCTGGAAGACGCCCACACGCTCCACCTCGCGACCGGCGAGAAGGTCACGGCAAAATACATCCTGATCGCCACCGGCGGCGCGCCCAATCACGGACCGCACGTTCCCGGCATCGAGCACGTGATCTCCTCCAACGAGGCGTTTCACCTGAAGGAGCTGCCGAAGCGGATCGTGATCCAGGGCGGCGGCTACATCGCGCTGGAATTCGCCGGCATCTTCGCCGGCTTCGGCTCCGACGTCACCGTGGTCTACCGCGGCGACAACATCCTGCGCGGCTTCGACGAGGACGTGCGCAAGCATGTCCGCGCCGAGATGGAGAAGCGCGGCATCACCATCATCACCGGCTGCACGGTGGCGAAGATCGACAAGCACGGCAAGGATTTCACCACCCATCTGTCGAGCGGCTCGAGCATCGCCTCCGACCAGGTGATGTTCGCGATCGGCCGCCATCCCAATGTCAGGGGACTTGGGCTCGAGGCTGCCGGCGTCGCAATCAATCCCGCCAATGGCGGCATCCAGGTCGACGGCTGGTCGAAGACCTCGGTCGACAACATCTACGCGGTCGGCGACGTCACCCACCGCACCAATCTGACCCCGGTCGCGATCCGTGAGGGCCATGCCTTCGCCGACACCGTGTTCGGCAAGCGCCCGGTTCAGGTCGACCACGCCACGATCCCGACCGCGGTATTCTCGCAACCCGAGGTCGGCACCGTCGGCCTCACCGAAGCAGAGGCGCGGGCGCAGTACAGCCACGTCGACATCTACAAGACCGATTTCCGCCCGATCAAGGCGACGATGTCCGGCCGCGACACCCGCGTGCTGATGAAGCTCGTGGTCGATGGTTCGAGCGACCGCGTGCTCGGCTGCCACATCGTCGGCGACTGCGCGGCCGAAGTTACCCAGGTGGTCGCGATCGCCGTAAAGATGAAGGCGACCAAGGCCGATTTCGACGCCACCATCGCGCTGCACCCGACGGCCTCCGAAGAGCTGGTGACGATGCGGACGCCCACCGCGCGCCACGTAAGGCAGGCGGCGGAGTAGGGGCGCTCCCTGCACGCGTTGTGCGGCACGGATCGGCGTCGGGCTTGTTCCGCGTGCGTCGGGCGCTCGGGCAGGTGTCGCCGTGATCCCCGGCGGTCAGGCCGCCTCGCAATACCGTCTCTTCCCGAAAATGTCGGGCTTTCGCACTGGCGCGGTCATTCATTTTGGAACATTGTCCAGAGCTGCAAGTTCCATCCTTCAAAACAACTGATTATTTCAGATTGAGGGAGCCGCTCATGACAGGCCCGACCGAGCAGGAGATTCGGACCCGCGCTTACGAGTTGTGGAAGGACGCCGGCGAACCGCACGGCAACATGGATCAGCTCTGGTACCAGGCCGAAAAGGAACTGCTGGCGCGCAAGGCCGCCAACGGCGAAGCGCATTGCGATAAGAACGGGCATCACGGGCCGACCAGGTATCAGTAACGGCGCGGGCACGACGCCCTTGGGAGCGACGCGATCAGGGGTCCACCTCGGCAGAGAGCCCGGTTTACCGCCATTTCATTTCGGCCTGCGCCTGTCGGTCGCGCGCATGCAGCATCGAGTTGAGTTTAGCCCAGATCCGGAAGAAGCGAACACGAGGTCGGGTGTAACGAATTGTCGGGGGCTGCGGCGCAAAGACGGCGCCGTGCTTCTCGTACCAGCGCCGAATATGCCACTGCATGTAACGCTTGTGCGAGACGCGGTAATAATGCCTGAACAGCGGATACATCGTCGCCACATGAATTTTGTGGACGCGCAAGCTCTCTGACAGCGCAATCTGCTCCAGCGTGAGCTGCCTCTTGTTCTGATCGAGCACAGCATCAATCAGCGCGATTGAATCCTCGATCACAGGCACATGCTTCGCCGGATCGACTGCGGTCAGCCCGCTATTGTATTCAACGGAGGTTTTTTGATCGTAGCGATACCGGCCAATGTTCGGCAAGTCGGTATTGAATCCAGCAAGTTTCGAGAATGGATTTAGCCCATGAAAGCGGTCCACAGCGACCGATCCCGCGGATACTATTGACCATAGCTTCTCGAAGAACCCGTCTTGGAAAAACGTATCCGTATCTGTCATGACACAGAAGTTCGGATTGCTCCTCATTTCCTCGAGGAGCACGCACGGCTTAATGCGGTGGTGGTAGAGGCCGTGGCGCGAGAACTCTGCGATCTTCGGCGTGATATCGACAATTCGGATCGGCAAATCACGATAGCGATCAGGCTTGTCGGTATAGACGACCACGTCCACGGCAGCATGAAATTTCCAATGCAGCAGCGTCGCCAGACTGTATCGCAATTCCAGATAAAGGCGTTCAAGGTTTCCGTACTCGACGTAAATGAAAGTAAGTCCTCTCGAAATCATCCCGACACTACCCTCCCGCAACCCTAGGTAACGTGCCGTGCAGCTATAACGTAGTTCGCGAGTGTTTCCAAATGTTGCAGGCCGATACTTTCGGCGATCCCGCCGCACTGTCCCAAATGCAAAAGGCAGCGGCAGGTCTGATTCCTCGAGTCTGCTGGTGCGGGGATATGCTGGCGGTAACGGCAATCTCAGCTCGTCGCGCTCCAGGCCTGTACACTCAATAGGGATTCCCTCCGACAAGGGGCTGTGATTCAAGCTTCTCAGGCCGTAGGGTGGATCGGTCGGGCGGACCGGTTGGCTAACGCGCCCTGCAGCTTGCGAGCCACGCACGCCAAGGCCCATGAACAATCCAATCGATCTCGAAGAAAAGCTGTCGACGTTCTCCGATCACTGGTCGCCGCGCACGGTGGCGCAATTCAACGCCTGCGACGTCATGGTGGTGAAGGTGCAGGGCGAGTTCGTCTGGCACAAGCATGACGACACCGACGATTTTTTCCTGGTGCTGAAAGGCGTGCTCGACATCGAGCTGCGCGACCGCACCGTGACGGTGAAGCAGGGCCAGATGTGTATTTCGTAAAGCCGAAACGCGGCACGAGCGCGGCCCGAACTCGGAGCCTCAATCCTCCACCCCGACCTCATCCTCATCGTCTGGGGCGAGTTCGAAGTTGACCGGGTTCTCCAAACGATAGGTTTTGGCTTCACGCGCGACTGTTCCGATAACTCGTACGTACCGATGCTGATGATGAGCGACGACTGCCGTCTGATAGTCACGGTCGGGCAGGATCAGCGTGACCTTTCGCGTCCGCCCTTCAACTGGAGCTAGCACGGTAACCATACCGAATGGTGCGGTCTGGTCCCTCTGAAGTTTGATTACTGGACCTTTGATTTCGTAGTTCTCAAGCCGGTCGAAAGCCCGAAAGAGCCGAGCGGCCTCTTGGAGAGTAGGAATGACATCACTGCTGATGAGTACACGGGAGTGGGCGTCGTTCGGTGTGGGCCGATTTAGGGCCCAAGAAATGGAAAGCTCAACATTGGCCGGGTCTGTGGGCGAGAAAAGACCGGCTATGCCCTCACATAGATTGGCGCTGACACCGCCAGCCACCGCATTTTGGAACGGGCTAAAGTCCGGTATCGCTGCTGCCACCGAACTTTCTGCAGCACCGACCGCTAAGCGCACGGATCGCGCCAAGGTCTGGACCACCCGCCGCTCAAAGGGCTCCTCAGGGAAAAGGTCTGTGTCACTATGAGCCGTCAATTGCGGCGCAACGGGCGACAGAAGTGTGAGCACGTAACTTCCCTGCTCCGTCTGGCCCAACCGCGCCTTCCGCATGTACTCATTGGCCGCTTGGGGACGCCGCGAGTGGAAGACAGCCTGCGGCTTCACAGTCGAGCATGCGGCCGCATACAGGGTATCGCGCGCGCGCTCGAAAAGTAGCACTCCCTCGTCAATGTCTACAGTTCCATCCGCTGTGCGCGTAGTCTGAGATGCCAGTCGGACAACATCAAAACCCGAATTGTACAAGTCGCGGAGAATTTCGAGCTGCGAGCGGTTCTCGACGGCCTCTAGTTCCAGCAGCGCTTCACGAAGCAGCAACGTATAATCAGCGGCACTTCGATCAGCCGGTATGAGTATTTCCGCGCTGGGGTGTGATGCGTTGTGCCAAACGGTGAATGGACGCCCGGCCGCATCCCCGAAACGCTCCCAGCCGTGAGCACGCAGATAGCCGATGGCGTTTAGGGGCCGGATCGCACCAATCGCAAGCTGGTCCTTTATCGATGCCCTCATTGAAGGTCGACCCCGTCAGCAATCTTGGTCATCATAGTTTGCAACGCTTGGGCGCCGAAGAAGTTTTTTCTGGGTATATGGATCGTCTGTGTCGCGGCGTTGGCGCTCGGCGGCATTGCCTTCAGCGAAACCCAGTAGGCGCAGTGTCGAAGCATGAGAGCGTGCTCGGATTGCATAATCCACTCTTGGACATCATCAGGGACAAGCACCAGCACCAAAATGCGTGGAATACAGACCTTTACATCTCTGAGAGCATCATAGGTCTCTAGGTCCAGAGTATAAGATATAGGGTCGGTCGCGGCCATGCCGCTCATCCGGCACTTCGCCTGAATGTCTATTTGCGGTTTGTTTAGAACTTTGCCCTGCACGCGAGAGCGCACAAGGTAATCAACCTTGTCATTGTCCAGCGCAACTGCGTCCACTCCGCACCCTGCAGCCGCGCAGATTGCGCTTATGTAAGCCCCGGAGAATGCGTCTTGGCGATGAGAAATAGCTGCGTAGTCAGAAACAGCAGGCATCGGGCCCCAACGTGCTTACTCAATGCGCTCAGTCTTGATTGAATGTTGAGACGTACGCAACCCTACAATGGGCTCGTATAAATCCTAAATGGTCAATAAGGCTTTGCGCCAAAGCGCAAAATTTACCAAATAAATCAAAAGGATAACTCCTGTCCAGTCCCGCTGCGGAAAATATTCCGCTTGGCGTTTGACCCAACTCAGATGTTCAATATTCCCGTCTCACCCGATCGAGGGGCGCTGCGCATCGTCAGGAGTGTTGCGGTGGGATGCGGTGGACGCCGAGGTCACGAGTGACGACGCGTGGCCGAGGTGGACAGCGAAATCGTGTGGTCCTGACGCCCTAGCGGCAGGTGTCCTCTCGCAAAGCGCTTCGCGCCTTGCGAGGGCGGTGACAAGCAAGCCCAGTCTCACCGGGGAGAGCACGTATAAGCCGTAACCCATCGCGCAGGGAAAGCCGGGATGTTTCCGGTTACACCTGTGGTCCGACCTCCGGTGCTTTTTTTATTGCACCGGACCCATGGGTGCGATCGGCACCCGGCTTTCCCTGCGCCCTCTCTTGCAGAGCGGCGAAACGAAATGCAAAAGCTCGGACGATTCATGTCGCGAGAATGCGAAGGCATGACCCACGGGCCGCGCAACATACTCGGTGTCGTCCCTGCGAAAGCAGGGACCCATAACCACCAACGCTGATTGGCGCGCGATGCTCGAATGACGAGTCCCATCCACAACATCCGCCGCGGAGTATGGGTCCCTGCTTTCGCAGGGACGACAGCGGAGAAAGCGCGCGCTTTACCCCTCCGCCTCGAGCCACTCCGCGGCGCCGCGCCAGAGCGTGTCGCGGTGGTCGCTGCGGAAGAAGCCGAAATGGCCGATCTTGGTGACGCCGGCGTCGGCGGGACGGATCGAGATGATCTCAGGCGTGATCGACGTAAATGCGGAGCACAGCAGCTCGACCGCGGGCCGCGTCGCCCAGGTGTCGTCGGTCACGCTGAAGGCGCGGAGCTTGCCTTTGTACTTTGCAAAATTCTCGCGCGCTGCAAGCGTCGTGTCGTCGAGCAGGTAGCGCTCGCGCATCACCCAGTGCGTCCATTGCTCGAACACGCCCCTCGGCAGGTCCATGCCGAGGCCGGCCCACGCAGGCACATAGCCGAGCGTGCGCGCAAGCGGCAGGCCGATGCCGTTCATGAAGGCGACGACGCGGTAGCGCTCGGGCGAGTCCATCAGCTTCCAATAGGCGGCCTGCGCGGCGATCAAGAGCGCGCGCGGGATCTCGGCGTTATTGGCCAAGAGCCCGAGCGCCTGGCCGCCGAAGGAATGGCCGACATAGGCGAAGGGCAGGTCGCGGTAGCGGTAGCGCATCCAGCTCACGGCGGCGGTGGCGTCGAGCGCGGCCCAATCCGCCATCGTGGCCTTGAAGCCGGCGAGCGACTTCGGCTTGTTGAGGCCGGTCGCCGCCATCGGCCTCGAGTCGCCGGTGCCGCGGTAGTCGTAGGTCACGACCGCCGCGCCGCGGCGGGCGAGGTAGCCGGCAAAGCCGCGATAGACCTTGCGGGGCACCGCGGTCGCCGAATTGATCAGGACGGCGTGGCGCTTCTTGCCGCGCGGCAGGAACAGCGTCGCGGCCAGCGGATAGCCGTCCGCGGCGGGCACAACGATGTCGTCGCTAAAAACGTCGTCCAGCGTGGCCTGGGCCACGGCAATTTGGCTGGCATTCATGGTATGGTCCAGCAAATGCGAATTCGCATTTTCCTGCAAGAGTTTGACGGGATTGCAGGATTCCTTCTAGCGGGGGAGCGGGCGGCTGTGTATAAGCCCTCCTTTCCCGTCGATTAAGTCGCGGTTTTTGCTCAGGAGTTGACCTCATGTCCGAGCGGTGGACACCCGATAGCTGGCGCGCCAAGAAGGTGCTGCAGGTGCCCGATTATCCCGATGCCAAGGCATTGGCGGATGTCGAGGCGCAGCTCGCGACCTTTCCGCCGCTGGTGTTCGCGGGCGAGGCGCGCAGCCTGAAGAAGGCGCTGGGCCGGGTCGCCGACGGCGAGGCCTTCCTGCTCCAGGGCGGCGACTGCGCCGAGAGCTTTGCCGAGCACGGCGCCAACAACATCCGCGACTTCTTCCGCGTGCTGCTGCAGATGGCCGTCGTCATGACCTATGCCGGCGCGCTGCCGGTGGTGAAGGTCGGCCGCATCGCCGGGCAATTTGCCAAGCCGCGGTCGTCGCCGACCGAGAAGCAGGGCGATGTCGAGCTGCCGAGCTATCGCGGCGACATCGTCAACGACATCGCCTTCACGCCGGAAGCGCGCATTCCCGATCCGCAGCGCCAGCTGATGGCCTATCGCCAATCCGCGGCGACGCTGAACCTGCTGCGCGCGTTCGCCACCGGCGGCTTCGCCAATCTCGGCAGCGTGCATCAATGGATGCTCGGCTTCCTGAAGGATTCGCCGCAGTCCCGCCGCTACAAGGAGCTCGCCGACCGCATCTCGGACGCGCTGAACTTCATGCGCGCCTGCGGCCTCGATCTCGAGAGCCATCCCGAGCTGCGCGCCACCGATTTCTACACCAGCCACGAGGCGCTGCTGCTCGGCTACGAGCAGGCGATGACGCGGGTCGATTCGACCACCGGCGACTGGTATGCGACCTCCGGCCACATGATCTGGATCGGCGACCGCACCCGCCAGCTCGACCACGCCCATGTCGAATATTTCCGCGGCATCAAGAACCCGATCGGCCTGAAATGCGGTCCGTCGCTGAAGCCGGACGAGCTGTTGAAGCTGATCGACGTGCTCAGCCCCGACAACGAGCCGGGACGCCTGACGCTGATCAACCGCTTCGGCGCCGACAAGGTCGGCGACCATCTGCCCGGCCTGATCCGCGCGGTGCAGCGGGAAGGGCGCAAGGTGGTGTGGTCGTGCGATCCGATGCACGGCAACACCATCACCTCGACCTCCGGTTACAAGACGCGGCCGTTCGACCGTGTGTTGTCGGAGGTGAAGGCGTTCTTCCAGATCCATGCGGCCGAAGGCACCCATGCCGGCGGCGTGCATCTGGAGATGACCGGGCAGGACGTCACCGAATGCATCGGCGGCGCGCGCGCCATCACCGACGAGGACCTCAACGACCGCTATCACACGGTCTGCGATCCCCGCCTCAACGCCGAACAGTCGATCGACATGGCCTTCCTGATCGCCGAGCTGCTGAAGCAGGAGCGCGCCGGCAAGGTCAAGCCGATGCCGGCCGCTGCCGGATTGTGATTTGGGGCAGTGATTTGGGGGCAGTGACTTGCTGAGGTTCTGGCGAGCCACCATCAACTCGCGCAACGGGCTGGCATTCGCCATTCGCTCGGAGCAGGCGATTCGCGAGGAGGTGGTGGCACTGGTGCTGTCGGTGCCGCTGGCCTGGCTGGTCGGCGCCACAGTGATGCGCCGGGTCGAGCTGGTCGCGACCGTGGTGCTGGTGCTCGTGATCGAGCTGCTCAACACCGCGATCGAGAAGCTCGCCGACCGTTTGACGATGGATCACGATCAGCAGATCGGCCGGGTCAAGGACATGGGCTCGGCCGCCGTCGGCGTCGCGCTCATCATGGCCGGGCTGTTCTGGTTGTTCGCGCTGGCCGAGCGCTTGGGCGCGTTCTGACCGTGAGTGTCGATAAGCCGATCAAGCTTGCGGTGATCGGGCGTGGTCTGATCGGGTCGGCGGCCGCGCGGCATCTGAGCAAGATGGGCCATGACGTCGCGCTGATCGGGCCCGACGAGCCGGCGGATTTTGCGCGCCATGGCGGCGTGTTCGGCAGCCACTACGACGAGGGCCGCATCACGCGGCGTTACGATCCGCAAGCCTTCTGGCGGCAGATGAACCGCGCTGCGATTGCGCGCTACGACGAGATTGCAGCGGAAAGCGGCGTCGAGTTCTACCGGGAAGCCGGTGCGCTTCACATCGGTCACCGCGAGACGACCGATGTAGCGTCAGTCGGCGAAGTCTGCCGCGACGAGGGCATCACCTGTGAGGCCTATCAGGATGCAGGGCTCGCGGAGCGATTTCCATATCTGAAATCGACGACGGGAATGCTGGGCTATTTCGAGCCGCGCGATGCCGGCTATATCTCACCGCGCCGCCTGGTCCGGGCCCAGACCATCGCAGCCGAGCGCGCCGGCGCCCGGATCATCAACGAGCCTGCGCTGGGGATTTCGGAAAGCGCCTCCGGCGTGACGATCCGGACGGCAGCGGGCAACGTCGAGGCCGCGCGCGTCCTCGTCGCGGCCGGCGGGCACACCCAATCGCTGCTCGGCCGATCCCTGGGCTTTACGGTCTATGGGCGTACCGTGGCGCTGTTTCGGCTCAGTGCGGCGGAAGTTCAGCGCCTCGCCGGCATGCCGTCGATGCGCTGTCTCGGGCCCAAGGGCGACAATCCCTATATCCTGCCGCCGATCCCATATCCGGATGGTCAGACCTGGCTGAAGCTCGGCGGCGATCCGGTCGATCGTGCGCTCGAGAGCGAGGCTGACATCAAGGACTGGTTCCGGTCGGGCGGATCGGTTGACATGGCGGATCGGCTGCAAACCCAGATCCTCGACCGCATTCGCGACCTCAATTTCGAAGAACGCCGCGTCGTGCCGTGCATGACGACCTTTGGCGCCTCCGGCCTGCCCAGCATCGGGCCACTTTCGGAGCGGGTCACGGTTGCATTCGGCTGCTACGGCAAGAGCGCGAAATGTTCGGACGAATTGGGCCGGCTGGGCGGCATGGCGCTGCTCGGTGAGGTGAGGACAGAGCTTGCCCCCTGACCGGCGCCCGCGATCCCAGTGCGATTTCTGCAATCGCACCATGATCGGACGACCATTGCAGTTTGCCGTTGTGCGGGACAACATAAAGATATGAGCGAACAACAGATCAAGATCACCCTGGCGCAACTCAATCCGACGGTCGGTGACGTCACCGGCAACGCCGCGAAAGCGCGTGCCGCGCGCGACAAGGCGAAGGCAGACGGCGCGGACCTCGTGGTGCTGTCGGAGCTGTTCATCGCCGGCTATCCGCCGGAGGATCTGGTGCTCAAGCCGGCGTTCCAGTCGGCCTGCCGCGCCGCGATCGAGGAACTGGCGCGCGAGACCAAAGATGGCGGCCCGGCGATGCTGATCGGCACGCCCTGGGTCGAGGACGGCAAGCTTTACAATGCCTGCGCGCTGCTCGACGGCGGCCGCATCGCCGCGCTGCGCTTCAAGGCCAACCTGCCGAACTACGGCGTGTTCGACGAGAAGCGGCTGTTTGCGCGCGGCCCGGCATCGGGCCCGGTGACCGTGCGCGGCGTGCGTATCGGCGTGCCGATCTGCGAGGACATCTGGCTCGAGGAATCCGAGGACTACGAAAACGTCGTCGAGTGCCTGGCCGAGACCGGCGCGGAAATTCTGATCGTGCCGAACGGCTCGCCCTATGCCCGCGACAAGACCGATCTCCGGCTGTCGATCGTGGTGGCGCGCGTCACCGAGAGCGGGCTGCCGCTGATCTATCTCAATGAGATGGGCGGCCAGGACGAACTGATCTTCGATGGCGCCTCGTTCGCGCTGAATGCCGATCTCTCCGTCGCAGCACAGCTTCCGGCGTTCGAGGAGAACATCACGACGCTGACGTGGCGCAAGACCGCAGATGGTTGGCGCTGCAACGGGCCGATCACGGCGCAGCTCGAAGGCGACAAGGCCGATTACGCGGCCTGCGTGCTCGGCCTGCGCGACTATGTCCGCAAGAACGGTTTTCCCGGCGTGTTGCTCGGCGTCTCCGGCGGCATCGACTCGGCGCTGTGCGCGGCGATCGCGGTCGATGCGCTCGGCGCCGACAAGGTGCGCGGCGTGATGCTGCCGTTCCGCTACACCGCGCAGGTCTCGCTCGACGATGCCGCCAAGCTCGCAGCCGCGCTCGGCATCCGCTACGAGATCCTGCCGATTGCGGACGCCGTGAACGGGTTCGAGACGATTCTCGCGCCTGTCTTCAAGGGGCTGGAGCGCGACATCACCGAGGAGAATTTGCAGGCCCGCGCCCGCGGCACGCTGTTGATGGCGATCTCCAACAAGACCGGCGCCATGGTGGTGACGACGGGCAACAAGTCGGAAATGTCGGTCGGCTACGCCACGCTGTATGGCGACATGAATGGCGGCTTCAACCCGATCAAGGACATCTACAAGACCGAGGTGTTCCGCCTGTCGAGCCTGCGCAATGCCTGGAAGCCGGACGGCGCGCTCGGGCCCTCGGGCGAGGTGATCCCGGTCAACATCATCATCCGGCCGCCGACCGCGGAGCTGCGCGAGAACCAGACCGACCAGGATTCGCTGCCGCCCTACGACGTGCTGGACGCGATCCTCGAACGGTTGGTCGAGCGCGAGGAGCCGCTTGCGACCATCATCGAAGCCGGCTTCAATCCCGACGTGGTGACCCGCATCGATCGCCTGCTCAACATCGCCGAATACAAGCGGCGGCAGGCCGCGCCGGGGGTGAAGGTGACGCGCAAGAATTTCGGCCGCGACCGCCGCTATCCCATCACCAACCGCTTCCGCGATTTCGGCAAGGCGCTGCCGGAGCCCGACGACAAGCTGGTGACGCGCGGCTCGCGCGCGTCGGCGGAGGCGTTCGAGGGGTAAACCCTACTGCTTCTTCTGCTGGATGAAGGTCGGGCCGACCGTGCGGATCTGGCCGTCGCTCGTGGGCGCGGCCGGGGCCGTGGCGTCAGCCGCGGCCGGCTGCTGCTGAGCGGCTGCTGCAGGCGCGCCCTTCTTGCCGGCGGCGGACTTGGTCTGCGCGCGCTGCTGCATCTTCCGCGCGCTCTCCTCGGTGACGATGATGTCGCCCTGCTGCGCGGCGGCCGCCTGGTCGTCGACTGCCTTCAGCGCCTCCGCCCAGCTCTGGCCGGCGCCTTGCAGGAGCACGACGGGTTGAACTCTGTGCGGTACTTGAAGGCGTTCGGCAGCGCCGAGTAGGACTGGCCGTTGATCGAGACCGCCTGGTTGATGTCTTCGCCGGGATTTCGATAGGTAAACAGGCTGGCTTCCGCGGCCGGGCACTGCGCCTTGCAGATCTGCTCATCGGCGGCAAAGCGCGCCTGGCTGGTCGCGAACGAGATCGGGAAGTAGGCGCCGTCACAGGTGCGGACGCAGACGGTGCGGAAGGTGCCGGACTGTGCGCCATATTGCGCGTCGGGCGGAGGCAGCTGACTGCTCGGATTGCTGCCGCCACCGCCGCCGCCGAACAGGTTCTCGAGGAAGTTGCCCGGGCCACGCGCTGCGGCCGCGGCGTATTGCGGGCCGCAATTGTTCTGCGCCAGTGCGGTCAGGACCGAGCGGCGCTGGTTCTCGCGGTCGGCACCGCCGAGCCCGCCGGTGCGCAGCCGCTCGAGATTGGCGGTCATCTGGTCGAGATTGGCGCGCATCTGCTGGATCTGGTTGTTGACCGGACCGCACTGCGCCGAATTGTTGTTGAAGAGAGAGAGGAACCCGGAGCTGTCGCAGCCCATGCGCCGCGCCTGCGCCGTCACGCGATCGAGTTCGCCCTGCTGCCGGGTTGCCGCGTCCTGATAGCGGCGGATCTGCTCGTCCCTTGCCGGATCGCCGCCGCCGCGATCAATCGCCGCCAACTGGCCCTCGAGCCGGCTGCACATCGGGTTGGCCTGCGGCGCGCCCTGCGGAGCCGGGCCGGGCGGGCCCGGGGGCACCTGGGCCAGGGCATCCGTGGCGGGCAGGGCGATGCCGGCCAGCACGGCGCAAGTCAGAAACCAGCGGGAGAAGCGAGAACGGGAGCTATTGGGCATATCCGGCCATTAAAACGACGCCGCGCGGCGATCAACGCCAAAGCGCGCGGCCAAGGTCCCCTTGCAAAGGTCGCCTGCAATAACTGTTTCTCGGGGCAGCGTCACGTCGTTTCCGGGGCGCCGGTGTGGCAATAGCCCCGTTTATCCAGCGGCTTGGCTTAGCGCTGACAGGTGATGGCGACGTATTCGCCGCAGCTATTGCCACTGCATTTCTCATTTGCAGCGTGCGGAACCGCACCGGTGATCTCGTCGGGATCGACGCGGCGGTAATTGGTGGCCTGTGCAAAATCGCGTGACCGGCAATAGGCCCGGGCAGCAGACGCACCGCAGCGGTCGCCGCGGGCCAGGCACTGATCGATGCCGTAGCCGTCCGCCTGGTTGGCGACGATGAAGACGCGGCTGTCGGCCAGCGCGGCCGAGGGGGCAAAGAAGGACGGGACAACGAAGAGCGTGCAGGCAATCAATGCTGAAATCGGCCGCATGGTGCACCAGTGAAAATGGCGGGGAATCCGCGAGCCACCGGATACGCCCAAATGCTTAATAATGATTAACCATGAGGGCGTTGGCGTGATTTCGCTGTGGGGCCGGCCGCAATACGTCCGAAAACAGCCCCTTGACGCGATAAAGGGGCCATGAGACATGGTGGAACCATGAACGGCCACCTCGCCATCTGCAGCATTTGCCGCGAGATTATGAGCTAGCGATTCGCTGGCTGAGGCCGTCTTTTCTCAATCGCCTGAGAATCACTGGACGCCCGGCCGCAAGGGACGGTGATCCATGGATTTGCGCCTCTACGATACGTTGACCCGCGAGAAGCGGCCGTTCGTGCCGCTCGATGCCAACAACGTCCGCATGTATGCCTGCGGACCGACGGTCTACGACTTCGCCCATATCGGCAACGGCCGCGCGGCTATCGTCTTCGACGTGCTGTTCCGCGCGCTGCGCCATCGTTATGGCGCCGATCACGTGACTTATGTCCGCAACATCACCGACGTCGACGACAAGATCAACGTCCGCGCCGCGCGGGACTATCCCGGCGTGCCCTTGAACGAGGCGATCCGCAAGGTCACCGAGCAGACCTATCAGCAGTACCAGGACGACGTCACGGCGCTGGGCTGCTTAGCCCCGACCGTGCAGCCGCGCGCGACCGAGCACATCCCGGAGATGCGCGCGATCATCGAGAGACTGGTCGCCGGCGGCTTCGCCTATGTCGCCGAGGACCATGTGCTGTTCTCGCCGCAGGCGATGAACGCGGCCAATTCGACGCTGCCGCGCTACGGCGCGCTGTCGAAGCGTTCGCTCGACGAGATGATCGCGGGCGCCCGCGTCGATGTCGCGCCCTACAAGCGCGACAACACCGACTTCGTGCTGTGGAAGCCGTCGAAGCCGGGCGAGCCGTCCTGGCCGTCGCCGGCAGGCATTGCGGTCGAAGGGCGCCCCGGCTGGCACATCGAGTGCTCGGCGATGGCCTGGAAGCATCTCGGCGAGAAGTTCGATATCCATGGCGGCGGCATCGATCTGGTGTTCCCGCACCATGAGAACGAGCTCGCGCAGACCTGCTGCGCGTTCCACACCGACCGCATGGCCAATGTCTGGATGCACAACGGCTTCCTGCAGATCGAAAGCGAGAAGATGTCGAAGTCGCTCGGCAACTTCTTCACGATCCGCGATCTCTTGGCCGATTGGCCGGGCGAGGTGTTGCGGCTGAGCATGCTCAAGACGCACTATCGCTCGCCGCTCGACTGGACGCTGAAGAGTGCAGATGAGAGCGCGAAGATACTCGACGATTGGTACGCGGTTGCGGCCGACGCCGAGCCCGGCGCGCCGTCGACGGCGATGGTCGAGGCGCTTTACGACGACCTCAACACGGCGCAGGCAATGGCCGTTCTGCACGGCCTGCGCAGTGCTGCCTCGAGCAACGAACAGAGTCGCAAGGAGTTCGCCGGTTCGCTCCGGCTGCTCGGCTTCCTGTCGGAGAGCGCGGCGGCGTGGGAGGCGCGCAAGCAACAGGCGAGCGGCGTCGATGCCGCTGCGGTCGAGGCGCTGATTGCCGAGCGCACTGCGGCGCGTGCGCGCAAGGACTTCAAGGAATCCGACCGGATCCGCGATCAGCTCGCCGCGATGGGCGTAGTGATCAAGGACTCCAAGGAAGGCACCACCTGGGAGGTCGCGCGATGAGCCGTTCCGCACCCGCATTGCGTCCGTATCTGCCCGACGACGCGCCGCTGCTGGCGGCGATCTTCGCGGCCTCGATCATGGATCTGACCGGCGACGACTACACCGAAACGCAGCAGGAGGCCTGGGCGGCCGTTGCCGACGACGAGGCGGCATTCGGCAAGAAGCTGGCCGGCCAGCTCACGCTGATCGCAACGTTGCAGGGCGCGCCGGTCGGATTTGCCTCGCTGAAGGGCGCCGATCACATCGACATGCTCTACGTGCATCCGAGTGCCGTGGGGCAGGGCGTCGGCGCTGCGCTGTGCGATGCGCTGGAGAAGATCGCGAGCGCCCGCGGCACCAAGACCCTGAAAGCCGATGTCAGCGACACCGCGCTCGAATTCTTCCGCAAGCGCGGCTACGTCGCGCAGCAGCGCAATACGGTCACCATCAACGACGAATGGCTCGCCAACACCACGATGCAGAAGACGCTCGATGGCGTTGCCGTGCCCGGAGGCCACGCATGAGCCGTGAGCGCCTCTATCTATTCGACACCACGCTGCGCGACGGTGCGCAGACCAATGGCGTCGACTTCACGCTGCAGGACAAGCAGGTGATCGCCGGCATGCTCGACGCGCTCGGCATCGACTATGTCGAGGGCGGCTATCCCGGCGCCAATCCAACCGACACCGAGTTCTTCAGCAGGAAGCCTGCCTTCGACCACGCGCGCTTCACCGCGTTCGGCATGACGCGGCGGCCGGGCCGTTCGGCCTCGAACGATCCGGGGCTCGCCGGCATCCTCGAGGCCAAGGCCGACGCGATCTGCTTCGTCGCCAAATCCTCCGCCTACCAGGTCCGGGTCGCGCTCGAGACCACGAACGAGGAGAACCTCGCCTCGATCCGCGAGAGCGTCGCGGCCGCCAAGGCATTGGGCCGCGAGGTGATGGTCGACTGCGAGCATTTCTTCGACGGCTACAAGGAGAACCGCGACTATGCGCTCGCCTGCGCCATTGCGGCCTATGCGGCCGGTGCGCGCTGGGTGGTGCTGTGCGACACCAATGGCGGTACCATGCCGCATGAGATCGAGACCATCGTCGCCGACGTCGTCAATCACGTGCCCGGCGCCCATCTCGGCATCCACGCTCATAACGACACCGAGCAGGCGGTGGCGAATTCACTCGCCGCGGTGCGCGCCGGCGCACGGCAGATCCAGGGCACGCTCAACGGCCTCGGCGAGCGCTGCGGCAATGCCAATCTCTGCTCGCTGATCCCGACCCTGAAGCTGAAGCAGGAGTTTGTCGACAAGTTCGAGATCGGCGTCACCACCGAGAAAATGGCGACGTTGATGAAGGTGTCGCGCACGCTCGACGACATGCTGAACCGCGCGCCGAACCGCCATGCGGCCTACGTCGGCGAGAGCGCCTTCGTCACCAAGACCGGCATCCATGCCTCCGCTGTCATGAAGGATCCGCAGACCTACGAGCACGTGCTGCCGGATTCCGTCGGCAATCACCGCAAGGTGCTGGTCTCGGACCAGGCCGGCCGCTCCAATGTGATGGCCGAGCTCGACCGCGCCGGCATCGTCTATGACAAGGGCGATCCGCGGCTGACGCGGCTGGTCGAGGAGCTGAAGGAGCGCGAGGCCGCGGGATTTGCCTATGAATCGGCGAATGCCTCATTCGACCTGTTGGCGCGTCGCACGCTCGGCAAGGTGCCGGAATATTTCAAGGTCGAGCAGTTCGACGTCAATGTCGAGCAGCGCTATAACGCCAACGGCCAGCGCGTCACGGTGGCGCTCGCGGTGGTGAAGGTCGATGTCGACGGCGAACGGTTGATCTCGGCCGCTGAGGGCAACGGTCCGGTCAACGCGCTCGACGTGGCGCTGCGCAAGGATCTCGGCAAGTACCAGAAATATATCGATGGCCTGAAGCTGATCGACTACCGCGTCCGTATCCTCAATGGCGGCACCGAGGCGGTCACGCGCGTGTTGATCGAAAGCGAGGACGAGACCGGCGAGAGCTGGACCACGGTCGGCGTCTCGCCCAACATCATCGACGCCTCGTTCCAGGCGCTGATGGATTCGGTGTTTTACAAGCTGGTGAAGTCGGGCGCGCAGGCGTGAGGCTGGCGTGATGAAAGGGACGTCATTGCGAGCGAAGCGAAGCAATCCATCCGTCCGCATGCTCGGATCGATGGATTGCTTCGTCGCTTCGCTCCTCGCAATGACGAGGGAGGATAGACATGATCGACCACGTCTCCGTCGGTGTCCGCGATCTCGAACGCGCCGCGCGGTTCTATGAACCGACGCTGGCCGCGCTCGGCCTGACGCGTCTCGTCACACGGCCGGCAACGATCGGCTTCGGCAAGGCCTATCCCGAATTCTGGATCAATCTGCGTGCCGCGATGGCGCAGGTCCCGCATGAGAGCGGCACCCATATCTGCCTGCGCGCCAAAACCCCCGCCGAGGTCGATGCGTTCCATGCCGCCGCGCTGGCGTCCGGCGGCCTCTCCGATGGTCCCCCGGGCCTGCGCCCGCACGACCGCGTGCGCTATTATGCAGCCTTCGTCCTCGACCCGGACGGCAATCGCGTCGAGGCCGTGACGTTTCCGAATGAGTGAGGTTGGGTAGGCCGACGGATATCTCAATCCGTCATCCTGAGGTGCGAGCTCTTGCGAGCCTCGAAGGATGGACGGCCACCAGCCGGGCCGTTCATCCTTCGAGACGCGCTATGCGCT
>NZ_JACMYO010000069.1 GCF_020889685.1 Bradyrhizobium oropedii
GAGTATGCGACGCCGCTCTCGCTTCCGTTGGAAGCAATTAGCGATCCGCCCGCCCGATCACGTCCATCAGCTCGGCGATCTTGCGCCGCTGGTCGGCCTTGTCGCCGGACGAGATCGCATGCTCGACGCAATGAGCCACATGATCGCGCAGGACCTCTTCCTCGACGCGGCGTAGCGCCGCGCGCGCGGCCGCGATCTGCGTCACCACGTCGATGCAATAGCGGTCTTCCTCGACCATGGCGCCCAACCCGCGGATCTGACCCTCGATCCGTTTGAGGCGTTTTAAACAGGATGTCTTGACGTCGTCTCTCATAGGTCTCATATACCCCCCTAGGGTATGTAAATCAAGAGGCCGGAATACCGGCCGGGAAGAGTTTCGTGGCACAGGCAAAGCACGACCATTCGCACGCGGATCATCACCATCATGGCGCGGCCGGGCATTCCTGCTGCGGCGGCAAGCATGATCACGACACGACGCCGGCGGAAGCAGCGTTCGCGATCGATCCGGTCTGCGGCATGAAGGTCAACCCGGCGACCGCCAAGCACCGCTTCAGCTACAAGGGCGAGGAGTACCTGTTCTGCAGCGGCCGTTGCCGCGAGCGCTTCGAGGCCGAGCCGGACAAGTACCTCAAGCCGCGCGAACCGGAGCCGCCGGCGCCTGCGGGCACGATCTACACCTGCCCGATGCACCCCGAGGTGCGCCAGGTCGGTCCCGGCAGCTGCCCGATCTGCGGCATGGCGCTGGAGCCCGAGCAGGTCTCGCTCGACGATGGACCCGATCCTGAGCTGATCGACATGACGCGGCGATTCTGGATCGGGCTCGCGCTGACCTTGCCGGTGTTCGTGCTCGAGATGGGCAGTCATCTCGGGCTGATGCATCTGGTGCCGATGGGCCGGTCGAACTGGATCTCGTTCGTGCTGGCGACGCCGGTGGTGCTGTGGGCCGGCGCGCCGTTCTTCGTGCGCGGCTGGCAGTCGCTCGTCACCCGCAATCTCAACATGTTCACGCTGATCGCGATGGGTACCGGCGTTGCCTACGTCTACAGCGTGGTTGCGACCTTGGCGCCGCAACTGTTCCCGCCGGCATTCCGCGACATGCATGGCGCGGTCGCGGTGTATTTCGAGGCGGCGGCCGTGATCACGGTGCTGGTGTTGCTCGGCCAGGTGCTCGAATTGCGCGCCCGCGCGCAGACTTCCGGCGCGATCCGTGCGCTGCTCGGGCTTGCGCCCAAGACCGCGCGGCGCATCACCGAACATGGCGACGAGGATATCGACATCGACGCGATCAAGGTCGGCGATCGCCTGCGCGTGCGCCCCGGCGAGAAGGTTCCGGTCGACGGCGTCGTCATCGAGGGCCGTGCCGTCATCGACGAATCCATGGTGACAGGTGAATCGATGCCGGTGACGAAGGCCGAAGGCGCCACCGTGATCGGCGGCACCGTCAACCAGAGCGGCGGTCTTGTGATGCGCGCCGAGAAGGTCGGCCGCGACACCATGCTGTCGCGGATCGTCGACATGGTGGCGAAGGCGCAGCGCTCGCGCGCGCCGATCCAGCGGCTCGCCGATCGCGTCGCCGGCTGGTTCGTGCCGGCGGTGATCGCCGCTGCCGTGCTCGCCTTCATCGCCTGGTCGGTGTTCGGCCCCGAGCCGCGCCTGACCTTTGCATTGGTCGCCGCCGTCACGGTGCTGATCATCGCCTGCCCCTGCGCGCTCGGGCTGGCCACACCGATGTCGATCATGGTTGGTGTCGGCCGCGGTGCGCATTCGGGCATCCTGATCCGCGACGCGCAGGCGCTGGAGCGGATGGAGGCGATCGACACCCTTGTCATCGACAAGACCGGTACGCTCACCGAGGGCAAGCCGAAGGTCGTGCGCATCATTGCTGCCGTCGACGAGAGCGACTTGCTACGCCTTGCTGCCAGCGTGGAGCAGGGTAGCGAGCATCCGCTGGCGCAGGCGATCATCGCATCTGCCAAGGAGCGCAAGCTCGCATCTTCCGCCGTTAGCAACTTTGCCTCGCCCTCGGGCAAGGGCGCGACCGGCATGGTCGACGGCAAGCAGGTTGCGCTCGGCAACGCCGTGCTGATGGGCGATCTGAAGATTGCGACGGCGGAGTTGGACCAGGCTGCCGAGGCCGCGCGGCGGGACGGTGCAACCGCGATCTACGTCGCGGTCGATGGCCGTGTTGCCGGCGTGATCGCGATCGCAGATCCGGTGAAGCCGTCGGCAGCCAACGCGTTGCAGGCGCTGCGCGCCGAGGGTCTGCGCATCGTGATGCTGACCGGCGACAATGAGACCACCGCGCGCGCGGTTGCGAAGACGCTTGGCATCGACGAGGTCGAGGCCGGCGTGCTGCCGGAGCGCAAGAGCGAGGTCGTGCAACGGCTGCGCGGCGAAGGCCGCACCGTCGCGATGGCCGGCGACGGCGTCAACGATGCGCCGGCGCTTGCCGCGGCCGACGTCGGCATTGCGATGGGCGGCGGCACCGACGTCGCGATCGAAAGCGCAGGGATCACGCTGCTTACCGGCGACCTGATGGGCCTCGTCCGCGCGCGGCGATTGTCGGTCGCGACCATGCTCAACATCCGCCAGAACCTGGCGTTCGCGTTCGTCTACAACGCCGCCGGCGTGCCGATTGCGGCCGGCGTGCTGTATCCGTTGTTCGGCATCCTGCTGTCGCCGATGGTCGGCGCGGCTGCGATGGCGCTGTCCTCGGTCAGCGTGATCGGCAACGCGCTGCGGCTGTCGAGGGTGAAGCTCGACTGAGCTTCTTACCTCGCCCCGCGTGCGGGGAGAGGTCGGATCGCATGGAGCGAAGCGAAATGCGGTCCGGGTGAGGGGGCGTCTCCGCGAATTCAACTTTGAGTCTTTTGCGGAAGCAGCCCCTCACCCCGACCCTCTCCCCGCATCCGCCTTCGCCCGAAGGTGGGCTTCGGCGGACAAGAGAGCGGGGCGAGGGAGAACAAGCCTCACGCCGGCAGCAGCAGCTGCGCGCGCCGCTCCATCTCGGCGTCGAGCCAGGTCGCGAGATCTTCGCTCACCTCGACCATCGGCAGCCGCACCTCGGGACTGTCGATCAGCCCCTGCCGCCACAGCCAGTGCTTGGCCGGCGCCGGGCTCGGTTCGGCGAACAGCAGCCGGGTCAGGCCGACGACGCTTTGCCAGGCGGCCAGCGCCGCGTCGCGGTTGCCTTGCCGCAGCAGCGTGCGGATCGAAGCGAAGGTGTTGGTCTCCAGATGCGCGGACAGCAGGATCGCGCCGTCGGCGCCGTCCGAGAGCGCATCGAAGGTCTGCGCATCCTCACCCGTCAGCACGCGGAAGCCTTCCGGCCGGCGGTTGAGGAAGTCGATCGACTGCGCGCGATCGGCACAGCAATCCTTCATGCCGGCGATGTTCGGATGTTCCGCGAGCGCCAGCAGCGTCTCGTTGGTCAGGTTCACCGCCGTGCGATAGGGAATGTTGTAGAGCACGATCGGCCACGACGCGTGATCGGCCAGTGCGTTGAAGTGCTGCACGAGGCCGCGTTGCGAGGGTCTGGTGTAATAAGGGCTTGCGATCAGATAGCCGTTGATCGGCCAGTCGGCCGTGTCATCCAGCGCTTCCTTCATCCGGGCCGTGGACGCGCCGGAGAGCCCGAGACAGACCGGCATATGGCGGGAGTTGGCACTGAGCTCGTCGAGCACGACGCTGACCAGCCCCTCCAGCTCATCGGTGCTCAGCGCCATGCCTTCACCGGAGGTTGCACCGAGGATGAACCCGTCGACAGGGCCGCTGGAATAGTGTCGCACGAGGCGGCGCAGCGACGTGGCATCGAGCTCGCCGCCGCGGAACGGCGTGATCAGGGGCAGCCAGAGGCCCTGCAATTGCTGGTGTAGGTCAGTCATGTTCCATCTCCTGGGAAGGCAAAGCCGGAGACGGGACCAACAAAAAACCCCGTCCAGGCGGCGGGGTTTCGGGATCGGTTTGAATGCGAAGGTGATCTTATCGCGCGCGATCTCGTGTCCCCGGGAGGGGAGCTTTTTTCGACGAGAGAGCGGCGCACGAAGTCGTGATCATGGGTCGATGATGCTGCGCTGCGAGGTTGTTGTCAATGCACATGCTGACCGGGGCGTGCGGTACGTTTTTGCATGACATGTGGGTGAAAAGACATGCGTATGAAAAAAAGCCGGGCTCAAGTGAGCCCGGCTTAAGGTATTGGCCACGTGAGGCCGACACAATCACCTTCCAAGAGGGATTACTGAACTTCCGCGCCACTGGAGGAGGGGGACATATGCGCGACGCGACCGCTCAGCGTGTCAACACTATGATCCCCATCGATGGCATGCAGCAACTATCCAGGTCGCATGTCAGTCATGCGGAGACCGGGGGCAGCACCGATATCCCTATAAACGCGCCCTATAAGGCCGGCTTAATCAGGACGGCCAGCGCTGCGCCTTGCTGACCACGAAGTCGCGGAACACCTGCACCCGGGCCACTGTCTTCAGCTCTTCCGGATAGACGAAGTAGGTGTCGAGCGCGATCGAGTCGGACTCGCCGAACAGCTGCACGAGGTTGTTCTGTTCGACCAGATAGTCCGGCAGCGCGGCGATGCCGAGGCCCTGCTGGCAGGCGCGCACGAGGCCGAGGATGTTGTTGACCTTGAAGTAGGGCTCGCGCGGACCGGATCCGTTGCGGCCGGCATCGATCAACCAGCTGCGGTTCTGCAGATGCGGCGGCACCTGCGAGTCGCCGAGCATGATGATGCGGTGCGAGTCGAGATCGTCGAGCGTCCGCGGCGTGCCGAAGCGCTTGATGTATTCCGGCGAGCAATAGGCATGGAAGCCGATCGAGAACAGCTTGCGCTGGATCAGGTCGGGCTGGGTCGGCTTGCGGGTGCGGATCGCGACGTCGGCCTCGCGCATCGACAGGTCGAGGTCCTCGTCGGTGACGATCAGCGAAATCCGGATGTCCGGATAGAGCGCGACGAACTCGTCGAGCCGCGGGATCAGCCAGTTGATGCCGAGCGCCGGCGGCGTCGTGATCTTGAGATCGCCGCTCGGCCGCTCGCGGCTGTCGGTGAGCTTTGCGCGCGCCGCCTGCAACTGCATGAACACGTCATGCGCGGTGCGGAACAGCAGGTCGCCCTGTTCGGTGAGGATCAGGCCGCGGGCATGGCGGTGAAACAGCGAGACCGAGAGCTCCTGCTCCAGTGCGCTGACCTGGCGGGAGACCGCCGATTGCGACAGGCCAAGCTGCTCGCCGGCATGCGTGAAGCTGCCAGCCTCCGCCGCCGCGTGAAAGACCTTCAGCTTGTCCCAATCCATATCCGTAAATCCGTCGCGAGAGCGTGCCATGATTATTCCGCCGCTGCGCGATCGCTCGCGCGAAGAGCAATGAAGCGTTCGGCCTCGAGCGCTGCCATGCAGCCGAGGCCGGCGGCGGTGACCGCCTGCCGAAAGGTTTCGTCCGCCACGTCGCCGGCGGCGAACAGGCCGGGCACCGAAGTCGCCGTGGAATTCGGCGCCACCTCGACATAGCCCGACGGTTTCAGCTTGATCTGGCCTTTGACGAGCTCCGTCGCCGGCGCATGGCCGATCGCGACGAAGACGCCGTCGGTCTTGAGGTCGGTCAGTGCGCCGGTCTTGACGTTCTTGAGCCGCACATGGGTGACCTTGTTCGGGTTCTCCGACCCGCAGATCTCGTCGATCGCGGAATCCCACACCACCTTGATCTTGGGATGCTTGAACAGCCGCTCCTGCAGGATGCGCTCGGCGCGGAAATGATTGCGGCGATGCACGATGGTGACTTGCGAGGCATGATTGGTCAGGTACAGCGCTTCCTCGACCGCGGTGTTGCCGCCGCCGACCACCACGACCTCCTTGCCGCGGTAGAAGAAGCCGTCGCAGGTCGCGCAGGCCGACACGCCGCCGCCCTGAAACTTCTCTTCCGACGGAAGACCGAGCCAGCGCGCCTGGGCGCCAGTGGCGAGAATGACCGACTCGGCGAGATAGACGTCGCCGGAATCGCAGGTCAGGCGGAACGGCCGCTGACCGAGTTCCAGCTTGGTGACGAGATCGGTGACGATCTTGGTGCCGACATGGGCCGCCTGCTTCTCCATCTGCTCCATCAGCCAGGGGCCCTGGATCACGTCGGCGAAGCCGGGATAGTTCTCCACGTCGGTGGTGATGGTGAGCTGCCCGCCCGGCTGAATGCCCTGGATCAGGATCGGTTCGAGCATCGCGCGCGCCGCGTAGATCGCTGCGGTGTAACCGGCGGGGCCGGACCCGATGATGACGACCTTGGCATGGGTAGGCGCGGGCATTTTGAGATCCCTCTGTTTTGGGGATTTTGATCAGGGACTTGTGCGGGAAGCGCCCCGGAAGCAGGTCACGGCGGCGCCAAAAGTGTCAAATCCAAGTCTAGGATATCTGGGTAGCTATGCAAGAATTGCAATCCATGGCAGCGATTTTTCCCCGGAACTGAAGTCACATTCGCGAAATCATGCGCTGCACGCGCAATAAAATTGCGCAATGCCGGCTGGCTGGGCTATGAGAGTTGCCGGCAGACTTGCCAAACCTTCCAAACCCCAGGGGAACTGTAGTCGCGTGTCGAAGAACCTTGACGAGATCGACCTCAAAATCCTCGCCGAGATCCAGGCCGATGGCCGAATCACCAACGTGGAACTCGCCAAACGCGTCGGGATCTCGCCGCCGCCCTGCCTGCGCAGGGTCCGGGCGCTGGAAGAGGAAGGCTACATCCAGGGATATCGCGGCCTGCTCGATCCGCGCCGCCTCGGCTACGACGTCACGGTGTTCGCCTCGGTGCATCTGTCGAGCCAGGCCGACGCCGACCTGCGCGCCTTCGAGAATTTCGTGCGCGCCGAGCCGCTGGTGCGGGAATGCTGGATGCTGTCGGGCGAGGTCGATTTCATCCTCAAATGCGTCGCCCCCGACATGGCGACGTTCCAGGACTTCGTCACCCATCTGACGGCCGCGCCGCATGTGCGCAATGTCAGGACGTCGCTGGTGCTGCACAATTCGAAATACGAAGCCGCGGTGCCGCTCGGACTGAAGGCTGCGGGCTGACGGGCGGAGCCCGTCATTCCGGAGCGATGCGTCAGCATCGAATCCGGAATCTCGAGATTCCCCGATGCGCGCATCTGAGGTCTGGTGCTTGCGCACCAGACCGGAATGACATCGTTGTTGTCGGTTAGGTGAGACTCGCTTGGAGTCGTTACCTCTTGCCCATTGCAGCGTCGACGCTGATCGGGCCGGGCCCGAGGTCGCGAGATACAGGCAAGCAAAGCAGAATGCGATTGCAAGACTGCCGTTGTTGAGCAGCGGATAGAAGCCTTTGGGGAAATGGCCCATGAAGTAGGCGAAGGCCATTTCGCCTGCCAGGATGAAGGCCACGATCCGCGAGAAAAGGCCGATCATCAGCAGCCCGCCCAGGATCAGTTCGAGCGTGCCGGCTGCTCCGATCAATGAGAACAGTTCGACTTTCTCGAACATCGTTCCGGGCGGGAATTTGAAAAGCTTGGCGACGCCAAACTGAAACAGCAGCAGCCCTGTGATGAATCGAAACAGGCTGAGCGCCAGCGGCTGAAGCTTGGATAGTGTCTGGTCCATTGTCATTTACCCCCTGTTTGACATGCTGGAACGTTGCACGATGCAGAAACACACGGTGTCCGCCACCCGAGTGTGATGTCAACACCTTGTGTCTGGAATCATTCCTCGCGCGATGGCCGTCGCGAAGGAATGCGACGGTGACACGGTGACGCGCAGCGATGCATGTTGCGACGCAATCATTCACCCGAGTGCCGTCCCCCGACATGATTATACTGCATAAACATGTCACGGCCTCACTAGTATGCCGTGTACCCGCTCTCCACTCACATTGCTGTCAGACGCGGGGAAAACGCGGGCACAAAAAAAGCCGCGTGCAGGACGCGGCCTTTTTGCACCAGTCACATGGAAGTAACTACCGCCACTCGACCTTGGTGATCTCGTAGGCCTTGGCGCCGCCCGGCGCCATCACTTCGACGGTGGTGCCCTTCTTCTTACCGATCAGCGCGCGCGCCAGCGGCGAGGTGATGGAGATGCGGCCCTTCTTGGCGTCGGCCTCGACCTCGCCGACGATCTGCCACACCGCCTTCTTCTCGGTGTCCTCGTCGATCAGCGTCACGGTCGCGCCGAACTTGATGGTGTCGCCGGACAGTTTCGAGATGTCGATGATGTCGGCGCGCGCGAGCTTGTCCTCGAGCTCGGCGATGCGGCCTTCGTTGTGCGACTGCTCTTCCTTGGCGGCGTGATACTCGGCGTTCTCCGAGAGATCGCCATGCGAGCGCGCTTCCGCAATGTGTTCGATGATGCGCGGACGATCCTCCGACTGGCGTCGCTTCAACTCGTCCGTCAGCGCGGCGTATCCACCCGCGGTCATCGGAACCTTATCCATCATCTTCGTCCTTCATCGTGCGCGCCCGGCGGCCGTGCACGAATATCCAGTTCAGCTAACGCAGGAATCAGGACGCAAGCGCGCCCGGAAGCCCAGTGATTTTCGGCCCCGCTAAGGGCCGTGACAACATCCAAGCGCGCGGTGAGTTCCAGCCATTCGGCTAATTGACCGCGCCGGGCCTTTAGCCCAGGCAGCGGTCAGTTTTCGGAAAAGTAACTCTGAAGCGTGCGGACCTCAAGGTCCCCGTCCCGATAGGCCCGGATCCCCCGTGCGGCCGCCACCGCGCCTGAAAGAGTGGTGTAATATGGCACTTTATGCAAGAGGGCAGCCCGCCGCAGCGAACGGCTGTCGGCCAGTGCCTGCGGACCTTCGGTGGTATTGAAGACCAGCTGGACGTCGCCATTGGTGATGGCATCGACGATATGCGGACGGCCTTCGAGCACCTTGTTGACCTTTTCCGTCGGCACGCCGTTGTCGCTGAGATAGCGTTGCGTGCCCGAGGTTGCCATCACCTTGAAGCCGAGCGAGTGCAGCAGCCGCACCGCATCCGCGATGCGCATCTTGTCGTCGCCACGCACCGAGACGAACACCGTGCCCTGCCGCGGCACGCGCGTGCCGCCGCCGAGCTGGCTCTTGGCGAACGCGACCTCGAAGGAGCGGTCGAGGCCCATCACTTCACCGGTCGAACGCATCTCCGGTCCGAGCACGGTGTCGACGCCGGGGAAGCGGGCGAACGGGAATACCGATTCCTTCACGCCGACATGGTCGAGCTTCTTCTTCTTCAGCTTGAAGTCGGCGAGCTTCTCGCCGGCCATGATCCGCGCCGCGATCTTGGCGACCGGGGTGCCGATCACCTTGGCGACGAACGGCACGGTGCGTGACGCGCGCGGGTTGACCTCGAGCACGTAGATCTCGCCGTCCTTGATGGCGTATTGCACATTCATCAGGCCGACCACGTCGAGGCCGAGCGCGAGCTCGCGGGTCTGCCGCTCCAGCTCCTCGATCGTCTTCGCGTCGAGCGAATGCGGCGGCAGCGAGCAGGCGGAGTCGCCGGAGTGGATGCCGGCTTCCTCGATGTGCTCCATGATGCCGACGATGAAGGTGTCCTTGCCGTCGCAGAGGCAGTCGACGTCGACTTCGGTCGCATCGGACAGATAGCGGTCGAACAGCAGCGGGTTCTTGCCGAGCACGGTGTTGATCTGCCCGGTCTTGTCGTTCGGATAGCGTGCCTTGACGTCGGCGGGCACGAGTTCGGGCAGCGTTCCCAGCAGGTAATCGTTGAGCTGGGTCTCCTCGCGGATAATCTGCATCGCGCGGCCGCCGAGCACGTAGGACGGACGCACGACCAGCGGCAAATCGAGATCGGCGGCGACCAGGCGGGCCTGCTCGACCGAATAGGCGATGCCGTTCTTCGGCTGCTTGAGACGGAGCTTGTCGAGCACGCGCTTGAAGCGGTCGCGGTCCTCGGCGAGGTCGATCGCGTCAGGCGAGGTGCCGAGGATCGGCACGTCGGCGGCTTCGAGCGCGCGGGCAAGCTTCAGCGGGGTCTGGCCGCCGAACTGCACGATCACGCCATGCAGGGTGCCGTTCTTGCGCTCGGTCGCGATGATCTCCAGCACGTCCTCGGCGGTGAGCGGCTCGAAATACAGCCGATTGGCGGTGTCGTAGTCGGTCGACACCGTCTCCGGATTGCAGTTGACCATGATGGTCTCGTAGCCGGCGTCCTCGAGCGCGAAGCAGGCGTGACAGCAGCAATAGTCGAACTCGATGCCCTGGCCGATGCGGTTCGGCCCGCCGCCGAGAATGATCACCTTCTTGCGGTCCGACGGCGCGCTCTCGTCGGCGAGCTCGCCGGCGAACGGCCGCTCATAGGTCGAATACATGTAGGCGGTGGGCGAAGCGAACTCCGCCGCGCAGGTGTCGATGCGCTTGAACACCGGGCGCACCCCGAGCGCGTGGCGCTTGGCGGTGACGTCGGCCTCGGTGCTTTCCGTCAGCACGGCGAGCCGCGCATCCGAGAAGCCCATCGCCTTCAGCGTCCGCATTCCGAACGCGTTCGGCGGCAGGCCGTTGTTGCGGACCTTGTCCTCCATCTCGACGATGGCGCGCATCTCCGCGAGGAACCAGGGGTCGATCTTGCAGGAGTTGAAGATCTCCTCGTCGGTCCAGCCGAGCCGCATCGCCTGCGCGACCTGCAGGATGCGGTTCGGCGTCGGCGTGCCGAGCGCGGCGCGGATCGCGTTCTTGTCGTCGCCGCGGCCGAGCCCCTCGATCTCGATTTCGTCGAGGCCGGTCAGCCCGGTCTCGAGCCCGCGCAGGGCCTTCTGCAGGCTTTCCTGGAAGGTGCGGCCGATCGCCATCACTTCGCCGACCGACTTCATCGAAGTCGTCAGCGTGGAGGAGGCGCCGGGGAATTTCTCGAATGCAAAGCGCGGAATCTTGGTGACGACGTAGTCGATGGTCGGCTCGAACGAGGCGGGCGTGGCGCCGCCGGTGATATCGTTGGCGATTTCGTCGAGCGTGTAGCCGACCGCGAGCTTGGCCGCGACCTTTGCGATCGGGAAGCCGGTGGCTTTCGATGCAAGCGCCGACGAGCGCGACACGCGCGGATTCATCTCGATCACGACCATGCGGCCGTCGACCGGGTTGATGCCGAACTGGACGTTGGAGCCGCCGGTCTCGACCCCGATCTCGCGCAGCACCGCCAGCGAGGCGTCGCGCATGACCTGGTATTCCTTGTCGGTCAGCGTCAGCGCCGGCGCGATGGTGATGGAATCTCCGGTATGCACACCCATCGGATCGAGGTTCTCGATCGAGCAGATGATGATGCAATTGTCCTTCTTATCGCGCACCACCTCCATCTCGTACTCTTTCCAGCCGAGCACGCTTTCCTCGATCAGCACCTCGTTGGTCGGAGAGGCGTCGAGCCCGCGCTCGATGATGTCGAGGAACTCTTCCTTGTTGTAGGCAATGCCGCCGCCGGTGCCGCCCATGGTGAAGGAGGGACGGATGATCGCGGGCAGGCCGATCTCGGACAGCGCCATCAGCGCCTCGCCGAAGGCGTGCTCCTGATAGCGTTTACGGCGGTCGTTCTCACCGAGCGTCCACTGCCGCTCGAGCTCTTCCAGCGCCGCGCCGGACAGTTTCTCGCGCTCGGCGAGGTATTTGTCGCGGTAGGACTTCTTCAGCGCCGAGGCGTTGGCGAGCCGCGATTTTGGCGTCTCCAGCCCGATCTTGGTCATGGCCTCGCGGAACAGCTGGCGATCCTCGGCCTTGTCGATCGCATCGGCGGTTGCGCCGATCATCTCGACGTCGAACTTGTCGAGCGTGCCCTGACGGCGCAACGACAGCGCGCAGTTCAGCGCGGTCTGGCCGCCCATGGTCGGCAACAGCGCGAAGCCGCCCGGTATGACGTGGCGCTCCTTCTCGATGATCTTGCCGACGATTTCGGATGTGATGGGTTCGATATAGGTGGCGTCCGCCAGTTCCGGATCGGTCATGATGGTGGCCGGATTGGAATTGACGAGGACGACGCGGTAACCCTCCTCCTTCAGAGCCTTCACCGCCTGCGTGCCGGAATAGTCGAATTCGCAGGCTTGGCCGATCACGATGGGACCGGCGCCGATGATCAGGATGGTGGAGATGTCGGTTCTTTTGGGCATCAGCTCTCGCGGACTGGAATTTGGGCACAAAAAAAGGGCGCGCTTCCCGCGCGTCCCTCGAGCCCTGCGCTACATGTTTGTAGCGCGGGAAGCGCGATCCCTCGCGCGCGGGAGGTCTTTAGACCAGTTTCCGCACCTGCGAAACCCCCAAAAATGCCCAATCAACCGCGATTCTGGGGGAAATGGCTCATTCGACGTATGCCCGGTTGGGGGTGCTCAGGGGGCGGGGAGTGGCTTGTCCGGGGGCCCGGCTTCGCCCTGCGGGCTACGCCGCGGCAGCCTTCGCCATGAGACGGCTTGCCGAGCCGAAGCTGCGTCAGCAGCGAAGGCTGGAGGCCCGGCCTGGATTTGAACCAGGATAAACAGTGTTGCACCACTGCCGCGTCGACGCTTCCGCCACCGGGCCGAGTGGATCATTGCTGATTATTTCAGGGTCCGCTACGTTTACTTTTGGTTAACCCTAATATCTTGTACAACCCCTGATCAATGGTGCGCCACGAATGTCATCCGCCACGGATTGTGCCCGATGTTGCGCGGCGCGCGCGTGGCGCTGAAGCCGGCGGCGCCGAGCTTTTTGATCATCTCGTCCTCGCGGTAGCGCTGTAGTCCGATCTTGGTGCGCAGCTGCCGGTAATCGGACAATGCCGTCGAGGCGAGCCCGACCAGCGCATCGCGCAGGAAGCCGTGGGCCGCCGCAAACCGCAGCAGTGCGACGACGTCCCTGATCATGCCGACTTCGGGCCGCAGGATGTCGCCGAGCACGAAACGGCCCGAGGGTTTCAGCAGGCGATGGATCACGTCGAATGCGTTGTCGAGCTCCTGCGGCGTCATGTATTGCGCCACCGAATTCATCACCACGAGGTCGATCGAGTCGGCGTCCATGTGCTTCAGATCATCGAGCGAGCGGACGCGGATCCTGGTGTCGGGTGCAAAGCGCGCGACCAGGCGGCCGCGTACACCGGGCGCGGGCTCCGCCAGATAGAGCTGGGTGCAGGCATTGGCGACCTTCGCCGCCGACAACGCCTCGCCGCACGCATAGTCGAGCACCACGGCGTCAGGCGAGGTGATGTAGCCGATGATGTCGTTTGCGATGACCTGGAAATGCAGGTCGCGGTGCAGTCGGCTCGCATAAATCGTATGTGTGGAATCGTAATAATCGATCCATTCATCCATCGCGTTTGGTATCCGGCAGAACGGGTTCCTGACCTCAGGAACGGGTGAACTGATGATGCGTTAGCGGTCCGGCGGCTAATGTTCAATGCGCCGAAATACGGGAGTTCCTAACAGGAACGTCCAACGTGAGCAAAGCCCGGACGGATAAGATCTCTCGCGATATCGAGCTCTCTCAACACGCATCCGGCCGACGCTTTTTGCGCCTTGCCTGACGACCAAGAGCATTCACGTGGAATTTTCACCTGGAATTTTCACCTGGAATTTTCGGCGCCGGCCCCGGCATCTCAATGATTGCTATTTGTTGCTGAACAACAACGCGGCGTAGAACTCACCCTATCCCACAACGCAAGAAGGAGGGCGACAGCGCGCGCTGAAACATCAACGCTTCCACAACCGCACCAGCGGCCCATTGCTGCCCATCACTGGATCGGTCGCGGGGATCGCGACCAGCGGAATCGTCTTCAGCGCCTTTGTGTGGTTCTGCGGCGTCGGCCGCAGCAGATCCATCGGCGGTCCCGGCGGATAGGCGCCGACCACGCAAAAATCATCGCTGGTCGACAGGCACTGATGCCCGGTACCGGCCGGCAGGATCGCGACGTCGCCGGCTGCGATCTCGAGTGCTCGCCCGTGCTCGCCGCCGAACTGCACGCGCGCGCTGCCGCGGGCGACGCCGAGCACCTCATGCACGGTGGCATGGTAATGCGCGAAGTCGTAGACGCCGTTGCGCCACATCGCGTCCCAGCCATTCTTGCCGAACAACTGCTCGATCGTGGCCTCGGGATTTTTGCCGACATCGACCGTGCCCTTGTAAACCAGGAACGGCATCGGATTGTTCGGCACCAGCCCGTCGTCCTCGAAGACGATGGCAAGCGGCTCGGCCCCGGCTTTGACTGCGGACATCGTGACCCTCCGGCGCGTCTGAGCGAAAGATTATCCGTGCAGCAACCCGTTGTCAGCGTGCCGCGTTCCTCCTGAAATGGTCGAGCTCCAGCTTGTCCTCATCAGGTTCCTTTGGGCAGCTCGAACACCAGGCAGGTCGTGGTCGCATGCGCGAGCAGCTTGCCCTTGTCGTCGGTGATGCGTGCTTCGGCGGTTGCAACACGGCGGCCGGCGTTGAGGACGTGGCCTTCGGTGCGGATCGTGCCGGTGTCCTGGCTCATGCCGCGGACGAAGGAGATCTTGAACTCCAGCGTGGTGTAGCCGAAACCCTGCGGCAGCGTGGTCTGCACCGCGAGCCCCATCGCGGAATCCAGCAGGATCGCGGCGTAGCCGCCATGCACGGAGCCGATCGGGTTGTAGTGGCGCAGGCCGGGGATGCTGTGGATCACCACATGGCCGGTCTCGGCTGAGCAGTCGAACGGTTCGACCGTCTCCATGATCGGCGGCTCCGGCAAGGTGCGGGCAAAGATGCCGCGCACGAAGTCGAGCCCCGGCATCGACGCCATCACCGCCAGCGAGGAGACGCCGTATTCGGGCTTTGGGGGAGAGCTGTCGGTCACTGGGAGATATCTCCGTCATTGCGAGGAGCGCAGCGACGAAGCAATCCATCGCTCCATGCGGGGATAGATGGATTGCTTCGTCGCTGCGCTCCTCGCAATGACGGAGTGTTAAGCCGCGCTCTTCTTCTGCCGCATCAGATCGGCGAAGCGCTGGAACAGATAGTGCGAGTCGCGCGGTCCGGGCGAGGCCTCGGGATGATACTGCACCGAGAACACCGGCTTGCCGTCGAGCGCGATGCCGCAATTGGAGCCGTCGAACAGCGAGATATGGGTCTGCGTCGCGCCGGCAGGCAGCGTCGCCTGATCCACCGCAAAGCCGTGGTTCATCGAGGTGATCTCGACCTTGCCGGTGGTCTCGTCCTTGACGGGATGATTGGCGCCGTGATGGCCCTGATGCATCTTCATGGTCTTGGCGCCGACGGCGAGGCCGAGCATCTGATGGCCGAGGCAGATGCCGAAGGTCGGCGTCCCCGAAGCGATCACCTTCTGGATGACGGGCACGGCATATTTGCCGGTGGCGGCGGGATCGCCGGGACCGTTCGACAGGAACACGCCGTCCGGCTTCATCGCCAGGATGTCCTCGGCCGCCGTCATCGCCGGCACCACGGTCACCTTGGCGCCGACGCCGGCGAGCAGGCGCAGGATGTTGCGCTTGATGCCGTAGTCGATCGCGACCACGTTGAATTCCGGCGCGGTCTGCCGGCCAAAGCCCGTGCCCCACGCCCAGGGCGTCTCATCCCAGGTGAAACGCTGGCCGGAGGTGACCATCGGCACCAGGTCCATGCCTTCGAGGCCGGGCCATTCGCGGGCCTCTTCCTTCAGGCCGTGCAGGTCGAACTCACCGCTTTTCGCGTGCGCGATGACAGCGTTGGGCATGCCCTTGGAGCGGATCAGCGCGGTCAGCGCGCGGGTGTCGATGCCGGAGAGGCCGATGATGCCGCGCGCCTTCAACCATTGGTCGAGATGGCGGGTGGCGCGGTAATTCGACGGGTCGGTGATCGCCGAGCGCAGGATCACGCCGCGCGCGCCGGGTGTCGCGGCCATGTTCACCGTCTCGATGTCTTCCTCGTTGGTACCGACATTGCCGATATGCGGGAAGGTGAAGGTGATGATCTGGCCGGCATAGGACGGATCGGTGAGGATCTCCTCATAGCCGGTCATCGCGGTGTTGAAGCAGACCTCGCCGACGGCGTGGCCTTCCGCGCCGAGACCGAAGCCTTCCAGCACGGTACCATCGGCGAGCACAAGGAGCGCGGTCGGTTTGTGGTCCGGCCAGGCGGGAGCGTTTTCGGGGGTTGTCATGAGCCCTTTAAATAGTCGCCGCACCCTGCGGCGTCAAAGCGAAAGGGCACGGATTCACACGGCAATCCCAGTCGATTTGACAGGCCGGAACGGCCTTTTAATCTAAAGTTCCTTGAAGCGGCCGTTTGCTTGCCGAAAATGACCCGGTCCGGAGCTCCCGCATGGATAATTCGATGCCGATCCTGCTCGTACCGGGCCTCATCTGCTCGCCGCGGATTTTTGCCCCGGTCCTCCCGGCGCTGTGGCGGTGCGGGCCGGTCACCGTCGCCAACCATGTCAGGGACGACAATATGGGGGCGATCGCCCGTCGGATCCTGGCCGAGGCGCCGCCGCGCTTTGCGCTCGCCGGGCACTCGATGGGCGGCTACATCGCCTTCGAGATCATGCGGCAGGCGCCCGAGCGGGTCGCGAAACTGGCGCTGATGAGCACCCAGGCGCGGGCCGACACGCCGGAGGCAACCGCACGCCGCCGCGGCATGATCGAGCGCGCCAAGAGCGGTCAGTATCGCAGCGTGGTCGACGAGCTGTTTCCGGGCTTCGTGCATCCGTCGCGACAGGGCGATGCAGGCCTGCGCCGGATCGTCGACGACATGAGCGAGGACGTCGGTGCCGAGGCCTTCATCCGCCAGCAAAACGCGGTGCTCAGCCGTCCGGATTCGCGGCCGAGCATGGCCTGGATCAAGTGCCCGACGCTGGTGCTGACGTCGGACACCGACAACACCGTACCGAATTTGCTGTCGGACGAGATGGCCAACGGCATTCCCGGGGCCAAGCTCGTTGTGATCCCCAATTGCGGTCACCTGCCGCAGCTGGAGCAGCCCGTGGCCTGTGCCGATGCGCTGGTTGAGTGGTTGCGGACTTAGGTTGTTCTGCGGCGCCAAACTGCTTACATGAAGTGATTACCGGCTTAAGGACACCAGAATGCTGCGCGACGACATCAACACTGCGGTCAAGGAAGCGATGAAGGCGAAGGATGAGCGCAAGCTCTCCACGCTGCGCATGGTCAATTCGACCATCAAGAACGCCGACATCGACGCGCGCGGGCAGGGCAAGCCGCCACTCTCGGATGCCGATCTGCTCGGCCTCTTGCAGAAGATGATCAAGCAGCGCCAGGAATCGGTCGAGCTCTACGACAAGGGCGGCCGCGCCGAGCTCGCCGATCAGGAGCGCGCGGAGATCGCCGTGATCACCGCCTACCTGCCGAAGCAGATGTCGGACGACGACGTGAAGGCCGCGATTGCGGCCATCATCGCCGAGACCAATGCGGCCGGCATCAAGGACATGGGCAAGGTGATCGGCGCCTTGAAGGCGAAGTACGCCGGCCAGATGGATTTCGGCAAGGCCAGCGGCCTCGTCAAGGCGGCGCTGTCGTCTTGATCTCGTAGCCCGGATGCGGCGAAGCGAAATCCGGGTAAGTCGTCGGTTCGGTGAGGTCCCGGATTACGCTTCGCTTCATCCGGGCTACGCATGACCCGCCCTTTGGCAGCGGAGGCTTCCGATGTTTCGTGTCGCCGCGGACAGTCTGGAAGCCTATCTCGCCTTTGATCCGGCCCGCACCGCGGATCTCGAACAAGTGCATGCGGTGATGCGGAAGGCGGCGCCGTCGCTCCAGCGCCACTTCCATGCGGGCTCTCCGGCCGGTGAGGCCGGCATGCGCATGAACATAATCGGCTACGGCCAGTTTCGCTACGCCATCAAGTCCGGCAAGACGGCGGTCTGGCCCGTGATCGGGCTGGCGCTGCAGAAGAACTACATCAGCGTCTATGTCGCGGTGACCCGCGGCGGCAAGCCGCTGGTGTCCTGCTACGCCGGCACGCTCGGCGAATTGCGGGCGGGCGGCAACAATTTCAGCTTCGAGACGTTTGTTGATCTGAAGGCGTCTGCGGTGGCGGCGCTGTTCGCCGAGGCCGCCGATATCTTCAAGGCGGATCAGGAGAACCCGGTCCGCTATATGCAGGGCAGCTGAGATCAGTCTGCCTAGGAGGCGCCGAGGACCCGTGCAAGGCTCCGCGAAGGCGGCGCTCTCGGGGTGAGGTTCTGGATAAACTGGAGACAGGCCATGGCCGATCAGCAAGCTCCTTCCGGTCCGGATCTGACACAAGGTGTCGCACTCGCCGAATTCCCGGGCACGATGTTGCTCGGCCATGTCGGTGACGAGGACGTGCTGCTGGTGCGCTCGGGGGCGGATATCTTCGCGATCGACGCACATTGCAGCCACTACCACGGCCCGCTTGCCGACGGCCTGGTCGAGGGCGAGACGGTCCATTGCCCGTGGCATCACGCCTGCTTCGACATTCGCACCGGCGAAGCGGTCGCCGCGCCCGCCTTCAATCCGCTCTCGGTCTGGAAGGTCGAGCGCGAGGGCGATCGCATCATCGTGCGTGAGAAGCGCGAGCAGCCGAAACCCCGCATCAAGGGCCCGGTCGATGCGCCCGGCAGGATCGTGATTGTCGGCGGCGGCGCGGCGGGCTTTGCCGCCGCCGAGATGCTGCGACGGCAGGACTATCGCGGCAGCATCGTGATGCTGAGCGGCGAGGACGCGCCGCCGGTGGATCGGCCGAACCTGTCAAAGGACTTCCTCGCCGGCAGCGCGCCGGAAGACTGGCTGCCGCTGAAGCCGGATAATTTCTACACGGACGCGGCGATCGATCTGAGACTCAAGACCGAGGTCAAATCGATCGACACCGGCCGGCGCAATGTCGTGCTCGCCGGCGGCGAAGCGCTCAGGTATGACCGGCTGCTGCTGGCGACCGGCGCGGAGCCGGTGCGGCTGCCGATCCCGGGGGCGGACCAGCCCCACGTTCATGTGTTGCGCACCCTCGACGATTGCCGGGCGATCATCGCCTCGGCCGACGGCGCGCGCCGCGCGGTCGTGATCGGTGCAAGTTTCATCGGGCTCGAAGTTGCGGCCTCGTTGCGCGCGCGGGAGATCGAGGTTCACGTGGTCGGGCTGGAGCAGCGGCCGCTGGAGCGCGTGCTTGGGCCTGAGATGGGCGATTTCGTCCGTGCGCTGCACGAAGAGCATGGTGTCGCCTTCCACCTTGGTGACACCGTGACCGCGATCGAAGGCAAAAGCGCGCGCCTGAAGAGCGGGCCCGTGCTCGATGCCGACCTCGTCGTGCTCGGTGTCGGTGTGAAGCCGCGGCTGGCGCTGGCGGAAGGGGCCGGGCTCGCGATTGATCACGGGGTGAAGGTGGACGCCTATCTCGAGACCAGCGTTTCCGGCATCTACGCGGCCGGCGACATTGCGCGCTGGCCCGATCCGCACGGCGGCGAGAATATCCGGGTCGAGCACTGGGGGGTGGCTGAGCGCCAGGGCCAGACCGTTGCGCGGAATATGCTTGGGCAGCGCGAGGTGTTCGATGCGGTGCCGTTTTTCTGGAGCCAGCATTACGACGTGCCGATCAATTATGTCGGCCACGCCGAGCAGTGGGATGAGATCGCGGTGGATGGCAGTATTGCCGGCAGGGATTGCATGCTCCGCTACAAGCGCGGCGGGCGCGTGCTCGCAGCCGCGTCGATCTACCGCGACCTCGAAAGCCTCAAGGTCGAGTTCGCAATGCAGCGCGCGGCCTGACCGCTTTCCCCCTCAAGGAGGGTTTGTGGTCTGACGGCGATGGTCTACTCTGCCGCCATGCTTCAGGATGCCAAGACCTACGACGAGCTCTACCGCAACTTCCGCTGGGACGTTCCCGCGCGCTTCAACATGGCGACCGCTTGCTGCGACCGCCATGCCGACGGCACCGGCCGGCTTGCGCTGGTCTATGTCGACGAGGAGGGCGGCACCACGCGCACCTCGTTCGACGCGGTCGCAGATGCGTCGCGCCGCTTCGCCAATGTGCTGACCGCCGACGGCCTGGTCCGCGGTGACCGCGTCGCGGTGTTCCTGTCGCAGTCGCTCGAACTGCCGGTCGCGCATCTCGCGGCGTTCCGTGCGGGCCTGATCTCGATCCCGCTGTTCGCGCTGTTCGGCGAGGACGCGCTCGAATTCCGCCTGTCCAACTCGGCGGCGAAGGCCGTCATCACCGATGAGGCCGGCTGGGAGAAGATCGCAAAGATCCGCGATCGCCTGCCCGACTTGAAGAACGTCTATATCGTCGGCGAGAAGACGCCGGCCGGCACCAAGCCGTTTTGGGGCGCGATCAAATCGGCGCCCCTGGAATTCGCCACTGTCGACACGTCGGCCGACGATCCCGCGCTGATCATCTACACCTCCGGCACCACGGGCAATCCGAAGGGCGCGCTGCATGCGCATCGCGTCGTGCTCGGCCACCTGCCCAATGTCGAGATGTGCCACAACTTCCTGCCCCGCCCGGGCGACCTGATGTGGACGCCGGCCGATTGGGCCTGGATCGGCGGTCTGATCAACGGCCTGTTCGCGTTCTGGTACCACGGCATTCCGATGGTCGGTCACCGCGCCCGCAAGTTCGAGCCGCAGGCGGCGATGCAGATGATGGCTGAACTCGGCATCCGCAATGTGTTCCTGCCGCCGACCGCGCTGAAGCTGATGCGGCAGGCCGATGTGAGGAATTCGGGCGTCAAGCTGCGCAGCATCTTCACCGGCGGCGAGTCGCTCGGCGGCGAATTGCTCGGCTGGGTGCGCGAGACCTTCGGCATCGATGCCCATGAGGTGTTCGGCCAGACCGAATGCAATCTCGTGATCGGCAGCAACTCCAACCTGTTTCCGATCCGGCCGGGCTCGATGGGCCGCGCGACGCCGGGCTTCGACGTCCGCATCGTCAACGACAAGGGCGAGGAGCTGCCGCGCGGACAGCGCGGTATCATCGGCGTGCGGCAGCCCTGCCCGTGCACGATGATCGAGTACTGGCGCAATCCCGAGGCGACCGCGAAGAAGTATGCCGGCGAATTCCTTTTGACCGGCGATCTCGGAGTGCAGGATGAGGACGGCTATTTCTGGTACGTCAGCCGCGAGGACGATGTCATCACCACCGCCGGCTATCGCGTCGGCCCGTCCGAGATCGAGCACACGCTGATGAAGCATCCGGCGGTCGCGATGTCGGCGGTGGTCGGCATTCCCGATCCGATCCGCACCGAATCGATCAAGGCTTGGATCGTGCTGCGGCCGGGCTATGCGCCGAGCGATGCACTGGCGCGCGAGATCCAGGAGTTCGTCAAGGTCCAGCTCGCCGCCCACGAATATCCGCGCTTCGTGCAGTTCGCCGACAGCCTGCCGATGACGGCGACGGGCAAGGTGCTGCGGCGCGAGCTGCGGGCGCTGGGCTAGATTCTTTCGACTGTCGTCCCGGACAAGCGAAGCGCGATCCGGGACCCATAACCACAGCTGTTTATTGTTGCGCGACGCTGTGGCTCCAGCGTGCTCCGCCACGATGAGCGGTGGTTATGGGTCCCTGCTCCCGTGCGCAATTGCGCACTAGGCAGGGACGACAGCGGAGTATGCGGCGACTTGTGCGCCAACCTCACCCCGGCATCGGGATTCCCAATTCCTTCAGCGCGGCCAGCATGCGCGGCGGCGGCTGCATCGGTATCACCATGGCCTTGCCGGTCTCCAGCAGGCTCTTCAGGCTGGAGAGGATCGCCGGCCAGCCGGTCCGGCCGCCGGACAGGATGTCGTCGCTGATCGGGCGGTCATGCGATTGCAGCAAGGTCAGCTTCACGCCGTCGCCGGCTTGCTCGATCTCGTAAGTGACGAGCGTCGGCCCAAGCGTTTCGACGAGCTGCGGCCAGTTGACGTTGAAGGTGACGGTCAGCCGCTTCTGGGGATCGCACTCGATCACCTCGCCGGAGATGTGCAGCGCGCCGTCGGGCGTGCGCACGATGTAGGCACCGCCGACCCGAAGATCGACCTCGACCGCGTTGCCGGAAAAATACTGCCGGCTGAGTTCGGCGTTCGTCAGTGCCTGCCATACCTTCTCCGGCGTCGAGGCGATGTAGATCGCGTAGACGATCGCCGGTTTGAATTTCTCGATGTTCATGTCCGCACGTGTCCTTCGATAGATCTTCATGGCTAGGCGCAGTCGAGCCCGAGCGTCTCGGGCGCGATCCTGAACACCTTGCCGGTCTCGAGCAGGCTCTTGAGCCCGGACAGGATCACCGGCCAACCGTTGGAGATGCCCTCGAACAGCTTGCTGCCCACGCCGAAGCCGTCATGCGTGACGGTCAGCTTCACGACGCTGCCAAATGGTTCGAGCGTGAGGACGACCTTGGTCGCCGGCTCCTTGCGCATTTCAGGATCGGCCTCGTGCTTGAACGTGTAGGCGAGGCGGCGCGGCCGGTCGAACTCGAGGATCTCGCCGGTGTCGGTGACCTTGCCGTTCATCACCAGCGCCACCGGCGCACCGACGGTCCAGTTCGACCTGAGCTCGGTGTCGAACCAGTATTGCTGCGTGAACTCGCTCGATGTCAGCGCGTCCCACAGCTTCTCGGGCGTGGTCTCGATGTAGGTGACGTAGACGAATTCCGGCTTAGGCATGGGACGTCTCCTTTGCGCCGCTGGTGGGCAGGTCGGCCGGCAGTTCGCGTCCGGTCTCGAGGAAGCTCTTCAGGCTGGCGATCACCATCGGCCAGCCGCCGGAAATGTCGCGCAGCGTCTTGGGGCCGAGATTGTCATGTGTCACGGTCAGCTTGGTAACCCCGCCGCGCGGTTCGATGTCGAAGGTCACGCGCGAGACCTGCTCGCGCTCGACGCCTTCCTTCACCACATCCCAGCTATAGGCGAGCTTGTTCGTCGGATCGGCGATCAGCACTTCGCCCTGCACCGCGCGACTGCCGTTCTTGGCCAAATCATAGGGTGAGCCGACCTTCCAGTCGGAGGTCGCGCGATAGCCGAACCAGAACCGTTCGGTGAATTCGCTCGATGTCAGCGCGTCCCACAGCTTTTCCGGCGTGGTCTCGATATAGGTGACGTAGACGTAGTCCGGTTTACTCATCACGCTTCTCCAATTGTCTTTTCAATTCGCTGAGCGCGGCAAGTTTCCCGCGCTCGAACTTCCTGATCCACCGCTCGCCGATCTGATGGATCGGAACCGGGTTGAGGTAATGCAGCTTCTCGCGGCCATGCTTGATCGTGGTGACGAGGTTGGCCTCCTCGAGAATCCCAAGGTGCTTGGTGACGGCCTGACGCGTCATGTCGAGGCCGTCGCAGAGCTCGCCGAGCGTCTGCCCGTTCTGATCGTGAAGCCGGTCAAGCAGCGTGCGCCGTGAGGCATCCGCGAGGGCTTTGAAGACTTCATCCATGGGGCGGATAATAGGCAACCAGATGGTTGCATGTCAAGAGCGTGTGTTCGGGCACCGGCATCGCCGTGCTAGCGTCCCGCGCAGCCAACGCAGATTGGTGTGGAACATGGGGTGGTGCACATGGGTGGTCGCGTTACGGCAGTTTGCTGCACGTTTCTTCTTGTCCTGCTCGCACATGCTGCGAGCGCCCAGCAGCCGAAGATCGGCGACCCGCCCGAAGCCTCCAACATGCGGCTGGTTGGAACCAGTGATTTGCAGGCGCGCAGCGCCTATCAGCCGACCATTCATCATCAGGGCGACCGCTGGATCGCCTATATCGGCCATCACGGCGGCACCGACGACATTCCCGATCCCGTCAATCCGATGACCGGCAAGGCCGAGCCGAACGGCACCTCGATCGTCGACGTCACCGATCCCGCGCATTCAAGATATCTGCGGCACATTCCCGGGCAGGAAGGCAAATATGAATCCGGCGGCGCGCAGATGGTGCGGATCTGTGACGGCAAGGATCTGCCGAAGGGCGACCGCAACGCCGTCTACATGCTGCGCACCTTCGGCAGCGAAGCGCATGAGATCTGGAACGTGGCCGATCCCGCGAATCCCGTGCTCGTCACCCGGATCGGCGGGTTGAAGGACACGCACAAGAATTTCTGGGAGTGCAGCACCGGCATCGCCTTCCTGGTATCGGGCGCACCGGATTGGCGCACCCGGCGCATGACGCAGATCTACGATTTCTCCGATCCCGCGCATCCTGTGAAGATCAGGGATTTCGGCCTGCCGGGGCAGGAGCCGGGCGCGACCGGCGCGGTGCCGACCGAATTGCACGGACCGATCTCGACCGGACCGCAGGGCAACCGCGTCTATTTCGGCTACGGCACCAACAAGGGCGGCTTCCTGCAGATCGTCGATCGCGACAAGCTCCTCAACGGACCGAAAGAGCCGACGCCGGACAATCTGACATTCCCGGAGATCGCGCGAATGCCGCTGTCGGCGATGAACGGCGCGCACACGGTGTTTCCGATGCTGGGGATGCCGATCGCGGAGTTCGTTCACGACAAGGACGGCAAGAGCCGCGACATCGTGATGATCGTCGACGAGGCGATCCTCAACGAATGCGGCGAGGCGCGGCAGATGGTATGGTTCGCCGACGTCACCACCGAGACGCGGCCGATGATGATCTCGAGCTACACCGTGCCCGAGGCCTCCGGCTCATTCTGCGACCGCGGCGGCCGGTTCGGCTCGCATTCGTCGAACGAGAGCATGGCGCCGGTCTATTACAAGAAGCTGGCCTTCATCGCCTTCTTCAACGCCGGTGTCCGCGCGCTCGATATCCGCGATCCCTATCATCCCCGGGAAGTCGGCTACTTCATTCCCTCCATCACGGCGGCGACCGACAAGCGCTGCGTTACCATCGACGGCGCTGACCGCTGCAAGGTCGCGATCCAGACCAACAATGTCGAGACCGACGAGCGCGGTTACATCTACGCGGTCGACCGCGCCAACACCGGGCTGCACATTCTCGAATTGACCGGCGCGGCGCGGGCCGTCGCGGGCCTGCCGTGAGCACGCGATGATGCGCTCGTGGCCCTCGATCGCGGCGATGTTCCTGGCGCTCGGCGGCCTGTCGGCCGTGGCCGGCTACGAGATGGCGCCGCCGCGAGCCGCGCAGTGGCACGAAATCGCCTGGCCGTTCCCGCGCGACGGCTGGCCCGCCGGCCGTGCCTTCCGCTGTGGTGCGACCGAGTGCGGTGCTGATGTGGAGGTCTATCTCAGGCCGAAGCTCGGCTTCTGTAATTGCGACGGCGGCGTCGCCGATGACGACGAGGTCGACCGGGTTTCCGATGTCGACATGATCAGCCCGCGCTTTGCGCCGCTGAAGGCGGGCGATGTCATTGATGTCGCCGGCATGCTGGGACGGATCAGGGCTTATGACGTCGAGATGCGCGGCGGCATGCGGACAGCGATCGGGATCGCAGTGTCGCATCGCTGTAATCTGATGGCCGTAGCGGCGCAGGGCGGGGGAGAGGCCGCGCGGGTGCGGCGGGCAGTGCTGACGTTCTTGCAGTCGCAAGAGATCAAGAACTGGGCGGTCGTCGCGATGGAGGGCCGTTGAGCTCGGCGCTTTTCACCTCGCCCCGCTTGCGGGGAGGGTCGGATCGCATCGTCAGATGCGATCAGGGTGAGGGGGTACAGGTCTAACCGCCAGCACCCCTGGTGGAGAAAGCCCCTCACCCCAACCCTCTCCCCGTGAAGGACGGGGAGAGGGAGCAGACCGCTTCCATGTTCGCCTCCTGCATGCATAATGTTGGCAAAGAACAGAAGAGTTCCCCATGTCCCTGCAAGCCTATTTCGCCTTCGTCGCCGCCTGCATTGCGCTGGCGCTGTTGCCCGGTCCGATCGTCACGATGGTGATCGCGAACGGGCTGCGCTACGGCACGCGTGCCGCGCTGACCAATGTGCTGGGCGCGCAGGTCGGGCTTGCGATCATGATCGGTATTGTCGCGGTCGGCCTGACCTCGCTGATGGCCACCATGGGTTACTGGTTCAATTGGGTGCGCTTCGCGGGCGCCGCCTATCTGGTCTGGCTCGGCATCAAGCTGATCCGCTCGCCGGTCGAAGGCGTCGGCACCGACGACAAGCCGCCGCCGCCGCGCGGCGGCTTCTTCCTGCAAGGCTTTCTGGTGCTGCTCTCGAACCCGAAGGTGCTGGTGTTCTTCGGCGCCTTCATCCCGCAGTTCATGGACATGGACAAGCCGCACCTGCCGCAGGTGGCGCTGCTCGGCGTTACCTTCATGGCAACCGCCGTGCTGACCGACGCCGCCTACGCGCTGGCCGCAGGTCGCGCCCGAAAATTCTTCTCCAAGGAGCGGACGCGGCTGATGTCGCGGATCTCGGGCGGCTTCATGATCGGCGGCGGCATCTGGCTGGCTTTGACGCGGGCGCGGTGAGGCTCAGCTACACCGCGATCCGCTCGACCACGTCGCGCACCAGGCCAGTCAGCAGCTCGAGCTTGTAGCCGGTCATCGGCAGCGGTCTTGCGCCCGATACCGCCAGCTCGGCGGCTTGCGCAGCACTGGCCGCATTGGCCGGCTTCCCCTGTAGCGCCGCCTCACTTGCCACAAGACGCAGCGGCACCGGGGCGACGCCGCCCGCCGTAATGTGAACCTGCTGAAACATGCCGCCAGAAATCACGGCCCGCACGCAGATTTCGGCCAGCGGCCATTCCGCATACGAGCGGCTGATGGCGCGCTTGTACAGCGCGCGCTCGCCGGCCTGCGGGGCAGGGAGCTCGATCCGCTCGATCCGTTCGCCTGACGCAAGCAGATTGTCGGCCGTGCCGTTGCTGCCGTCGCCGAGCAGGTCGGAGATCGACAATCCGCTGCGCCGGTCGGTGGTGACCTTGGCATCATAGGCGAGCAGCGCCATTGCCATGGTCGACGGATGCGGCGCCACGCAGGGGCCGAGGTCGAACGCAACGTGATAGAGATGGTTGCCCGATCGCGCCGGACAGTCGGAGCCGCCCTTCTTGAGGCAGGCGATCTGCGGATTGCGGAAGTACCAGCAGCGCGAGCGCTGTGCGAGATTGCCGCCGAGCGTCGCCATGTGCCGGATCTGCGGCGTGGCGAGCCCCTGCGCAGCGGCGGTGATGCCCGGATAGGCCTGCGCGAGCCGCGCGTCGGATGCGATCGCAGCGATTGCGGTCAGGGCGCCGATGCGCGCCGCGCCGTCCGTGCCCCAGGTGATCCCGATCGTATCGGGACTTGTGGTGAGATCGATGATCGACCCGCATGACAGGCCGCTGCGGCGGCGCTCCGACAGGTCGGTGCCGGCGGCGCGGAATTCGGGCGCGGTGATGACCTCTGCGGTTGCGACGCTCATGCGGCGGTCCTCCCTTTCAGCGCGGCGACGATGCGGTCGGGCCGGATTGGAATTTCAGTAAGGCGGACGCCGATCGCGTCGTAGATCGCGTTGGCGACGGCGGCCGAGGTCGGCACCGTCGATGCCTCGCCGATGCCGACGCTGTTGCCGAGCACATGGTCGAAGCCGGCTTCATCGAAATGCACATTGATTTCGGGCGTGTCGGCAATCCCCGGGATGCGATAATCCTCCATCCCGGCGGTCAGCACGTCGCCGCTGTTCGGATCGAGCTCGCGTGCTTCGTAGAGCGCATAGCCGAGGCCCTGGATCACCGCGCCGCAGGCCTGGCTCCGCGCCAGCGCGGGCGAAGCGATCTTGCCGACTGCAATCCCGGTATGCACGTTGAGCACGCGGACATGGCCGAGCCAGGTGTCGACCTCCACCTCGATCACCTGCACCGAACTCGGCACGCCGGCGCCGACCGCAATGTTCGAGAAGCGGCGCATCATCCAGCCGAACACCATGCCCATCAGGCCGACTTCGCGCAGCGGCGAACGAATACCGGGCGCGGTGTTCTTGCCGTCTTCGCCGCGCGCCTCCGTCACCGCGATGTCGGGCGAGCGCGCGATCAGCTCGCGCCAGGGCGCGTTCGAGCCGGGCGCGGGTTTTCGCGTGGCCTGTTCGAGGATCGCGGCCTTCAGTTTCCGCACCGCCTGCAGCGTCGGCGGCATCACCGAAGCCGTGACGCGGCTGCCGCCCGAGCCTGGCCCTTCGGGCAGCGAGGAATCGCCGATCCGCACATCGATGTCAGACGGTTCGAGATCGAACTCGCGCGCGATGGTGTCCGCCAGCACGCTGCGGGTGCCGGTGCCGATGTCCTGCGTCGCGGTGCTGGCGACGATGCGGCCGCCTTTGACCGCGACCTCGACCTTCACGTTGGGCTGCCAGAGATAGAGCCAGTAACCGGTCGCGACCCCGATGCCTCGGCGATAGCGCCCGTTTTGCTGCGGTTTGCGATTGCGCCAGATATCGAGCCCTGATGCCCAATCGTAAAGCCGCTGGCGGTTGGGATCGGGATCCCAGCGCTTGCGCAGGGCGATCGGATCGACCTTGAGCCGCAGCGCGGCCTCGTCGATCGATTGCTCGACCGCGAACGCCATCGGCGGACCGCCGGGGCCGCGGAAGGCGGCGCCGGGCGGCAGATTGCTGATGACGTCGAAATCCGAAAGGTCCTTCGCCTCGGCCGGATAGATCAGCCGCGCCAGGCCCGCGATGGTCGAGTTGGTGGCGGCCCCCGTATCGGCATGCGCGGTGACGGAGAGTGCCTTCAGGCCGCCCTGGTCGGAAGCGAGCAGCGCGACCTTCAGCTCCGCAGCCGGCCGATAGCCGGCGACCGAGAGCTCCTCCTGCCGATCGTAAGCGACGCGCACCGGCGCTTTCGCCTCGCGCGCCAGCTCAATGGCTGCGATCGTCTCGGTGCCGAGGCTGGCCTTCGATCCGAAGCCGCCGCCGACGTGGTCGGCGATCACGCGGACCTTGTCGTGATCGATCTTGTAGCGTTTCGCGATCTGCTCCTTCAGGTGGAACACCTGCTGGGTCGAGGCGTGCAGGGTCAGCCGGTCGCCGTCGAAGCGCGCCACCGCGGCGTGTGGCTCGAGGCATGCATGCTGTTGCGTGGCGGTTCGGAAGGTCGCTTCGACCAGCAGCTTGTTGCTCGCCTGCCGCGCTTCATCGACCCAGCTGCGGGCCTTCTTGGCGCGGGTCGAGAACACCGCGGTCGGCCCGCGGATGTTCTGCTTCCAGGGCGCCGGTCCGCCGGCCGCCTCCGAGACGTTGCCGGCGCGCTTGCGGCTCGCTTTGTCGAACACCACGGGCGCGCCGTCCTTGCGTCCGGCGTCGAGCCCGACCACCGCGGGCAGCTTCTCGCTGCTTACCTTGATCGCGGCCAGCGCAGCCAGCGCGGACTTGCGATCGCGGGCTGCGACCGCCGCAATCGGCTCGCCGACATAGCGCACGATCCGGTCGTCGCCGAGCAGCGACACCGCGGCGACGCCGGGCAGGGCGCGGGCCGGCGCGAGATCGAGCACGGTGATGCGTGCATGCGCGTCGCGCGAGCGCAGGATCAGGCCTTCGAGCTGGCCATCATGGTTGATGTCGACGGTGTATTTCGCCGCGCCCGTCACCTTGTCGCGCGCCTCGATGCGAGGGGCTGCGACATTGTCGCCGTCGAAACGGCCGGCGCAGGCGTCCGCCACCGCGCGGAAAATTCCGTCATAGGCGCCGCAGCGGCAGAGATGGCCCGACAGTGCCGCGCCGATCTCCTCGCGTGAAGGCACCGCCGTCCCCTTGGTCGCGCGCCATTGGTCGCAGAACGCGGTCGCTTCCACGATGAAGCCCGGCGTGCAGAAGCCGCATTGCAGGGCGTCATGCGCCATGAACGCCTTCTGTACCGGATGCAGCTGTGCTGCGCCGATGCCTTCCACCGTCGTCACGGCCTTGCCGGCGGCGGCTTGCGCCGGCATCAGGCAGCTTGCGACCGGCGCGCGTCGACCAGCACGGTGCAGGCGCCGCAGACGCCGGCGCCGCACACGAGCTTGGTGCCGGTGAGCTTGAGCTGGTCGCGCACGATGTCGATCAGGAGCGCATCGGGATCGTCGGGCAAGGATTCGACGCGGCCGTTGATGGTCGTCGTGGTCATGGCTGTCCTCCAGCTGTCCTGCGTGTCGGCTTTCTCGGGGGCGCTGCCTTCTTGACGGGCGGCTTCTCGGATTTCGGTAGTGCGCCGGCGCAGAGGGTCCGCACCATGATCGCCATGTCCTTCAGGAACGCATCGGCCGGCTGCATCGCCGGATACTGCGACTTCGCTGCGTACATCGACATTTCGACCAGCCGCGCGAATTCGACCGGCGAGAGGCCCTGCGGCAGCGCAAGCTGCTGCTTGCGCACGATCCGCGCGATGGTCGCGACCATGCGCTCCGCGTAGCGCGCGGCATAGGTCTGGTAGAGGTCGCGGGCGTGCACGAGGTGTTCGGAATACAATTCTTCGAGGTGCGGCGAGCCGTCCAGCGAGGCGATCATGGTCGACATCCGCGCGGTCATCCCCGCGGCAAGAATGTCGCCGAGATTACCGCCCGCGGTTTCCGCCTCGGCAACGGCCGTCTCCTCGGCCGAGATCGCGGATTCATGGACGCGCTCGATCACGGCGCGAAACAGCGCTTCCTTGGACTCGAAATGGTGATAGAGCGCCTGCCGCGTCAGGCCGGCCGCCTCGGCGACCTGCTCGATCGAGGAGCGGCGAAAGCCGTGCCGGCGGAAAACCAGCATGGTGGCATCGAGAATGCGGGTTTTCGGTCCCATTTGACGATTTTGACAAATATAGAAAAACTGTCAAATCGCGATTTGGTGAGGCGGTCGCCGCGCCGCCCGCGCATGTGTGAGCCGCGTCACGGATGGCCGCCCGCAGGCTGCGTAAAGCTTCGTCATGCAGTGGCGAGCCTGCTCGCCCGGAGCTTGCGAGGATACGCACATGACTCAGGTCTATTTCCATTGCTCGAACACACGCGGGGTGTTGATGGATCGCCGTGGCACCTCGGTCGCCAGCCTCTCCGAGGCCTGCGAGGCGGCGACCCGCATGATGCGCTCGCTGGTCGCAACGGTCAGTCTTGAGGACTGGCGCGACTGGGCCGTGCATGTCAGCGACGAGGACGGCGAGGAGATCGTGATCCTGCCCTTCGCATTCGTGCTCGGCAAAGCGCACTGAGGGCGAACCATGCCGTCATTGCAGCCGTCATTGTCATCTCTTCGCCGCGGCATGAATGCGATCGCGACCGGCTGGCGGAGTTTCATCGCGCGAGTTCGCGATCCCTACCGGCCCGAGCTTCACTATATGCGCGGGCCGGGCCCCAAATGGCAGGCGAAGCATCCCGTTCAGGCCGCACGAGCTGGTTGACGCAGACCCGATCGCGGCGATTCCATTTAGAACGGCCCTAAGAATTCTGCTGACAGCCGAGGCGCATCGTCGCAGTTCCCGCAAGCGCTCGTTGCGTGATCGCAACACGCGCAACGATAGGTCCAAGACTGGACGAGTTCTAAGCGCTGTGCGGCTGCGCGCATCTTTCATCGTGTTAGTGACGACAACAATGGAGACTCCTGAATTAGGTAGCGAAGTTGACTGCGACGACCAAATCCCTGCGGCGATGGGGCGCCGTCCATAAATGGACCAGCCTGATCTGCACATTGTTCATGCTGCTGTTGTGCATCACCGGCCTGCCGCTGATCTTCCACGACGAGATCGATGATCTCCTGCACAACCAGGTCAAGCCGGCCGAGGCGCCGGCAGGAACGCCTCCGGCCAATCTCGACCATCTGCTCGCCAACGCGCTCGCGCAGGCGCCGGGCAAGGTGCCGCACTTCCTGATCTGGGATCGTGACGAACCCGGCGCGATGTGGGTCAGCGTCGGTCCGACGATCGATGCAGATCCGACCAACAACCTGCTGATCCGGATGGATACGCACGCCGGCGCCTATCTCGATTCCCCCGATGTGACCGGCCGCTTCACCTACATCATGCTGAAGCTGCACACCGACATGTTCGCGGGGCTGCCCGGCAAGCTGTTTCTCGGCTTGATGGGGATCCTGTTCTGCGTCGCGATCATTTCCGGCATCGTGGTCTATGCGCCGTCGATGCGGAAGCTGCGCTTCGGCGCCTATCGCGCGCAGCGGACCCGCGTCGTGCGCTGGCTCGACGTCCACAATCTCGCAGGCATCCTGTTGGTCGCCTGGACACTCGTTGTCGGCTTCACCGGCGTCATCAACACCTGGGCCGATCTCGTGCTCAAGATGTGGCAATTCGGCCAGCTCGCCGAGATGACCGCGCAGTACAAGGACCGGCCGGTGCCCTCGAAGCTGACCTCGCTGAACGGCGCCGTCGAGGTGGCGAGGCACGCGGTGCCCGGCATGACGCCGAGCTTCGTCGCCTTCCCGGGAACGCTATTCAGCAGCAAGAGCCACTATGCGGTATTCCTGCACGGCGATACGCCGCTGACGTCGCGTCTGCTGAAGCCCGCACTGATCGATGCGGAAACCGGCACGCTGACCGACAGCCGCGACATGCCCTGGTATGTGTCGACGCTGTATGTCTCGCAGCCGCTGCATTTCGGCGATTACGGCGGCATGCCGCTCAAGATCGTCTGGGCGCTGCTCGATATCCTCACCATCTTCATCCTGGTGACCGGCGTGTATTTGTGGATGCGCCGCCGCAGGGCGGGCGAGAGCCAGGAGCGCGCCATCGCCAACGCCGCCTCGATCGACAACCCCGCACTCGCGTCGTGACATCGGCATGGTCGTACATCGTTCACTGACCCAGATATTCGCCGCTCCGCTCGTCATTGCGATCGTGAGCACGGTGGGATTGATCAGCGCACTGGTCGGCGACGGCTGGTGGGATGCCGTCTCCTGGGTGGCCCTCGGCCTGCCTGTGCTGCTCTATCTCGTGTTCATCTGGCGGCGCCGGCCGAATTGACGCTCCCTCTCCCCGCACGCGGGGCGAGGTGAAGCGGAGTCCGTTCGCTCGCCTAGATCAGCGCTTCCGCGCGCAACGTCGTCTCGATCTCGCCGAGGATGCGCGCCAGCCGCTCGGCCCACGCCGTCTCGCCGGCCTGGTCGGAGATCAGGTCCTGGCGGATCTCGATGCCCGAATTCATCAGGCCGCGTTTCTCGCCATGCACGGGGATCGTGTAGTCGGTCTCGTCGCTGACCGCATAAGGCTCGTTGTCGCCGACCACGAGATCGCCTTCGCTGCGCAGATGCTTCAGCAGCCGCGGCGGCAGCATCGTGTCGCGGTGGTAGAGTGTGCCGATGTGCCAGGGGCGGGCGATGCCGGCATAGACCGGTGTGAAGCTGTGCAGCGACACCAGCACCGTCGGCATGCCTTGCCGCGCACGTTCGTTGATGACCTCCTCGATGCGCTGATGATAGGGATCGAAGATCTGCGCGCGCCGCATCTCGGCGGCTTCGCGCGACAGGCCTTCATTGCCCGGCACCGTGGTGGCTTCGCTGATCAGCGGCACCGAGCTTGCGACATGCGGCGGACGGTTGCAGTCGATCACGAGCCGCGAGTAGCGCTGCGCGATCAGATGCGCGCCGAGCAGGTCGGAGAGCTGGGTTGCGACGCCGGCGATACCGATGTCGCAGGCGATGTGCCGCTCGAGCTCGGTTTCGGGCAGGCCGAGGTCGCCGAGCGGCGAGGGAATCAGCCGGCCGTAGTGGTCGCAGGTGAATAGGAACGGCGAGCCGCCGGCAGGGTTACGTTCAAGAACCGGTGAAACATCGGTGCTTGCGAGCAGAAACAATGGACCGCCGCCGTAATTCAAGGGCCTTTTTCCTCAACTTTGCCTATTCAAGCGGCATGCTGGTTTGGAATCGAGCAGCTTTCTCTATAGATTATACGGTCCGAAATCACGATGATTGTTTGAAGATGCCGCTCCTGACCATCCATCACAAGACCGTTTATCGCTACGCGCGCCCGGTGGCGTTCGGCGAACACCGCATCATGCTGCGTCCCCGCGACGGCCACGATCTGCGCGTGCTCGACAGCGCGCTTGTGATCGATCCGCAGCCGATGTCGCTGCGCTGGATCCACGACGTGTTCGGCAACAGCGTGGCGATCGCCGCCTTCGACGAGCGCGCCGACACGCTGTCCTTTGTCTCGACCGCGACGGTGGAGCACAATGCGGCCGATACGTTCGCGTTGACGCCGGACGATCCTGCCTACTTCTATCCGTTTCTCTACGACGATGAGGAATTCCCCGACCTGCAGCAGTTCATCACGCCGCAATATGGCGACCCGAACGGCGAGCTGTCGGCCTGGGCGCGGAGCTTCCTCGATGTCGAGGCGCCGACGCTGACTTTCAAGATCCTCAGCGAAATGACCCATGGCATTCGCGAGGCGTTCAGCTATCGCAAGCGTTATGAGCAGGGCACCCAGCATCCGCTCGATACGCTGCGCACGAAGTCCGGCACCTGCCGCGACTATGCGCTGTTCATGATCGAGGCGCTGCGCCGGCTCGGCATCGCCGCGCGCTTCGTCTCCGGCTATCTCGCGATGCCCGCCGGCAGCGCGCATGGCTATGTCGGCGGCGGCTCGACCCACGCCTGGGTGCAGGTCTATCTGCCGAGCGCGGGCTGGATCGAGTTCGATCCGACCAACGGCATCGTCGGCACCCGCGATCTGATCCGCGTCGCGGTGGCGCGCGATCCGCGCCAGGCGATCCCGCTGCATGGCGTCTATCTCGGCGCCGCGGATGCTTATCTCGCGATGGACGTCGACATCAAGGTCGTCTCGGTCGGCGAGAGCGTGGTAGAGCGGGAGACGGCCTGACGATGCAGATCAGGGTCGGCTTCGAGATCACCTACACGGCGGCGCAGCCGACCCCGATGGTGATCATGCTGTCGATCCATCCCTCGCGCTACGCCGACGTCGTCGGCACCGAGCGCATTTTGACCGAGCCGGATGTCCCGATCGGCCTCTATCGCGACGGCTTTGGCAATGTCTGCGGGCGTCTGGTCGCCCCTGGCGGCGGCGTCACCTTCCGCGGCAACGCACTGGTGCGCGATTCCGGATTGCCCGACCTCGTCAATCCGGCGGCGCAGCAGCTGCCGGTCGAGCAGTTACCCGATGACATGCTGCTCTATCTGATGCCGAGCCGCTATTGCGAGACCGACAAGCTGACCGACATCGCCTGGTCGCTGTTCGGCAACTCACAGCCCGGCTGGGCGCGGGTGCAGGCGATCACCGATTTCGTGCACCACCATGTGACCTTCGGCTACCAGCATGCCCATCACATGAAGTCGGCGCACGACGTCTATGAAAGCCGCACCGGCGTCTGCCGCGACTTCGCGCATCTGGCGCTCACCTTTTGCCGCTGCATGGGCATTCCGGCGCGCTACTGCACCGGCTATCTCGGCGACATCGGCGTGCCGCCAGATCCCGCGCCGATGGACTTTTCCGGCTGGTTCGAGGTCTATCTGTCGGGCCAGTGGTATACCTTCGACGCCCGCCACAACACGCCGCGGATCGGCCGCATCCTGATGGCGACCGGCCGCGACGCTGCCGACGTCGCGCTCACCACGAGTTTCGGCCGCATGACGCTGGCGAAGTTCGTGGTGGTGACCGACGAGGTGGTGGCGGCTTGATTCTTCTCGTACCTTCCGTCATTCAGGGCAGGCACCATTGCGGCGCCTTCCGTCGTCGTTCCTGCCTAGTGCGCAATTGCGCACGGGAGCAGGGGCCCATACGCCGCGGCTCCCGTTGTAGACAGAACCCGTCGTTCCGGCGTCGCGCAACGATTTGGATTGGTGGTTATGGGTCCCTGCTTTCGCAGGGACGACAGCGAGCGTGACGTTCTGCCGGAATGACAAGTGAGCCCATGACCTCCGATCTCCTCTTCGTCTACGGCACGCTGATGCGCGGCTTCGACCATCCGATGGCGAAGCTGCTCACGGGCAATGCCGAATTCCTCGGGTCGGCGCAGTGCCGCGGCCGGCTCTACCTCGTGAAGCACTATCCGGGCCTGGTCGTGTCCGACGATCCCGCCGACATCGTGCATGGTGAATTGTTCCGCTTGCGCGAGCGGGAGGCCATGCTGCGTGAATTCGACATGTACGAAGCCTGCGGCGAGGGCTTTCCGCCGCCGACCGAATATCTCCGCGAGATGCTGCACGTTACGCGCGCCGACGGCATCGTGAGCGAGGCGTGGACCTATCTCTACAACTGGCCGGTCGCCGAGCTGCCGCGGATCGCGTCAGGAAAGTTTCTGGAGCATTGACTGCTTCAGACTTCGCGCTCGACCCGGATGTCGACCTCGCGCTCGACATAGCTCCACTCCTCGGTCGCGCGCAGCATGCCGACCAGCTCGTCGAACAGGGCGACATGCTCGGGGGCGAATTCGAACCAGGTCAGGAAGTCGAAGGGCATGCCGAGGTCGCGGGCATGAAACAGCTGGCGGGCGATGGCGGGGAGGAATTTCAGGGTGCCGGCGATGTGGTGCGACTTGTCCTCGAAGATCTTGCGGCGCTCCTCCTGCGTCAGCTCCCACCACGCCGCGGATTTCCTGATCGGGATCAGCGCCGCATGCGTTGCCTCGCTGCGGCCGAGCCCGGCCTGCACGGCCGCGAGCTTCTCGCGCTCCTCCTTCTCGGTGTACCGCAGATGGCTGGCAACGCCGGCGAGCCGCCAGGAGGTCTGCGCCGGCAGCAGCGGCAGCGCGATCGACTCGCTCGCAACGATCGACAGCGCGGCAACCTTCGGCAGCGTCTCGCCCTTCACCCGCGTGATGGACGTGACCTGCCAGCCGCCGCTTTGTCCGCCTCTGAATGTCGTGAACATGGCCTATCCAATCCCGGAAGCCGCAAGGGGGCAAGCTTGCCGTGCAGGCTCTCCACCGTGGATTCGGGGGTAGCCCGCTCGACGGAGCCGTGACAGACAGGGCCTGTGAATAGCCCGGAAAAGCCCCACATTGTTCGGCATGCCCGGTCGTGCCGCTATATGGCTAACCGGTTGTCCGCGATTCGTCGCCCGAGCCCAGAATCACCCTGATGCGTTTCACGCCCGAATTCCTTGATGAACTACGCGCCCGGCTTCCGGTCTCGGAAGTCGTGGGCAGGCGCGTCAAGCTCAAGAAGGCCGGGCGAGAGTGGAAGGGTCTGTCACCGTTCCAGCAGGAGAAGACGCCGTCGTTCTTCGTCAACGACCAGAAGCAGGCCTGGTTTGACTTCTCCTCCGGGCTGAACGGCAACATCTTCGACTTCCTGATGAAGACCGAGGGCGTGACGTTCCCCGAGGCGGTGGAACGCCTCGCGGCGATGGCGGGTGTGTCGCTGCCGGCCGTGACGCCCGATGCGGCACGGCACGAGCAGCATCGCCGCACCCTGCACGACGTGATGGAACTGGCGACAAAGTTCTTCGCCGAGACGCTGGCCTCACGCAACGGCGCCAAGGCGCGCGGCTATCTCGCCGACCGCAGCATCTCGCCGGCGACCCAGCTCCAGTTCCGGATGGGCTACGCGCCGCCCGATCGCTTCGCACTGAAGGAGCATCTGGGCGCGTCAGGAATCTCCACCGAGGACATGGTAGAGGCGGGGCTTCTGGTGTCCGGCGAGGACAAGCCGGTGCCGTTCGATCGCTTCCGCGACCGCGTCATGTTCCCGATCACGGATGCCCGCGGCCGCGTCATCGCGTTCGGCGGCCGTGCGCTGGAGAAGGACGTTCCGGCGAAGTATCTGAACTCGCCGGAAACCCCGCTGTTTCACAAGGGCGACAATCTCTACAATCTGTTCACCGCGCGACAGGCCGCGCATGACGGCGCACAACTGATCGTCGTCGAGGGCTATGTCGACGTCATCGCGATGGTCACCTCGGGCTTTCCCGGCGCCGTCGCGCCGCTCGGCACCGCGCTGACCGAGAACCAGCTGGCGATGCTCTGGAAGATGGTGGACGAGCCGATCCTCTGCTTCGACGGCGACCGCGCCGGCCAGAAGGCCGCCTATCGCGCCGCCGACATTGCCTTGCCCCAGCTCAAGCCGGGAAAGAGCTTGCGCATAGCCCTGCTGCCGGAAGGGCAGGACCCTGACGATCTCGCGCGCTCCGGCGGCCGCGGCGCGATCGAGGATGTGATCGGCGCCGCGAGGCCGCTCGCCGAAATGATCTGGTCGCGCGAGATCGAGGGCGGCAATTTCGACACGCCCGAGCGCCGCGCAGCACTGGAGGCGCGGATCGGCGAGCTCACGGGCGGCATCCGCGACGAGGTGGTGCGCCGCTATTACCGGCAGGATTTGCAGGAGCGGCTGCAACGCAACTTTGCCCCGGAGGGGGGACGCGGCGGTTATGGCCGCGGCGGCTACGGCAACAGGGGCAATTTCGGCGGCGGACGCGGCGGCGAATCACCCCGCCAGTTTGCCCCCCGCGGGCCGGCC
>NZ_JACMYO010000070.1 GCF_020889685.1 Bradyrhizobium oropedii
CGGGCGCCGGCGCGGGCGATGGGGCAGCAGCGGGCCCAGGCGCCGGTGTGACCTGCGGAACCGGGTCGGATCGCGCGGGAGCCGGTTCGCTGCCTGCATTGCTCTTGGGCGCATCGACCTTGGCCGTATCGGGCTGGGAGGCCGGCTTTGCCGGCTTCTCGGCCTCACCCTTGTCCTCGCGCTTGACCGCGGTCCTGGGCTCCTCACCCGCGGCCTCGCCCTTGGGTGCGTCCTCGGACTTCGGCTCCTCGACGGGCTTGCCGCGACGGCCGTGCTTCTGACGTGACGGCTTGCCCTCGCCCGCGGCCTGCGGGGCCTGACCGTCGTCCGGCCTGGCACCCTCGGGCGCCTCGCTCGGCCGCGTCATGCGCTTGCCGCGGTGAGCGGAATGTCCTTCGGGATTCAAGCCGTCGGCGTCGGGCTTCGCCCCTTCCTGCGGCGCGGCACCCTGATTCTGCCGTCGGGCGGGACGCTCGGACGGCTGCTCCGGCGACTGGTTCGCCTCCTGGCGGCCTTCCCTGCCCTTGGCGCCCTTCGGCTGATCCTTGGCCTGGTAGCGCGGGTCGTTGGCGCCGTTCGAAATCAGGTAGGACGCGAGGATGCCGGCCATGTCGCTGGACGTCGTGTAGTGCTGGCGCAGGAAGCCCGGCAGCGAACCGGCCGGCACCGACTTCAAGAGGCCGCGCGGGCTCTTATGACAAACGGTGCAGGTACCTGCGAAGATCTGGGAGGGGCTTTTGCCGGCCTCGAGGTTTTGCGCTTCCGCCGGTACGGCTGACAGGCAGCCAATCAAAAGCGTCACCGCCGCCAGACTGAGGGCTCGGCTCAACATTCCTTAAGTCTCCAGATTCCGGAAAAATCGCCGCCTGCGCCTCATGGATCGGCCGCGGCGGTCACCTTTTAGCCGATTATCACGCGAATGGAAGCGCGCGCATGACGCATCCACGCAATTGTCACATTTTGGAATATCGGCTTTGACCACAACGCAATAGCGCGCCCGAATTCCCTGCCTATCTTTGGGTTGGGGACACATTGGAGTGATCAGCTCCGGTGGTGTCGGTGTGCAGCTTGCCGTTCCGTTGGTGTCTCGATGGACCGATTGTTGCGATACTTCTTGGGGCGCTTCATCCGCCGCGGTTCGATCACGTTCACGACCGCGAGCGGCGCCCAATTCAGCTGCGGTGACGGCACCGGCACGCCGGTCGCCGCGCGTTTCATGACCAGGGCGGCTGAAGTCCGCGTTCTGGTCGATCCGGAACTTTATCTCGGCGAAGCCTTCATGGATGGCACGTTCGTGGTGGAGCGAGGCACCATCGCCGAGGTGCTGGCGGTCCTGATGGGCCAGGCGGCCATGCTGCCGAACTTTGCCAGGATGCAGGCCTGGGTGCGGTTCCTCGGACGGCGTGCCCAGCAGATCAATGTGCGTGGCCGCTCCAGGAGCAATGTCGCCAGCCATTACGATCTCGACGGCCGCCTCTATTCCCTCTTCCTCGATGCAGACAAGCAATACAGCTGTGCCTATTTCGAGGCGCCTGACGCGACGCTGGACGACGCCCAGCTCGCCAAGAAGCGCCACCTCGCCGCAAAGCTCCTGATCAAGCCCGGCCACCGTATCCTCGACATCGGTTCCGGCTGGGGCGGACTCGGGCTCTATCTTGCCGAGATGAGCGGCGCCGACGTCACCGGCGTCACGCTGTCGACCGAGCAGCTGCAGATCTCCAACGCCCGGGCGGCGGAGCGGAGCCTGGCGGATTCCGCGCGTTTCCTGATGCAGGACTACCGCGACATTCCCGGCCCGTTCGACCGTATCGTCTCGGTCGGCATGTTCGAGCATGTCGGGGTCGCCTACTACGAAACCTTCTTCAAGCGCTGCGCCGAGCTCCTGAGCGATGACGGTGTCATGGTGCTGCATTCGATCGGCCGCTCGACCGGTCCCGACGTCACCAGCCCCTGGATCCGGAAGTACATCTTCCCCGGCGGCTATATTCCGGCGCTCTCCGAGGTCATGCCGGCAATCGAGAAGGCCGGACTGCTGATCTGCGACATGGAGATCCTGCGGCTGCACTATGCCGAGACGCTGAAGGCGTGGCGCGAGCGCTTCATGGCGCGGCGCGAGGAGGCGGTGCGCCTTTACGACGAGGCCTTTGCCCGAATGTGGGAATTCTACCTGGCGGCCTCGGAGATGTCGTTCCGGGTGCAGAACATGATGAACTTCCAGCTCCAGCTCACCAAGCGCCAGGGCGTCGTCCCGATCACCCGCGACTACATCGGGCACGAGGAAGCCCGGCTGCGGCTCAGGGAAGCGGTCGCCGCCAAACCCCGGCTGCAACTCGCCGGCGAGTGAGACCAAAACAACGGGTGTCGCTAGTTGCGCAGGCTGTAGGCCGATCCGCAATGGGCGAAGGTCGGTGCCGGACGCGCCAGATGGGCCACGGCGGCCGAGACCAGCCGGGCATCGCAGGGAGCATTCCGGACCTCCGGACGCGCCGACTGCTCCATGGCATCGACGAGCGACGCCAGCCAGCGGCGGTCCATGCCACCTGCCCGGCCAAGCCTCAATCGCATCGTCTGAAACTCTTGAGCCATCGTCGCCGTATCTTCCCTGAGCGAAGACAACCCGGAATCCGCCGGGTCGTTCCCGCGAACCTGGCGCAAAGAAAAATGCGGCAGGTGTGATCTGCTTCACAGAGGTCTGTTCCGGGCTGTCGTAGTGATCCGGAATGACCCGAGAAACGCACCAGACGATGTTGGACCCGCAGCGCGATATCGCGACCGACTACGCCCTGATCGCCACTGGCGTGGTGGCCGCCTTGATCGCGCTGGCTTTCCTCGTCCTGGTCTGAGGACCCGACGCCAACAGCCGCCTCACCTCTCCATGGGTTCGCCGGTCCTGAAAAAGGTTCAGGCGGCATCCGATTTTTACCAACGACATTGCTGATCGGCCGGACCCTGCCCGGTTTCTGACAAGACCCAGTCAAGCGGAATGCATCCGGCTGTCCGGGATTCACACATCGCGTTGTGTGAATCGTGCATAAGAAACATCCGTCCTTTCGCTTCGTGCCGGGCTGGCGCTTGATCGCCGCCCCACATCCGAAAATCGCAGTAACGACGAAATCAGAAGAATAAGCTCGTCCATGGCCTTGATTGATTCGAACGTCCACAAGCTCGCGCCCGACGCCGCCGCCTCCGCGGCCTACCGGAGTGCGCCGCACAACATCGAAGCGGAACAAGGCCTTCTGGGCGCGATCCTGGTCAACAACGACGCCTTCTATCGCGTCTCCGACTTCCTGGAGCCGAAGCACTTCTTCGAAACCATCCATCAGCAGATCTATGAAACCGCCGGAAGCCTGATCCGGATGGGCAAGGTCGCGAACCCCGTGACCCTGAAGACGTTCCTGCCGGCCGAGCTCGACATCGGCGGCATGACGGTCGGCCAATACCTCGCGCGGCTCGCCGCCGAAGCGACCACCATCATCAACGCGCAGGATTACGGACGTACCGTTTACGATCTCAGCCTGCGCCGCAACCTGATCCAGATCGGCGAGGAGATCGTCAACGTCGCCTATGACGCGCCGGTCGACTTTGCCCCGCGGGCGCAGATCGAGGATGCCGAGCGGCAGCTCTACAGTCTTGCCGAAACCGGCCGCTATGACGGCGGCTTCCAGCGCTTCTCGCAGGCGCTGACGATTGCCGTCGACATGGCGGCGAAGGCGTTCCAGCGCGACGGCAAACTGTCCGGCATCTCGACCGGCCTGCGCGATCTCGATGCCCGGATGGGCGGCCTGCAACCGTCCGACCTTATCGTGCTCGCCGGCCGTCCCGGCATGGGCAAGACATCGCTCGCCACCAACATCGCCTACAACATCGCCAAGGCCTATGTGCCCGAGGTCCAGGCAGACGGCACCACCAAGGCGGTCAACGGCGGCTGCGTCGGCTTCTTCTCCTGCGAAATGAGCGGCGAACAGCTCGCCACCCGTATTCTCGCCGAACGCACCGGCATTCCCTCGAGCTCGATCCGCCGCGGCGGTATCTCGGAGCTCGATTTCGAGAAGATCCGCGACTGTTCGATCGAGCTGCAATCGCTGCCCTTCTATGTCGACGAAACCGGTGGTCTCTCGATCTCGCAGCTCACCGCCCGTGCCCGCCGCCTCAAGCGGCAGAAGGGCCTCGATCTGATCGTGATCGACTACATCCAGCTGCTGCAGGGCTCGGGCAAGAAGGGCAACGACAACCGCGTCCAGGAAATCACCGAGATCACCACCAATCTGAAGGCGCTGGCGAAGGAATTGAACGTCCCGGTCATCGCGCTGTCGCAGCTGTCGCGTCAGGTCGAAAACCGCGACGACAAGCGACCTCAGCTCTCCGACCTGCGTGAATCCGGCTCGATCGAGCAGGACGCCGACGTGGTGATGTTCGTGTATCGCGAGGAATACTACCTGGCGAACAAGGAGCCGCGGCCGGGCACGCCCGAGCACGAGAAATGGCAGATGGAGCTGGAACTGGCCCATGGCAAAGCCGAAGTCATCATCGGCAAGCAGCGCCACGGCCCGACCGGCACCGTCGAATTGCACTTCGAGGCCAGCGTGACGAGGTTCGGCGATCTCGCACCCGACGGTCAGATTCCGGATCACTCCCATTGATTCCGCGGCGCGGTTGAACGGCAGGAGCCCCGCGCGTACAACGGGGGCATGAACATCGTGACCGACGCGAAATCGCAGCTGACGCCCGAAGCCAATCTGCTGGCGGCCCATCCGGCCGCCACCGGCATCCTCACCATCGACCTCGACGCCATCATCGCCAACTGGCGCAAGCTCGAGAAGACCGCAGTGCCCGCCGAATGCGCCGCCGTGGTCAAGGCCAACGCCTATGGCTGCGGCGCCGAACAGGTTGCGCGGGCGCTTGCCAAGGCGGGCTGCAAGACCTTCTTCGTCGCGAGCGTCGAGGAGGCCGCCGCGGTGCGTGCAGCCGCTCCGCAGGCAACGGTATATTCGCTCGGCGGCTTCTTCCAGCAGACCGGCGAGGCCTACGCCAAGATCGACTGCAAGCCTGTGATCGGCGATCTCAATGAACTCGCCGAGTGGGACGTGTTCTGCCGCCGCTCCGGTTGGTCCGGCGGCGCCGCCATCCATATCGATACCGGCATGAACCGGCTCGGCCTCACGGTCAGCGAAGCGCAAGGCATCATCCCGCGGATCAATGCCGGCGATCACGGCATCACGCTCGTGATGAGCCACCTCGCCTCCGCCGAACTCTTGAACAACCCCGCCAACGCCAAGCAGCTGGCAAGCTTCCGCGAGATCGCGAGCCTGTTCACCGGCGTGCCGGCGTCGCTGGCGAACTCCTCCGGCGTGTTCCTCGGCGCCCAATTCCAGTTCGAGATGGTGCGGCCGGGCTGCGCGCTCTACGGCGTCAATCCGACGCCGGAGGCCGACAACCCGATGCAGCAGGTGGTCGACCTCAAGGCGCGCATCGTGCAGATCCGCAACATCGATCGCGGCGAGACCGTCGGCTACGGCGGCACCTGGACCGCACGCCGGCCGACCCGGCTTGCGATCGTCTCCGCCGGCTATGCCGACGGCTATTTCCGCGCCGCCAGCGCCAATGACGGCACCCGTGGCGCCGAGGTCGTGGTCGCCGGCAAGCGCTGCCCGATCGCCGGCCGCGTCTCGATGGACCTGATCGCGGTCGATATTACCGATCTCGACAAGAACGCCGTGCGGCGCGGCCACATGGTGACGCTGATCGGCGAAGGCATCACGGTCGACGAGGTCGCGCATCATTTCGGCACCATCGGCTATGAGGTGCTGACCAGCCTCGGCCGCCGCTTCGTGCGCATCTACAAGGGCGGCGATGCCGTCTCCGCGACGAGCGGCACCGTTGTCGAGAACAGCGAGCCGGCCGCCTCGCAAGCAGCGCCCCCTGCCATGCCGACGGCAGCGCCGCCTGCACCGCCACCATTGCCATCGGCTGATGACGTGACCGGTCGCGCGTGCCCATGAAGATCGCGACCTTCAACATCAACAACGTCAACCGCCGGCTGCCGAACCTGTTGCGCTGGCTGAAATCGGCCAAGCCCGACGTCGTGAGCTTGCAGGAGCTCAAGGCAAGCGACGCCGAGTTTCCCGCTGCTGCGATCGCGAAGGCCGGCTACGGCGCAGTGTGGCAGGGACAGAGGACCTGGAACGGCGTCGCCATCCTCGCGCGCAAGGCCGAGCCCGTGCTGATCCGCACCGCCCTGCCCGGCGACGCCTTCGATCACGAGGCGCGCTACATCGAGGCCGCGGTGCGCGGCATCGTCGTCACCAGCCTCTATCTGCCGAACGGCAATCCGCAGCCCGGACCGAAATTCGATTACAAGCTGGCCTGGTTCAAGCGGCTGCGCGCCCACGCCGCCAAGCTGCTCAAGCAGAACGTCCCGGTGGTGCTCGCCGGCGACTACAACGTTGCGCCGACGCCCTTCGACATCTATCCGACGCGGTCGTGGGACAAGGATGCGCTGATCCAGCCGAAGAGCCGCGCCGCGTTCAAGGTGCTGGTCGATCAGGGCTGGTGCGATGCGATCCGCACGCTGCATCCTGACCAGCCGATGTTCACCTTCTGGGACTACATGCGCAACCGCTGGCCGCGCGATGCCGGCCTTCGGCTCGATCATCTCTTGCTCAGCCCCGACCTGGCAGCGCGGCTCGCGGAGGCCGGCGTCGACCGCGACATCCGCGGCGAGGAAGGCGCCAGCGATCATGCGCCGGCGTGGGTGGTGTTGAAGTGACGGGGCGGCGATGACGTCTGCCCCACCACTGCTGTCGTCCCTGCGAAACCAGTGACCCATACTCCGCAGCGGATGTTGTCGAAGAGACTCGTCGTTCGGGCGTCGCTCAACAATGACTGCCGGTGGTTATGGGTCCCTGCTTTCGCAGGGATGACGGTGGGCCGGGCGATAACAGTTGAGGATGAGGACGCAGCTTCGCGTTCGCGCACCTCGTCGAGGCCGCCCGATACCACCGAATGCGGCCGGATGTGGCGAACCAGGTACAGCCGGGGGTCGTGGAAATCGACTACACTCGCATCGATTTGATTCATGCATTGGGGGCTGCACATGAAGACATATTTCGTCGCTGCGTCCGCGCTCATGCTCGGCATTGCAACTGCCTCCGCGGCCGACCTCGCCGCTCGCCCCTACGTCAAGGCGCCCCCGATCGTCGCCGCCACCTATGACTGGAGCGGTTTCTATGTCGGCGCCAATGGCGGCGGCGGCTGGAGCCGGAAGTGCTGGGACATCGTCCCCTTCGCCATCACTAATCCGACGCTGGGCGTCCTGAACTTCACCGGGCCGGAAGGCTGCCACACCGCAAGCGGCGCGACCGCCGGCGGCCAGATCGGCTATCGCTGGCAACAGGCCGCCTGGGTCTTCGGCGTCGAAGCGCAGGGCAATTGGGCCGACCTCTCCGGTTCGAACCCCTCCGTCGCGCCGTTGTTCGCGGGCTTCGCCAACCGATCGAAGATCGATGCCATCGGCCTCTTCACGGGACAGATCGGCTATTCCTGGGGCGCCTTCCTGCTCTATGCGAAGGGCGGCGCGGCGGTGGTGCGCGATCGATACGAGAGCTTCATCACGCCGGCATTCGGACTCGGCCTGCCGGTCGGCTTCATCGCCGACCACGGCAGCGAGACGCGCTGGGGCGGCACGATCGGCGCCGGTGCCGAGTATGCGATCGCGCCCAACTGGTCGCTGGCGGTCGAATACGACCATCTGTTCATGGGAACCGACACTGTTCACATGACCTACGATCCCGCCTTCATCGCCCAGATCAACCATGACGAGCGCATCCGCCAGGACGTCGACATGGTGACGGTGCGCGTCAACTACCGCTTCGGCGGCCCGGTCGTCGCGAAGTACTGACGCCGCGCGCGCGGTTGTCTGTGGTTCAGGGCGCCCTTGCGCCGCCTCGAACCATGAGGCCACACTGAGCCTCCTCTCCCGAGATGGGCATCCAGCGCGGCTCGGGATCAGGTCCCGGAGTGCGCGTGGGCTTCCTCTTCGTCCTCATCGTCGGCCTGGTCGCCGGCACCATTTCAGGCATCGTCGGCACCGGCTCGTCGATCATGCTGATGCCGGTGCTGGTCTATCAGTACGGGCCGAAACAGGCGGTGCCGATCATGGCGGTCGCCGCCGTGATGGCCAATCTGTCGCGGATTCTCGCCTGGTGGCGCGAGGTCGACTGGCGCGCCTGCGCCGCCTACTCGATCATGGGGATTCCGGCCGCGGCGCTCGGTGCGCGCACCCTGCTCGCTCTACCCTCGCACGCGGTCGACGTGGCGATCGGCCTGTTCCTGATCGCGATGGTGCCGGTGCGGCACTGGCTGGAACGACACGAGCTGAAGGCCAGTCTCTGGCATCTCGCAATCGGCGGCGCCGTGATCGGCTATCTCACCGGCATTTCTCAACAAACTTTGATGCGACACTGATCTCCAATCCTAGGTGGCGAGCCGTTAATCCAACACTCTTCCGAATTGAAAGACGAACGGCTGCGCCCTACGGTATTAACCGCTACTTTTGCCTCGCGAACATGAAGACATCTGAGCACATCGAAGTGCTGACAGATTTTGAGAAATTCGCCTCCACCGTGCGCAGATGACTTCCCTGCTGCTGCCTGCGCGAGATAACCGCGTCTAGACGCGGCACAAGCCCGCAAACCAGGCAGCGTCTTGCGATAGCGCGCCGATCGACTGAGTGCGCCGACTTCCCATCCGGCGCCGCTCCAGGGCACGTCGACAGGACCAACCGGTCCCGCTCGCGGACGTAAAACACATTCGGCTTGGTGCTGATCTCCAAACAGCGATCGGCGTTGCCACCTCCTGATCCGTGCTATGCAGAGAATGCGGAATCGAGTCCACCCATGGCCAAATCCACCCTCTCCTTCGTCTGCCAAAACTGCGGCGCGGCGTATAATCGCTGGCAGGGCAAGTGCGATTCCTGCGGCGAGTGGAACACGCTGGCCGAGGAAGACACCACAGGCTCGGTGCCGGTCTCGATCCGCAGCAAGCGCAAGGGACGGACGTTCGCGCTAGAATCACTATCGGGCAAGACCCAGGACGCGCCGCGGCTCTCGTCGGGCATGACCGAGCTCGACCGCGTCACCGGCGGCGGCTTCGTCCGCGGCTCGGTGCTGCTGGTCGGCGGCGATCCCGGCATCGGAAAATCCACGCTGCTGACCCAGGCAACCTCCATGATGGCGCGCGCCGGTCACCGCGCGGTCTATATCTCCGGCGAAGAGGCGGTCGCCCAGGTGCGGCTGCGCGCCGAGCGGCTCGGGCTCGCCGACGCGCCGGTGCAGCTCGCCTCCGAAACCTCGGTCGAGGACATCGTCTCGACGCTGTCGGAAGGCGCGGTGCCGCGGCTGATCGTGATCGATTCGATCCAGACCATGTGGACCGACACGGTGGAGTCGGCGCCCGGCACCGTGACCCAGGTCCGCGCCTCCGCGCAGGCCCTCATTCGCTTCGCCAAGAAGACCGGGGCAACGATCATCCTGGTCGGCCATGTGACCAAGGACGGCCAGATCGCCGGCCCCCGCGTGGTCGAGCACATGGTCGATGCGGTGCTGTCGTTCGAGGGCGAAGGCTCGCAGCAGTTCCGCATCCTGCGCTCGGCCAAGAACCGCTTTGGCGCGACCGACGAGATCGGCGTGTTCGAGATGACCGGGCTAGGCCTGCGCGAGGTCACCAACCCCTCCGAATTGTTCCTCTCGGAACGCGAGCTCGGCAGCCCGGGCACGGCTGTGTTCGCCGGCATCGAGGGCACCCGCCCGGTGCTGGTCGAATTGCAGGCGCTGGTGGCGCCGACCTCGCTCGGCACGCCGCGCCGCGCCGTGGTCGGCTGGGACCCGAGCCGGCTGTCGATGGTGCTGGCGGTGCTCGAGGCGCATTGCGGCGTCAAATTGTCCGGACATGACGTCTATCTCAATGTCGCGGGCGGCCTGCGCATCCAGGAACCGGCCGCGGACCTCGCCGCGGCGGCTGCGCTGGTGTCCTCGCTGGTGAATGCGCCCTTGCCGACGGACGCGGTCTATTTCGGCGAGATTTCGCTGTCGGGTGCGATCCGCCCGGTGGCGCAGACCCCGGCCCGGCTGAAGGAGGCCCTGAAGCTCGGCTTCGGCCGCGCCATCCTGCCCGAATCGGCCCGCGGCGACGGCGGCGGCGATGCGGGGCTCGCGCTCAACAGCGTCGGCAATCTGACCACCCTGGTCGCCGAAATCGCCGCACGCGGGACGCCTCGGGGCGGCCGGGCTGCGCCGAGGAACGACGAAGGTACGCCAAGAGGCGACCCGAGCGGCTCCGGAGACGCTGATACGGCTGGGAAAAATGCCACACCGGCCCGATTCCGTCGCGAGACCGGCTAAAGCGGGCGTGACGTATCTGCCCCTCGCCGCTATACATCCGCCGCGCGGGACAGGTGGCGCTCCGGCCTTGCCGGATGCCCCCGATGCGCCTCAGTTAGGACGGCACCGACTTCGCCGATTCGCGAGAGCTCTTAACCAGCGTAAGCCCTTAACAGCGTACCGAAACGTACCAGCGGACCTGACCAGCCGATGCCCATAACGATACTCGATCTCGTCCTGCTCGGCGTGATGCTGATCTCGGGCCTGCTTGCGATGGTGCGCGGCTTCATGCGCGAGATCCTGTCGATCGCGGCCTGGGGCGCCGCCGCGCTGGTCACGCTGTATGCTTTCTCGAAGCTGTTGCCGACCGCCAAGACTTACTTCAATAACGACACGGTCGCAGCCGTGGTCGTGGTAGCCGGCGTCTTCATCGGCACGCTGATCGTGGTCTCGATCATCACGGTGCGGATCTCGGACATGATCCTGGATTCCCGGATCGGCGCGCTCGACCGCACCCTGGGCTTCCTGTTCGGGCTCGCCCGCGGCCTGCTGATCGTGGTCGTGGCGTTCATGTTCTTCACCTGGCTGGTTCCGGACAAGCAGCGGCCCGACTGGGTGACCGGGGCAAAGTCCCGGGTGGTGCTGCAGGGAACCGGGGATTGGCTGATGTCGCTCTTGCCTGACGACCCCGAGAACACCATCTTAAAGAAGTTCAAGAAGAATAAGCCGGACGACGATTCTGCGGCTGATACCAATGATCAGGCGACGCCAGCGTCGGGCGATGGCTATAGCAAACCTGCGCGTGACGGCTTGAAAAAGCTGATCGAGAAACCCGCGGGCCGATAACTTATTTGGTTTGGGCCCCTCACGAGAGGCGATGAACGAGATGCAAACCCCTTCCGATCACGCCGACCAAATGGATCTCGACCTCGGCCCGATCGAATTGCAGGAACATCCTCGACAGGACCATCTCCGGCAAGATCATCTCCGAGACGACCTCAGATACCACCCAGATATCGACGGCGACACACTCCGCGAGGAATGCGGCGTATTCGGCGTCTTCGGCCACCCCGAGGCCGCTGCGATCACCGCGCTCGGGCTGCATGCCCTGCAACACCGCGGCCAGGAAGCCGCCGGCATCGTCTCGTTCGACGGCGGCCGCTTCCACAGTGAACGCCGGCTCGGCCTGGTCGGCGACGCCTTCTCCCGCCGCGAGGTGATCGATCGCCTGCCCGGCAATGCCGCGGTCGGCCATGTCCGCTATTCCACCACCGGCGGGACCATCCTGCGCAACGTGCAGCCGCTGTTCGCCGAGCTCAGCGCCGGCGGCTTTGCGGTCGGCCACAACGGCAACCTGACCAACGGCCTGACCTTGCGCCGCGAGCTGGTCAAGGGCGGCGCCATGATGCAGTCGACCACTGACACCGAGGTGATCCTGCATCTCGTCGCACAGTCGAAGCGCACCCGCTTCATCGACCGTTTCATCGAGGCGCTGCGCACCATCGAGGGCGCCTACGCTCTGGTCGCGCTGACCAACAAGAAGCTGGTCGGCGCGCGCGACCCGCTCGGCATCCGCCCGCTGGTGCTCGGCGATCTCGACGGCCGTCCGATCCTGACCTCGGAGACCTGCGCGCTCGACATGATCGGCGCGAAATATGTCCGCGACATCGAGCCCGGCGAGATCATCGTGTTCGACGAGAAGGGCGCGCACAGCCACAAGCCGTTCCCGCCGAAGCCGGCTCGGCCCTGCATCTTCGAATACATCTATTTCGCGCGGCCGGATTCGATCGTCGGCGGCCGCTCGGTGTACGACGTGCGCAAGGCGTTCGGCGCCCAGCTCGCGCGCGAGAGCCATCCCGAGGTCGACGTCGTGGTGCCGGTGCCGGATTCCGGCGTGCCCGCGGCGGTCGGCTACAGCCAGTATTCCGGCGTGCCGTTCGAGCTCGGCATCATCCGCAACCACTATGTCGGCCGGACCTTCATCCAGCCGACCCAGACCGTGCGCGAGCTCGGCGTGCGCATGAAGCATTCGGCCAACCGCGCTGCGATCGAGGGCAAGCGGATCATCCTGATCGACGACTCGCTGGTGCGCGGCACCACCTCGAAGAAGATCGTGCGCATGATGCGCGACGCCGGCGCCCGCGAGGTGCACTTCCGGCTTGCCTCGCCGCCGATCCTCTATCCCGACTATTACGGCATCGACCTTCCCGATCGCGGCGGGCTGCTCGCCGCGACCCATTCGCTCGAGGAGATGCGCGACATCATCGGCGCCGACTCGCTCGCCTTCCTGTCGATCGACGGCATGTACCGCGCGATGGGCTATGAGGGCCGCGACCCGGCAAATCCGAGGTTCGCCGACCACTGCTTCACCGGCGCCTATCCGACCCATCTCACGGACCAGAGCGAAACCGAGCCCTCGCCGCGCCAGCTCTCGCTGCTGGCGGAAGCGAGCTAGCCACATCCTCGCTGTCGTCCCTGCCGAGTGCGCGGTTGCGCACGGAGCAGGGACCCATGACCACCGGCCTATGTGGCTGGAGCAGCATTAGACACGAACACTTTCTTCCATTATCGCCGTCACGGCGTATGGGTCCCTGCTTTCGCAGGGACGACGATTTGTTAGAGTCCCTTCCATGACAAAGCCCCTCGCCTCCCGGATTGCCCTCGTGACCGGCGCCTCGCGCGGGATCGGCTATGCGACATCGGTCGCGCTGGCCAAAGCCGGCGCGCATGTCGTCGCGGTGGCCCGCACGCAAGGCGGGCTGGAAGAGCTCGACGACGAGATCAGGAAGGCCGGCGGCAGCGCTACGCTGGTGCCGCTCTCGCTCACCGATTACGACGGCATCGCGCGGCTCGGGCTCGCGCTGCATGAGCGCCACGGCAAGCTCGACATCCTCGTCGGCAATGCCGGCACCGCCGGCCCCTCGTCGCCGCTCGGTCACATCGAGCTGAAGCCGTGGAACGACGTGTTCGCGATCAACGTCACCGCCAATTTCCAGCTGATCCGCTGCATGGACCCGCTGCTGCGCCAGTCCGACGCCGGCCGCGCCGTGTTCGTGACGTCGGGCGTGGCGCACAAGGCCAGCGCCTATCTCGGCCCCTACGCGGCTTCGAAGGCCGCGCTCGACGCACTGGTCCGCTCCTGGGCCAACGAGACCGCCAACACGGCGCTGCGCGTCAATCTGTTCAGCCCCGGCCCGATCCGCACGCGGATGCGCGCGCAGGTGTTTCCCGGCGAAGACCCGATGACCTTGGATACGCCCGACATGGCCGCCGAATTCATCGTGCCGATGTGCGCGCCGGACTGGACCGAAACCGGCAAGCTCTACGACTACAAGGCACGCACGCTGCGGACTTTCCAGCCGCCGGTGTAGGCGTCTCCCGTCATTGCGAGCGAAGCGAAGCAATCCATTTCTCAGCGCGTGCGGAGGCATGGATTGCTTCGTCGCTATCGCTCCTCGCAATGACGGCGGAACGGATTGACTCGCTCCCCTCCCCGCGATTGACTGCCCTCCGCAGCGGCACGGCCGCCAAGAAGAAGCTCGGGAGGCATCATGACGCCGACGTTCAATCGCGCGCGCTCCATTCTGTCCGGATTGTTTCTCTCCGCCTGCATCGCATCGTCAGCGCTTCTCGTTCCGCCCGCGCCGGCCAAGGCCGGCGACGTCCCGACCTTCGCGGTCGATGCCTCCTGGCCGAAACAGCTTCCCAACAACTGGATCCTCGGCCAGATCGGCGGCATCACCGTCGACTGGCAGGGGCACATCTGGGTGGTCCACCGGCCGCGCTCGCTGACCGATGGCGAGAAGGCAGCGAGCCTCACTCCGCCGCGGGCAAAGTGCTGCGTGGCCGCGCCGCCGGTGCTGGAGTTCGACGTCGACGGCAATCTGCTGCGATCCTGGGGCGGTCCCGGCGACGGCTACCAATGGGTCGGCCGCGAGCACGGCATCGAGGTCGACGAGCGCGGCTTCGTCTGGATCGGCGGCAATGCCGATGACGACAGCGAAATCCTGAAGTTCTCGCTCGACGGCAAATATCTCGGCCAGATCGGCAAGATCGCAGCGCGCACCAACAGCAACGACCCCACCCAGCTCGGCCGGCCCGCGGGAATCGCGATCGACAAGGCGGCCAACGAGCTCTACGTCGCCGACGGCTACGGCAACCGCCGCGTCATCGTGTTCGACGCCACCACGCTGGCCTACAAGCGGCACTGGGGCGGCTATGGCAAGCTCCCCACCGACGACAAGCAACCGCCCTACGATCCAAGCGCTGCGGTGCAGGAGCAGTTCGGCAATCCCGTGCATTGCATCAAGATCGCCAATGACGGGCTGGTCTATGTCTGCGATCGCAGCCAGGACCGCATCCAGGTGTTCCAGAAGAACGGCACTTTCGTGCGGGAATGGTTCTACGAGAAGAACACCCGCGGTGACGGCGCGGTGTTCGATCTCGCGCTGTGGCCCGATCCGAAGCAGACCTATCTGCTCAACGCCGACGGCGCCAACAACGAGATCCGCATCATCAAGCGCGACGACGGCTCTGTCGTCGGCGCCTTCGGCCACAGCGGCCGCAATGCCGGCCAGTTCGCCCTCCTCCATGTCATGGCGGTCGACCAGAAGGGCAACGTCTATACCGGCGAGGTCGAGGGCAAGCGGATCCAGAAGTTCAAGCTGACCTCGGACGCGCTGAAGTGAGGATGACGGCGGGATGACGCTTGGACGCAGTTCATCCGGCTTTATGCGGATTGCCGCTTCCACCCGGAAAGGGTAAGCGGGAACTCGAACGACCGGCACAAGGCTCCACAAGAGGGCCGCCCGGATAAATCACAGTGGAGGGAATGTCTGATGACGACGACGCTCGCGCGGCGCCACGCCGTGCTACTCGCTTGCGCTGCACTCGGACTTGCAACGCCGGCCGTTGCCCAAGAAAAACAAGACAAGAACGTCAAGATCGGTGTGCTGAACGACATGTCGGGCCTCTATGCCGACATCGGCGGCCCGAACTCGGTGGCCGCGGCCAACATGGCGGTGGAAGACTCCGGGCTTCGCGCCAAGGGCTGGAAGGTCGAGGTGGTCAGCGGCGATCATCAGAACAAGCCCGACGTCGGCGTCAACATCGCGCGCAACTGGATCGACAACGAGAAGGTCGACATCATCACCGATACGCCGAACTCCGGCGTTGCGCTCGCCGTGAGCAACCTCGCCAGGGAGAAGAACTCGATCGTGCTCAACTCGGGGGCTGCGACCGCCGACCTCACCGGCAAGGCCTGCAACGCCAACACGATCTCCTACACGTTCGACACCTACATGCTGGCCAACGGCACCGGTAAGGCGCTGACCAAGGCCGGTGGCGACAGCTGGTTCTTCCTCACCGCCGACTACGCCTTCGGCCATGCGCTGGAGCGCGACACCGCGGCGGTCGTCACCGCGAACGGCGGCAAGGTGCTCGGCGGCGTCAAGCACCCGCTCAACACCGCCGACTTCTCCTCGTTCCTGCTGCAGGCGCAGGCTTCCAAGGCCAAGATCATCGGCCTCGCCAATGCCGGCGGCGACACCACCAATGCGATCAAGCAGGCGTCCGAATTCGGTATCACCGCGGGTGGGCAGAAGCTCGCGGCACTGTTGCTGTTCGTCAACGACGTGCATGCGCTCGGCCTGAAGATCGCCCAGGGCCTCACCTTCACCGAGTCGTTCTATTGGGACATGAACGACCAGACCCGGGCCTGGTCGAAGCGCTTCCAGAAGGTCTCGCCGAAGGGCTCGATGCCCTCGATGACGGTGGCCGGCGTCTATGCCGGCGTGCTGCATTATTTGAAGGCGCTGGACGCGATGGGCGGCAATCCGCATGACGGCGCCAAGGTCGTCGCCAAGATGAAGGAGATCCCGACCGACGATCCGCTGTTCGGCAAGGGTCCGTTGCGGATCGACGGCCGCCGTATCATCCCGGCCTATCTGTTCGAGGTGAAGAAGCCGGAAGAGTCCAAATATCCCTGGGACTATTACAAGCTGATCGCCACCATCTCTCCGGACGACGCCGCCAAGCCGCTCGAGGCCAGCGAGTGTCCGCTGGTGAAGAAATAAGCGAGCTGCCGTACGCTGCGTAGGGTGGGTTAGCCGAAGGCATAACCCACCATCGTCTCCGCGCACGAAGTCGGCGGGTTACGCTTCGCTAACCCGCCCTACTCCTTCTCATCACTTCGCCGCCGACTTCCTTGCCGGCGCAGGCAACGATGCCCACTCCCTGTCGGCACGCGGGCCGCCGGCGTCACCGGTCAGGCCGACGAGCTGTCCGGGCTGCACGTCGAGCGTCTGCTTCCAGGTCTGGGTCTGGCAGAGAAACTTGAGCAGACATCCCTTCAGCTTGAGCCGGTCGGAGGCGTCGCGCCACAGCGAGACGGAATAGGACTTGCCGTCCTCGGCATTGTAGATGTCGCCGTCGAACCGGCCTTCTGGCGTCGCCTTCAATCCCAGGATCAGCTGATGGCCGAGCAGCGCGCGCGTTCGCTTCTCGGGATCGGCATTGAAGCTGTCGCGGAGCGGCTGGCCGCGCGGATCGAGCGGATCCTTCATCCACACGATGAAGCCGCAGATGCGGTCACGCGTATTGCCGCAGCGCTCGAGGCGGATGCGGGCCTGTCCGTTTCACGTGGACTTGATGCGTACAGGAAGACCTGGGATCTGTTTTTCGGCTGTCAACGTTCGTCCTACGCCTTCGATATCGAGGACATCGCGATCACGGCCGGCGATGACGTGGCCTTCGCCGTCGCGGTGATGCGGTGCGGCGCGCCCGACGCCACGTTTCAGTTCAGGCTGACGATCGGCTTGTGCAAGGTCGATGGTGACTGGTTCATCACGCATGAGCACCATTCGGTGCCGGCGACGGAATAAAATTGGGTGGGTTAGCCGCAGGCGTAACCCGCCACTTTTCGCAGCGGCTTCGGCCAGCACGGACGAAATCCAATGTTCGTCCGCAGGTCCGGTGCTACGCTGCCAAGCCAAGTGTTGTATGGGCAGGCTACGTTAGAGCCTTCCCAGACGCCAGGCACTGATGGACGCGATCATGAAAGCCCGCCCCAATTCCAAAATTCGCGTGGTCTTACTCGCTTGCGCGTTCGCAGTGCCCCTTTCGGCAGGTTTTGAAGCACGCGCAGAAAAACGCGTGGCGCTCGTCGTGGGCAACAATGCCTACGAAAGTGTGCCCAAGCTTGAAAGGGCAGTAAACGATGCCAAAGCCGTGTCTTCCGCCCTGGAAATAATGGGCTTTCAGGTTCATCTTGCAACCGACCTTGGTCGCCGCGATTTCATTCGGCAGCTGTCCGCATTCTTGGATCGTGTCGAGCCGGGCGATTTCGCCTTTCTCTACTACGCCGGACACGGGATCGAAATCCGGGGGACGAACTACATCCTGCCTACAGACCTGCCGCCCGTTGACCAGGGCCAGGAAAGTCTTCTCACCGGCGAGGCCGTTCCAATCGACAAGATTCTCTCCGATTTGCAGGACCGCGGGGCTCGTGTCACAATTTTCGTCCTGGATGCGTGCCGCGACAATCCATTCAGAGCCGGCGCGACCAGAACTGTCGGGGGTGCGCGCGGGCTCGCTATGGGCACACCTCCAGAAGGAGTTTTCCTTCTTTACTCCGCCGGGGTGGGACAATCGGCACTGGATCGCCTTTCTGATAGCGACTTCGATCCAAACTCGGTCTTCACCCGGGTCTTTCTCAAGGAGATTCAGAAGAAGGACCGTTCGCTAGTCGACGTTGCAAAGTCGATTCAAGTAGCCGTGCGAAACCTTTCGCAAACCGTAAGCCATACGCAGGTGCCCGCCTACTATGACCAGATCATTGGGCAGGTGTACCTAGCGAGCGATGGCATAGCGCCAGCGAAACGCGACCAGGACGAGGCTGTTGCCAAAAACAAGCTTCCTCAACCACCGACGGTTACACAAACACCATCACAGCAGCAACCCGCCATTCGCCCCGCATTCAACAATCGCGCCTTCAGTGAGTACCTTGGGCGACAATCACAGCTGGTCCGCGCCGCTCATAAATGGGCTACCCCGAACGCGGTTGCGATGTGCGACCGCCTTGCCAGCTATGGATTGGACGTCCCCGATTCGCGCGCGCCGCGGGTTGAGTTGAAAGACATCAACATCAAAGAGGCTGCGCCGGCTTGCATCGCAGCCGTTCTCCAGGCCCCCGCGACGCCGCGCCTTCGTGTCCAGCTCGCCCGCGCGCTACTGCGATCGCCGAGCAAGGCCGACGGTGTGTATGCCCTCGACATCCTGCTCGATCTCGCGCGGGACGGCTACCCGGCGGGAATGTGGCAGATCGCAATTGCGCATTTGAATGGCGTCGTAGTCAAAGCAGACGCGAGTGCGGCCGCCTCTTGGTTTCGGCGCGCCGCAGACAAGGGTCTCGGGGCTGCGATGTCGGACCTCGCCTATCTCTATGAGAACGGAATAGGAGTTTTGAAGGACAAGGCCGAAGCGGCTCGCTGGTTTGAGCGAGCAGCCGCCAGCGGAAACCCCGGCGGTATGCGCAATTACGCGTTGGTTCTTGACCAGGGTGATGGTGTGGATCGCGATGCGAGGCAAGCGGCAGAATATCTCCTGACGGCTTTTCGAATGGGGTCTGACTCTGCACGAAAGAGTCTTTTCGATCTGAACGCTACCTGGCATGCCGACACAAAGAGCGAGGTACAGAAGCTACTGGGAGATTTTGGGCTTTACAGGGGTCGTACCGATGGCGAATTTGACACCGAGACCTTTACTGCCCTCAACGCGCTGCAATCATCGAACCCCGTATTCAACGGTCGCAATGAATAATGCGCCTGCCGGTGCCGCCCCGAGCTTTTACCGCCGATGCGCATGACTGTGCCGTCGCGCGATCGAACGCGCCCGCACGACATCGGGATCGCTGCCAATCGGAGCAAAGGCACGCCGCCGTCGGGCAGATCAACTGCCATCATTCCTTCAGGCGGTCGCAGAAAGCGCGTGGCCACCGTGTTGTCCGCCAGCGCGACGGAAGCAAGCCTCGCGCGCTCCTTTTTTGCCACGCCGAACTCTACCCGCCAGCGGAACAGCAGCACGCCCTTGGAGCTACGCTCTCTACGAAGCTACGTTCTCTTTGCCGCCGTCGCGCGCCAGGCAATGGCGAGCGCGAGCAGCAGCAGCGCGCCGGCCAGATAGAACGGCGCGCCAGGCATTTTCAGCGGAACATTGTCGCCGATGAAATACGCAAACGTCAGCGTGAACAGGAACGGGCCGATCAATTCCGACATGCTCTGCACGCTGGATGTCGCACCCTGCAACTGGCCCTGCTGGTCGGCGGCTACGAGCTGCGTCGTCAGTGCCTGCGTCGCGGCGCCGGAGATGCCCCACAGCGCCATCACGGGAATGCCGATCCAGAACAGCTGGCCGGTCGGCGCCGCGCCGAAGATCACGAAGCCCAAAGCGCCGCAGACGAGACCTAGGAACAGCGCGTTGCGCTCGCCGAGCAGCTTGACGATCGGGCCGATCGCTGCACCCTGCACGATCATGCCGCAGAGGCCGACCAGCGCGAGCGTCGCGCCGACCGTGCCGGTGTCCCAGCCGTAACGATAGGTGGCGTAGAGTACGAACACCGACGGCAGCACGACATGCGCAAGCTGGCCGAAGAATGTCGCCAGCGACAGGCCGGCCAGCGTCCGGTTCGAAAGCAGGAAACGCAGCGCGCCGATCGGGTTGGCGCTCTTCCATTTGAACGGCGCACGCCGCTCAGGCGGCAGCGATTCCGGCAGGATGAACAGGCCATAGAGCCCGTTGACGAAGCTCAAAGCCGCCGCCGCCCAGAACGGCAGCCGCGGATCGATCTGGCCGAGCAGCCCGCCCAGCGCCGGTCCGAGGATGAAGCCGGCGCCGAAGGCAACGCCGATCTTGCCGAACATCGCGGCGCGCTGCTCCGGCGCGGTGACGTCGGCGATGTAGGCGAACACGGTCGAGATGCTCGACGACGTGATGCCCGAGATCGCCCGCCCGATGAACAGCCAGATCAGGTTCGGCGCCAGCGCCATCAGCACATAGTCGGCAGCAAGGCCGAAATTCGACACCAGCACCACCGGCCGGCGGCCGAAGCGATCGGACAGCGCGCCCAGGATCGGCGAGCAGACGAACTGCATCAATGCCCAGATCGAGCCGAACACGCCGAAGATGCGCGCCGCGTTTGCGGTGTCGTTGTTGACGAAACCTTCGATCAGCTTGGGCAGGATCGGGATGATGATCCCGAGCGCGAGCATGTCGAGCAGCAGGGTGATGAAGATGAAGATCACGGCACCGCGGCGCGGTTGCGGCACCGAAATCGCCTCAGCCCCGGCCTCGCCGCTCATGACGGCCGTTTGCGCTTGTGGGCGAACGGATTGGCCTTTTCTCTTAGCGTAATACGAATGGGCGTGCCCGGCAGATCGAAGGTCTCACGCAGCGAGTTGGTGAGGTAACGCAGATAGGATCTCGGGATCGCGTCGGCGCGCGAGCAGAACAGCACAAAACTCGGCGGACGCGCCTTCACCTGCGTGATGTAGTTCAGCTTCAGCCGGCGGCCGGAGACAGCCGGCGGCGGGCTGGCCTGGATCGCCTGCTCGAACCAGCGATTGAGCGCCGAGGTCGGCAGCCGCCGGTTCCAGACCGCATAGGCCTCCTGGATCGCAATCATCAGGCGGTCGATGCCCTCGCCCATCAGGCCGGAGACGGCCACGATCGGCGCGCCCTTGACCTGCGGCAGCCAGTGGTCGGCATCGATGCGCAGCTGCGAGATCAGGTTGGGCTTGCGCTCGACGAGGTCCCATTTGTTGACCGCGAGCACGATGGCACGGCCCTCGCGCTCGATCAGGTCGGCGATGCGCAGATCCTGCTCCTCGAACTTGTTCTGCGCATCCATCATCATCACGACGACCTCGGCGAAGCGCACCGCGCGCAGCGCGTCGGCCACCGAGAGCTTCTCCAGCTTCTCCTCGATCCGCGAGCGGCGGCGCAGCCCGGCGGTGTCGAACACCCGGAACTGGCGGCCCTGCCAGGTGATCTCGACTGCGATGGAATCACGCGTGGTGCCGGCCTCGGGGCTGGTCAGCAGCCGCTCCTCGCCGAGCAGATGATTGATCAGGGTCGACTTGCCGGCATTGGGCCGGCCGACGATGGCGACGCGGATCGGGCGCTGCGCGATCTCCTCGTCCGACCAATCCTCGACACCCTCGATCTCCTCTTCCTCTTCCTCCTCCTCGGCAGGCTCCGGCATCAACGCGCTCAGCGCCTCGTGGAGGTCGGCCATGCCCTCGCCATGCTCGGCCGAGATCTGGACGGGATCGCCGAGGCCGAGCGCGTAGGATTCCATCGCGCCGATCTCGCCGTGCCTGCCCTCAGCCTTGTTGGCGACCAGCACCACCGGCTTGTTGGCTTTTCGGGCGAAGTCGGCGAAGGCGCGGTCGGTCGGGGTCAGGCCGACCCGGGCGTCGATCACGAACATCAGCGCGTCGGCGAGCTCGATCGCGGTTTCGGTCTGCTCCTGCATCCGCGCCGTCAGCGAGCCCTTGGCGCCCTCGTCGAGCCCCGCGGTGTCGATGATGGTGAATTCGAGATCGTAGAGCTTGGCCTGGCCCTCGCGGCGGTCACGGGTCACGCCGGGCTCGTCGTCGACGAGCGCGAGCTTCTGGCCGACCAGCCGGTTGAACAGCGTCGACTTTCCGACATTGGGCCGGCCGATAATGGCGATGGTGAAGGACATGGATTATCCAGGCGCGGTCTGTAGTCCGCGGGTCAAGGTGCTGGAAAGAACTACAGCAGGAATGGAGAGCGGTCGAAGCAAATGATGAGGCACCTACTCCCTCTCCCCGTTCTTACGGGGAGAGGGTTGGGGTGAGGGGCCCTCTCCGCGAACACCGCAAGTAGTCAGTTTGTGGAGACTCCCCCTCACCCGGAATTCAAGCTGTGCTTGAATTCCGACCTCTCCCCGCAGGCGGGGCGAGGTGGAATCGCGCTGGCAATTAGCGGCTAAATCCGCCGCTCGGTAGCGGCGCGGGGAACGCGCCGCCGGATTGTTGCGTGGTCTGCTGGGCCGGCGGCGCCGGCTGCGCCTGCTGGTCGTCGGCGGGCGGCGCCGTGGTGCGGCGGCGGACGATCTTCTTCGGCTTAGGATCCGGCGGCACCGCGGCGGGGGCGCCCTCATCGGTTGCAGCGTCGGGAGCGGCCGCCTGATCAGCGGCCGGCGCGGCTCGCTTGGCGTGCTTCTTGGCACCCTTCGGCGGCTCGGGTGGCGGAGCCGGCTGGGCAGCGGCGGCCGCCGCGGCGTTCTGCTGGTCGAGCTGTTCCTGCTGCGAGCCCTTGTACAATTCCTTCGGCACGCCCTGCTCGAGGCCGGGCACGCCTTCGGGGAATACCGGCTTGCGGTCGCCCTGCAGCTTCTTCTTGGTGTCGAGGAAGTCGAGCAGGTCACTCGGATCGAAATTGGCCATGCCGCCACCGCCGCAGCCTGCCAACGCGCTGCAAAGCGCGGTCAGAACTGCGGCTGCGATCAGGCGTTGCGAGCGGCGCATGGTCGATCTCTCACTCAAACTCGGGTTTTGTCTGGGCATGATCCGATCGGAAAACCGGTCCCCACTTTTCCGGATCATGCCTCAGATCAGCTTTTAGCGACCGGCGGCAACAATGCCTGCAGCGCTTCGGCGCGTGAGCGCATGCTCGGCGGCGTCTCGCCGTCATTGGCAATCTGGTCGAGCCACTGCCGCGCGGCGGTGGCATCGTTGGCGCGCCAGGCCGACAGCGCCAGCAGCTCGCGCGCGGAGTGACGGAACGTCGAGTCCTTCGACGTCGCCGTCGCCTCGAGCCGCTGCAGCATGTTCGGATAGGTCGTGGTTTCCATCACGATCTGCGCGGCGCGGATCCGCGCCAGGTCCTGATCGGGACCGCCGACGCTGCGGTCGGCTGCGATGTCGTCATAGAGTTTCGCGGCGGCCGGCTGGTCGCGGGTCGCGACCTCGGCGGCCATGCGCAGCCGCGCCAGCGTGCGGTAACCGGACGGCGCCTTCGCGACCAGGTCGGCAAACGCAGCCTCGGCCTCGGGGTGCTTGTTCTGGTCCGACAGCTCGACGGCGCGGTCGAACGCCGCACCGGCCTCGGCGGCCTTCTTGGCCTCGAGATATTGATAGCCACGCCAGCCACCGACGCCCGCGACCACGATGATCGCCAGCGCGATGATGAAAAGCGAGTACTTGTCCCACAGCTTCTTGAGCTGATCGCGACGGACTTCCTCGTCGACTTCGTCAAATAATTCAGACACTTAAGGCTATCCCATCCCCTCGGGACCGCGAATCTCGGTGGAGCGCAGCCCCTACCTGATCCTCACATCGCGGCGGCGTTACCCTAACGGTGTGGCGGAGGCAAGGCAAAGCGAGCCGGATCAAAGCGTTAACCGGGGAAGTTTGTCCTACCCCGGCTCACGCCCCCCGCCAGGCTCTCCCTGAGCTGCCGCTTGATCACCTTGCCGTTGGCGTTGCGCGGCAGCGGCTGTGCGGTCAGGGCCATGGTCTCCGGCACCTTGTAGTCCGACAGACGCTCGGCACACCAGGCGCGCAGGCTCTCCGCATTGACCTCGCTGCGGGTCACGATCACGGCGTGCACGCGCTCGCCGAGCACCGGGCACGGCTTGGCGATGATCGCGCTCTCGACCACGGCCGGGTGGCCGGCCAGCACGGATTCCACCTCGGCCGAATAGATCTTCAGGCCGCCGCGGTTGATCATGTCCTTCTGGCGATCGAACACGCGAACGAAATTGTCGGCGTCGATCGAACCGAGATCGCCGGAATGCCAGAACCCGGCGGTGAAGCCCTCCGCCGTCGCCTTCGGATTGTTCCAGTAGCCCTTGATCACGGAAGCGCTGCGGATCCAGAGCTCGCCGATCTCGCCGCGCGGCACCTCGCGGCCATCGGCGCCCATCACAACGATCTCGGCTCCCGGACACGGCAGGCCGACGCTGTCGATATGGGTTGCGGTCAGTTCGCCCGGCATCAAGGTCGAGGGCGACGTCGTCTCGGTCGCGCCGTAGCAATTGGCGAGCTTGAGCCCGGGAATCTTGGCGTCGAGCTTCTCGATGGTCGCGACCGGCATCGGCGCGCCGCCGAAGCCGCCGATGCGCCAGCTCGACAGATCGGTGCTGTCGAAATCCGGCTGCATCAGGCACAGATTGTACATCGCCGGCACCATCACCGTGTAGCTGACGCGCTCGCGCGCCGCGACCTTCAGATACTCCGACGCCTTGAACTCCGGCATGATGATCAGCGCGCCGGCGCAGCGGGCCATGGTCGTGACGTTGGCGTCCGCGCCGGTGACATGCGCGAGCGGCACCGCGGCGATCGAGCGATCGGCTTTCGTCAGCTTCAGGCAGGACGCAAAAATCATCGAGGAGTGGATAATATTGCAATGCGCGAGCATCGCGCCCTTGGGCCGGCCCGTCGTACCCGAGGTGTAGAGGATCATCGCGGTGTCCTCTTCCCTCACCTCCGCCGGCGCCCGTGCCGGCGCGTTGTCGCGTAGCGCAGCGAATTGCGACGTGCTGTCGTCGCTGACTGATACGCGATGCGCGAGACCTGGAATATCGGCGGCGTCAGGGATGCGCTCGGCAAGCGCGGCCTCGTGCACCAGACACTCGGCGCCGCAATCGTTCAGCACATAGGCGATCTCGGGCTTCTGCTGGCGCGTCGAGAGCGGCACCGTCACGAGCCCGGCATGGGCGGCGGCAAACATCGTCAGCACGAACTCGATGCGGTTGCCGAGCAGGATCGCGACGCGGTCGCCGGGCACAAGGCCGAGTTTTGCAAACCCGCCGCAACCTTGGCCGACTGCTCGGCGACCTCGCGCCAGCTCAAGCGCGCCGTGCCACAGACCAGCGCTTCGCCGTCGCCATTCTGCGCGACCGCATCCGCGATCATCGCCCACAGGCTCGTCGGCCGCTCCGCGAATGCCGGCACGACGCGGTCGCCGAAGCGCGGCTCGAGCCGCATCAGCGGCAGTGCGTGTTGCGACCAGTCCATATCAGCCTCGTCAGCTCTTCTTCATGCCGTAGACATGCTCCGGCCCCGGGAAGGCGCGGCTCTTCACGTCGCGCGCATAGCCCGCGATCGCTTCCTCGATCATTGGTCCGAGGTTGCCGTAGCGGCGGACGAATTTCGGCGCGCGCGGCGACAGGCCGAGCATGTCCTCCAGCACCAGCACCTGGCCGTCGCAGGCGGCGCTGGCACCGATGCCGATCGTCGGCACGGCGATCGACTGCGTGATCTTGCGCGCCAAGGGCTCGGCGACCGCCTCGACCACGATCGAGAACGCGCCCGCCTCCGCGATCGCCCTGGCGTCGTTCTCGATCGGCGCCCAGTTCTCCTCCTCGCGGCCCTGCGCGCGGAACGAGCCCAGCGTGTTGATCGACTGCGGCGTCAGGCCGATATGGCCCATCACGGGAATGCCGCGCTCCGACAGGAACGCCACCGTCTCCGCCATCCGCGCGCCGCCCTCGAGCTTGACCGCGCCGCACAGCGTTTCCTTCATGATCCGCACCGCGGATTGAAACGCCTGCTCCTTCGAGCCCTCGTAGGAGCCAAACGGCATGTCGACCACGACGAGCGCAGCCTGCGAGCCGCGCATCACCGCGCGGCCCTGCAGGATCATCATGTCGAGCGTGACCGGCACCGTGGTCTCGAAGCCGTGCATGACGTTGCCGAGGGAGTCGCCGACCAGGATGGCGTCGCAATGACGGTCGACCAGCGCCGCAGTGTGCGCGTGGTACGACGTCAGCATCACGATCGGCTCGCCGTTCTTGCGGGCGCGCAGATCGGGCGCGGTCTTGCGCTTGATGGCGGATTGAACAGACATAGTCAGGCTCCCATGACAGGCACGCCGATCACGACCGGGTGGAACGCAAACGCCAGCGCCAGATAGACGATGACACCGACCGCGATCGCGATCAGGTCGTTGGTCGGGCCGCCCACCGGGATCGGCGGACCGCCGGCATCCGTGCGGCGCTTCAGCGAGATGCGGTCGTAGACCGCCCAACCGAGAAACGAGCCGAACAGGATGATCGAGCCGAGATCGCCATTGGCGAGCAGATGCGCGAACGCCCACAGCTTTACGGCCGCCAGCATCGGATGCTTCACAATGGTGTAGATGCGACCGCGGATATAGGCGGCGACGATGAGGATCGTGGCCGGCAGCATCAGCGCCACCGTGATGTGCTTGAAGGCGGTCGGCGGCGTCCAGACATCGATCCATCCGGTCGCGCGGTAGTGGCCGAAGCCCCAGATGATCAGCGCGAGGCCTGCGAACGACACCAGCGAATAGACGCCCTTGTAGGCCCCCTCGCCCATCGCATTGACGATGCTGCCGCGCAGCTCGCGCAGGCTGGTCAGCACATGGATGCCGAGGAACAGCACGAGACCCAGGATCATGACGAGCAGTCCCACGATGTTCCTCCCCTGATTGATTAATGCCTTCGCGTAACATCTTCGCCCGGCGCGTGGCAATGCGTTACGCCGGGTCGCCGATCACGGATTGCCGGTGGGCTTGGCGAGCTCTCGGTTGTCGACATAGCGGATCATGATCGGGCGGCCGGCCAGGGCGCCGCCGAGCCCGCCGGTGAATTTCAGCGGCAGGCAGGCATCGAGCGAGGCGTTGATCGCATTGAGGTAGGTCGTGCGGGTGTCCGCCGGGATGCCCCGCGTCGAGAATGTCAGGCGCGGCGCACCGATGATCTCGCCTGACCGTTTGAAGCTGAAGCGCACCGACATCTGCATGCCCGCGCGCGCGTCGTCCGGTGGCGGCGGCGCCCAGCAGGAACGCAGCGCGGCAAAGAGATCGCCGATGGTATTGAGGTCATGATCCGGCTTGCGGTACTTCTCGGCTTGATCTTGCGGCGGCACGGTCAGGATCGTGAGCTGGAGATTTTCGCCATACGGATAATCGATCTCGGGAAAGCACGGCCCGTTGTTGAACACGCCGCAATAGGACGGGATGCAAGGCCCCTCGTCGAGCACACTGCAAGGTGTGTGTGCGAATGGCGCCGGGTTGGTCTGTTGCCGCTGCTGCGCAGAGGCGGTGCCCGCGAAGCCAAAGGCCAGCACGGCAAGAGCGAGACAGATGGCGACGCGTCGGAGCATGCAGGCGGACCCGGAATGCGTTCCGGGGAAAATGGTACCGCAGCAGGACCGCATCAAGCGGGGCAGCGTTCAATTTCCTCGCGCGGATGGATGGCGGCCGTACAACCTCCGCTGTCATCGCCCGGCGTCGCCTCGACCGGGCGATCCAGTATTCCAGAGACAGCGGTGACTGAACGGATAGGCCGCGGCGTACTGGGTCCCCCGGTCGAGCCGGGGGACGACACCGAGTATGTGGCCTTACGCCTTCTTCTTCACGTCCTTGACGTTGGAGAAGGTGATGCCCTCGGCGCGCTCGCGGGTGTAGCCGAGATAGAACTCGTTCTTGGCCATGAACACGGGATCGCCGTCGACGTCGTCGGCGATGCCGGAATTGTTGGCAGCGACGAAGGCGTCGAGCTTCTTGCGGTCGTCGGACGAGATCCAGCGCGCCAGCGAGAATTCAGAGACCTCGAACTCGACCGGTAGCGAGTATTCCGCGTCCAATCGCGCCTTCAGCACGTCGAGTTGCAGCGGGCCGACCACGCCGACCAGCGCCGGCGCACCGTCGCGCGGGCGGAACACCTGCACGACGCCCTCCTCCGACATCTGCTGCAAGGCTTCCTTCAGCTTCTTGGCCTTCATCGCATCGGTCAGGCGGACGCGGCGGACGATTTCAGGCGCGAAGCTCGGCACGCCGACGAAGGTCAGATCCTCACCCTCGGTCAGGGTGTCGCCGATCCGCAAGGTGCCGTGGTTGGGAATGCCGACGACGTCGCCGGCGAAGGCCTCGTCCGCCACCGAGCGATCCTGCGCGAAGAAGAATTGCGGGCTGGACAGGCTCATGTTCTTGCCGGTGCGCACCAGCTTGGCCTTCATGCCGCGGCTGAGCTTACCCGAGCACAGCCGTGCGAAAGCGATGCGGTCACGGTGGTTCGGATCCATGTTGGCCTGGATCTTGAACACGAACGCGCTCATGCGCGGCTCGGCCGCTTCGACCTTGCGCAGATCGGAATCCTGCGCGCGCGGCGCCGGCGCGAACTTGCCGAGGCCCTCCAGCAGATCGCCAACGCCGAAATTGCGCAGCGCGCTGCCGAAATAGACCGGCGTCAGATGGCCCTCGCGGAACGCGGCGAGCTCGAACGGCTTGCAGGCTTCCGACGCCAGCGCCAGCTCGTCCTTGACCTCGGCAACGTCGAGATTGGGGTTGCGCTTGCCGAGATCGGCGATGTCGATCTGCTCGGTGGCGCCGGTCTTGGCGCCGCCGCCCTCGAGCAGCCGCACGCCGCCATTGACGACGTCATAGGTGCCGAGAAAGTCGCGGCCGCGGCCGACCGGCCAGGTCATCGGCGTGGTGTCGAGCGCCAGCGTCTTCTCGATCTCGTCCAAAAGCTCGAACGTGTCGCGGCTCTCGCGGTCCATCTTGTTGATGAAGGTGATGATCGGGATGTCGCGCAGGCGGCACACCTCGAACAGCTTTCGCGTGCGGGCCTCGATGCCCTTGGCGGCGTCGATCACCATGACCGCGGAGTCGACCGCGGTCAGCGTGCGATAGGTGTCTTCCGAAAAGTCCTCGTGGCCCGGCGTGTCCAGCAGGTTGAACACGAGCTCGTTGAACTCGAAGGTCATCACCGAGGTGACGACCGAAATGCCGCGCTCGCGCTCGATCTTCATCCAGTCCGAGCGCGTGTTGCGGCGCTCGCCCTTGGCCTTGACCTGGCCTGCGAGGTTGATGGCGCCGCCGAACAGCAACAGCTTTTCCGTCAGCGTGGTCTTGCCGGCGTCCGGGTGCGAGATGATCGCAAAGGTGCGGCGCCGCGCCACTTCCTCGGAAAGCGGCGAGCGGGACGGCGATTCGGCTGAAACTGAGATGTCGGACATGGCGGGGCAGCGTTTGGCAGGGAAAACGGGCGCAATCAAGGGCGTTTTGTCGCAATTCGGCGTGGCCGCACCACCCCCATATAGGCATCAGAAGGACGACCTTCTCCTCACCATACCATCCGCGGGGACGACCCTGCCTTATCCGGAGTGTTCGTTATGGCTTGGGCCATTTTGCTCGTCGCAGGCCTGCTGGAGATCGGCTGGGCGATCGGGCTGAAATACACCGAAGGCTTCTCGCGGCTGGTGCCGTCGGTTCTGACGCTCGTGGCGATGGCCGGCAGCGTGCTGCTGCTCGGCCTTGCGCTGAAGACGCTGCCGATTGGAACCGCCTATGCGGTCTGGACCGGGATCGGCGCGGTCGGCACCGCGGCGCTCGGCATCATCCTGCTCGGCGAACCCGCGACCGCGATGCGCCTTGCCAGCATCGGGCTGATCGTTTCCGGCATCGTCGGCCTGAAGCTGGTCGGATAAGTTCTCTTTTCGACGCGTTTTCTTAACGCGAACCGGCTTCCACTTCGCTCGACAACGCTATTTCAGAATCTGCACGAGCCAATAGGTCGCGGCGGCCACCGCTGCGGACGCCGGGATCGTGATCATCCAGGCGTAGACGATCGAGCTCGCCACGTTCCAGCGCACGGCGGAGAGCCGCCGTGCGGCGCCGACGCCGACGATGGCGCCGGTGATGGTGTGGGTGGTCGACACGGGAACCCCGAGATAGGTCGCGATGAACAGCGTCGCGGCGCCGCCGGTCTCGGCGCAAAACCCCTGCATCGGCGTCAGCTTGGTGATCCGCAGCCCCATGGTGCGGACGATCCGCCAGCCCCCCATCAGCGTGCCCAGCGCCATCGCGCTCTGGCAGGCCAGCACGACCCAGAACGGGATCTCGAAGGTGTCGCCGAGATGGCCCTGCGAGTAGAGCAGGACGGCGATGATGCCCATGGTCTTCTGCGCGTCGTTGCCGCCATGACCGAGCGAATAGAGCGAGGCCGAGGCGAATTGCAGGATGCGGAAGGCGCGATCGACCGCGAACGGCGTCGAGCGCACCGAGAGCCAGGACACGATCGCAACCAGCACCAGCGCCAGCAGGAAGCCGACCAGCGGCGACAGCACGATCGCGAGCAAGGTCTTGGTGAGCCCGCTCCACACTGCCGCCGAAATGCCCGCCTTCGCCATGCCGGCGCCGACCAGGCCGCCGATCAGCGCGTGCGAGCTCGATGAGGGAATGCCCAGCGCCCAGGTGATCACGTTCCAGGCGATCGCGCCGACCAGCGCGGCGAAGATCACGGTCGCATCCACCACCGACGGGTCGATGATCCCGGTGCCGATCGTGTTGGCAACGTGCAGGCCGAACACGGCGAAGGCGACGAAGTTGAAGAACGCAGCCCAGAACACCGCATATTGCGGCCGCAGGACGCGGGTCGAGACGATGGTCGCGATCGAGTTCGCGGCATCGTGCAGCCCGTTCAGGAAGTCGAACAGCAGCGCGACCGCGATCAGGATGGTCAGAACCGGAAGACCCAGCGTGGCGTCCACGTGATGCCCCGCTCTATTGTGTTTTCTTGAGCATGATCTCCGCGCAAACGCTTCGCGTTTGTCGCAGGGAAAACCGCTCCACACTTTTCCGGATCATGCTCAGACTTGCTCGATCACGATCGAGTTGATCTCGTTGGCGACGTCGTCGAAGCGGTCGGCCACCTTCTCGAGATGATCGTAGATCTCCGCGCCGACGATGAAATCCATCGTGTTGGCGTCGCGGTGCTTCAGATACAGCTCCTTGAGCCCGATATCCTGGAGATCGTCGACCCGCCCCTCGAGCTTGGTCAGCTCCTCGGTGATCTGGGTCAGCATCGAGACGTTCTGGCCGATCGCCTGCAACAACGGCAGCGCGCGGACGACCAAATTGGCGCATTCGACGATCAACCCGCCCATCTCGCGCATCGGCGGCTCGAACTCGCGCACCTCGAACAGCATCACCGCCTTGGCGGTCGCCTGCATCTGGTCGACCGCGTCGTCCATCGCGGTGATCAGGTTCTTGATGTCGCTGCGGTCGAACGGGGTGATGAAGGTGCGGCGAACCGCGGTCAGGACTTCCCGGGTGACGCTATCGGCGTCGTTCTCGAACTGATTGACGCGCTGGCAGAAGACCGGGGTCTCCTCCCCGCCCTTCAGCATGTCCTGCAAAGCCTTCGCGCACTGCACGGAGGTCTGGGCGTGGCGGGCGAACAGGTCGAAAAATCGCTCTTCCTTGGGCAGGAAGGCGCGAAACCAGCGCAGCATGTCTCAGTTCCATCATTCCGGGACAGCCCTTTTAGCGACTGTCACAGAACTGTCATAGAGCATCTGGCGGGGAAAACACCCGGCACGACCGCCCGAACGGGCGGTCGTCCACCGCTATGTCGGCCGAAAATCGCGGGGCGCGCTTGCGCCCGCCCTGCCCTCTACAGCGACCGCCGCAGCAGGTGGGCCAGCTCGCCGACCAGGCCGCGCCGGAACAGCAGCACGCAGGACACGAAGATCACGCCCTGGATCACCGTCACCCACTGGCCGAAACCGGCGAGATATTGCTGCATGGCGATGATCACGAAGGCGCCAACCACCGGTCCGAAGATGGTGCCGAGGCCGCCGACCAGCGTCATCAGCACGATCTCACCGGACATCGACCAGTGCACGTCGGTAAGCGAGGCGTTCTGCGCCACGAACACCTTCAGTGAGCCGGCAAAGCCCGCCAGCGTGCCCGACAGGACGTAGGCAAGCATCTTGTACTGGTCGGTCTTGTAGCCGAGCGAGATCGCGCGCGGCTCGTTCTCGCGGATCGACTTCAGCACCTCGCCGAACGGCGAGTTGATGGTGCGGTAGATCAGCAGGAAGCCGGCGAGGAAGCCGACCAGCACGACGTAGTACAGCACCAAGGGCTTCGAGAGATCGAATATCCCGAACAGGTGGCCCTGCGGGATGCCCTGGATGCCGTCTTCACCATGGGTGAAAGGCGCCTGCAGATAGAGGAAGTAGAGCAGCTGCGACAGCGCCAGCGTGATCATCGAGAAATAGATGCCCTGCCGCTTGATCGAGATGTAGCCGGTGACGAGGCCGAGCAAGGCCGCAGCGGCGACGCCGACGATGATGCCGAGCTCCGGCGGCAGTGCCCAGACCTTCAATGCATGCGCCGTACAATAACCGGCGGTGCCGAGGAACATGGCGTGACCGAACGACAGCAGGCCGCCATACCCGATCAGGAGGTTGAAGGCGCAGGCGAGCAGCGCAAAGCACAGCGCCTGCATGACGAAGAACGGATAGATCCCCGTAAACGGCACCGCCGCCAGCAGCGCCGCCATCACGGCGAATACGATCATCTCGTCGCGCATCGCGCGCGGCGTCATCGGAAGTGTATCGTCGGTCAATGCTGACATATCAGGCCGCCCGTCCCGTCAGTCCCGTTGGCTTCACCAGCAACACCACCACCATCAGGACAAACACCACGGTGTTGGAGGCCTCGGGATAAAAATACTTGGTCAGTCCCTCGATCACGCCGAGCGCGAAGCCGGTGATGATCGAACCCATGATCGAACCCATGCCGCCGATCACGACCACCGCGAACACCACGATGATCAGATCGGCGCCCATCAGCGGGCGGACCTGGTTGATCGGCGCCGACAGCACGCCGGCGAGCGCGGCAAGACCGACGCCGAGCCCGTAGGTCAGCGTGATCATGCGCGGCACGTTGATGCCGAAGGCACGCACCAGCGTCGGATTTTCGGTCGCGGCGCGCAAGTACGCGCCGAGCTGCGTCTTCTCGATCAGGAACCAGGTGGCAAGGCACACCACCAGCGAGAAGATGACGACCCAGCCGCGATAGACGGGTAAGAACATGAAGCCGAGATTGACGCCGCCCTTGAGCTGATCCGGGATCGAATACGGCAGACCGGAGGAGCCGAAATAGTTCTGGAACACGCCCTGCACGATCAGCGCGATGCCGAAGGTCAGCAGCAGTCCGTAGAGATGGTCGAGCCCCGCGAGCCATTGCAGCATGGTGCGCTCGAGGATCATGCCGAAGACGCCGACCACCACGGGTGCGATGAGCAGCGCCCACCAGTAGTTGATGCCGCCCAGATTGAGCAGGAAATACGCCACGAAGGCGCCCATCATGTAGAGCGCGCCATGCGCGAAATTGATGATGTTGAGCATGCCGAAGATGACGGCAAGCCCGAGACTGAGCAGCGCGTAGAACGAGCCGTTGATCAGTCCGACCAGAAGCTGTGCGTAGAGAGCCTGCATCGAATGAGCTTTCGCTGGATAGATGAAGCCCGCCGGCCACGCCCATGGCCGGCGGGCATGATCGTCACTTCTTCAGAAGCGCACAGGTGCTCTTGTCGAGCGGTGTGAAGGCCTGGTTGCCCGGCACGGTGCCGACCAGCTTGTAGAAGTCCCACGGCCCCTTGGACTCCGAGGGCTTCTTCACCTCGAACAGATAGGCGTCATGGGTGACGCGGCCGTTGGCCTCGACCTCGCCCTTGCCGAACAGCGGATCGTCGGTCGGGATCGTCTTCATCTTCGCGACCACCTTGGCGCCGTCATGCGGATTGCCGCCGAGCGCATCCAGCGCCTTGAAGTAATGCAGCAGGCCCGCATAGACGCCGGCCTGCACCATGGTCGGAGGCGCGCCGCTCTTCATCTTCTCCGAGAAGCGCTTGGAGAACGCGCGCGTGTTGTCGTTGAGGTCCCAGTAGAAGGTCTCGGTGAAGTTCAGGCCCTGCGCGGTCTCGAGCCCGATCGCCTTGACGTCGGTGAGGAACAGCAGCAACGCGGCGAGCTTCTGTCCGCCCTTGACGATGCCGAACTCGGCCGCCTGCTTGATCGAGTTGGTGGTGTCGCCGCCGGCGTTGGCAAGACCGATGATCTTGGCCTTGGAGGCCTGCGCCTGCAGCAGGAACGAGGAGAAGTCGGCGGTGTTGAGCGGATGCTTGACGCCACCGACCACCTTGCCGCCGTTGGCGGTAACGACCGCGGTGGTGTCGCGCTCCAGCGCCGCGCCGAAGGCGTAATCCGCGGTCAGGAAGAACCAGGTGTCCCCGCCCGCCTTCACCAGCGCCTGGCCGGTGGCGTGCGCGAGCATGTAGGTGTCGTAGGTCCAGTGCACCGTGTTCGGCGTGCACTGCGCGTTGGTGAGGTCCGAGGTCGCAGCGCCCGAATTGATGTAGACGCCGTTCTTTTCCTTCACGACGTTATTCACCGCGAGCGCGACGCCGGAATTCGGCACGTCGACGATGGTGTCGACCTTGTCGACGTCGAACCACTGGCGCGCGATGGTGGTGCCGATATCGGGCTTGTTCTGGTGATCGCCGGAGATCAGGTCGATGGTCCAGCCCTTGGCCTTGAGGCCGGAATCCTCGATCGCCATCTGCGCCGCCAGCGTCGAGCCGGGACCGGCGAGGTCGGCATAGAGGCCGGACTGATCCGACAAGACGCCGATCTTGACGACCTTGTCGTCGGCGGAGGCAATGCTCGCGACGCTGAGCGCCATCGCGGTGCCGAACAGAAGCGCTGAAATCTTGTTTCTCATGGGGATTCCCTCAGTCCTTAAATTTTCTGGCTCGGGCGATCAGACGCCGAGATAGGTATGCAGCTTGTCCATGTTGGCCGACAGCTCGGAATTGGCGAAGCCGTCGATCACCTTGCCGTGCTCGACGATGTAGTAGCGGTCGGCCACGGTCGAGGCGAAACGGAAATTCTGCTCGACCAGGAGGATCGTGAATCCCTGCGACTTCAGGCGCGCAATGGTGTGCCCGATCTGCTGAATGATGACCGGCGCCAGGCCTTCGGTCGGCTCGTCCAGCATCAGGAAGCGCGCGCCGGTGCGCAGGATGCGCGCAATCGCCAGCATCTGCTGCTCGCCGCCCGAGAGCTTGGTGCCCTGGCTGGTGAGACGCTCCTTCAGATTGGGAAACAGCGTGAAGATCTGGTCGAGCGGCAGCCCGCCCGGGCGCACCACCGGCGGCAGCAGCAAGTTCTCGCGCACGTCGAGGCTCGAGAAGATGCCGCGCTCCTCCGGGCAGAATGCGATGCCGAGCCGCGCGATCTTGTCCGAGGTGGCGCGGATGATCTCCTTGTTGTCGAAGCGAATCGAGCCGGAGCGCTTGCCGATCACGCCCATGATCGACTTCAGCGTGGTGGTCTTGCCGGCGCCGTTGCGGCCGAGCAGCGTCACCACCTCGCCCGCCTTCACGTTGAAATTGATGCCGTGAAGGATGTGGGATTCGCCGTACCAGGCCTGCAGATCCTTGACCGTCAGCACCTCGGCGCCGGTCGCAGCTATAGGCTTTTCCGCCAGTTTTGCCTCAGCCATGCCCCGCTCCCAGATAGGCTTCCTTCACGCGCTCGTCCTTGGAGAGGTCGGCGTAGTTGCCCTCCGCCAGCACCTGCCCGCGCGTCAGCACGGTGATGATGTCGGAGAGGTTGGCCACGACCGAGAGGTTATGTTCGACCATCAGGATGGTGTACTTGGCCGAGATCCGCTTGATCAGCGCCGCGATCTTGTCGATGTCCTCATGGCCCATGCCGGCCATCGGCTCGTCGAGCAGCATCATCTCGGGGTCGAGCGCGAGCGTCGTTGCAATTTCAAGTGCGCGCTTGCGGCCGTACGGCATCTCGACCGCCGGCGTGTTGGCGAATTCGCTCAAACCGACGTCGTTCAGGAGCTCATGAGCGCGCGGATTGAAGCGGTCGAGCACGCTCTTCGAGCGCCAGAAATCGAACGACGAGCCGTGCTGGCGCTGCAGCGCCACGCGCACGTTTTCCAGTGCGGTCAGATGCGGAAATACCGCCGAAATCTGGAACGAGCGGACCAGCCCGAGCCGCGCCACGTCGGCCGGCGGCATCGCGGTGATGTCCTGGCCCTTGTAGCGAATCTGCCCGCCCGTCGGCTTCAGGAATTTGGTCAGCAGATTGAAACAGGTCGTCTTGCCGGCGCCGTTCGGCCCGATCAACGCATGGATACTGCCGCGACGCACCTTCAGCGCGACGTCGCGAACGGCGAAGAAACCCGCGAATTCCTTGGTCAATCCGCTGGTTTCGAGAATGAACTCATCGGCCAAAAAGATTCCCCCATACGCCATCGCCGCGAAGCCCCTCGCCCGCGTGGCCAGCTTTTTTCATGTTCGACAGGTTATCCGCAACGTCTTGGAAACCGTCCGGGGCCCGTCGCCTCCGGGCCGGAATATGCCGTCATCTGCGGCAGTTACGCAAGGTGGAAAGCTGTGCAGTGCAGTATTGGCACGACCAGTTCCGGTTGATCCTTAGTCGAATGGCTTTTGAGCACGCTTTGCGCCTCGGAAAGCCGTCATTAAGCGTGTTTTGCTCAGGTCTTTCCCTTTCATAGAATATTTCCGCCTCTCGGCCGAAGCTCCCGCCATTACATTATGAACGGCTACAGCCTTGCATTTCGAGAGCGCCAATTCCTCCGTCATCAAGTCGATCCGCCAGCGTGATTTCCTCAACACGTGGCTGCGGCTTTATGCCCGTGGCCAGACGATGCCGCGCTTCGACGAGTTTCAGCCGGAGCGAATCGAGGAAGATCTGCCGGACACTGTTTTCTTCACCGTCGACGCAGCGGCGCAGCCGCCGCGGTTGACGATCGAGAGCGATGGCACGCGGATGGCGACCGCCTATGGACACAGCGGCAAGGGCCGCCTGCTCGACGACTATCTCGGACCGCGGCTCGCGGCGATCGTGATGCCGGTCTACCATGAATGCATCGTGCGGCAGCTCCCCGCCTACACCATCACCGATATCGACGACATCTACGGTCACGTCGTGGCCTATGAACGGCTGCTGCTGCCGTTCTCGGATGGCGGTCCCGTCACGCACCTTGTCGCGTCGCTGAAGACGATCAGCGAGAACGGCAGTTTCGAGATCCGCAACCTGATGCGCGGCAACGACGCGTTGCCGAACTTCAAGCTGTGCGCGATCATCGACCGCGACCTGTTCCACCGCGCCCCCGGCCGCATCCCGCCCGGGGATGTGCTTGAATTCGGCTAGCCGATGCCATTCAGAAGTGCCGATCCATCGGTGGTCAAATCGATCACGCAGCGGGTGCTGCTGAACGCCTGGCTGCGCGCCGTACGCAAGCCCGACGCGCTTCCTTTGCTGTGCGACTTCCACACCGAGGGCAGCGCCGACGAGCGGGCCGACATGATGGGCTTTGACGTCGAGGGCAGCGGCGACGCCGCCCGTTTCATGATCACGCAGGAAGGCGCGCGGCTGACCACCGCCTACGGCAACGAGCATGTCGAGCCGCGGCTCCGCACCAACCGCTATCTCGATGACGCGATCGGCCCGGAGCGCTATGCCGGCGTGATCCTCTCCTATCGCGCCTGCGTGACGCGCAAGCGTCCGACCTACACGGTCGCGGAGGTCACCGACGCCGACGGCAAGGATGTCTCCTATGAGCGGCTGCTGCTGCCGTTCGGACGTGGCGATGCCGTCGAGCACATCATCGGCTCGTACAAGGCGATCAGCATCGAGGGCGGCTTCCGGCTGCACAATCTGATGGGCGTGACGCCGAAATCGGTCACGGTGGTCACCATCCGGGCGGTGATCGACCGCAGGTTCGTGCCGGCAGATCGACCGGCGAGCCAGGATTCAGTCGAACTGATCTAGCA
>NZ_JACMYO010000071.1 GCF_020889685.1 Bradyrhizobium oropedii
GGCCTGGCTGGTGTTCACGCTGACGGTCGACCCGGCGACGGGCAATGTGACGCTGACGCAGGACCGTGCGGTGCACGAGCTCACCGCCTCCAGCCCGGACACCGGTGAAGGCATCAGCCTGACCGGCGGCCTGGTGACGCTGACGGCGACGGTGACCGACAAGGACGGCGACAGCGCGAGCCAGAAGCTCGACCTCAGCTCGCACGTCACCTTCCACGATGACGGCCCGTCGTGGACGTCGGCAGAGCATGGAGTGATTGCCAATGTCGCGGGCATCAGCGTAACGGGAGATCTGCAATTCACGACTGGCGCGGATGGCTTGGGATTGATCTATTTCACGGGCGTATCCACCGATCCGCTACATCCCACTGCGACGACGCTCCAGTCGGGGGGATTCGCGGTTTCGGAGTATGTCGATGCAAATGGCTACCTGCACGGTGTCGCCAATGGGGCAGACGTCTTCAAGGTAACGCTCGATCCGACAACGTCGACTTACACATTCTATCTGTACCACACGCTCGATTCGTATTCACAACAGTCCATCAGCACCTCTGTTGGCGGCCACGGTGCTGGTCCGACTTCTTATGCGGTCTTGTCGGACACGAGCGGCAATGCCGTAGCCACAGTGACGGGCTACCACACGACCGGATCGTTCAATGCGGCCAGCTGGTTTAGCGAAACGCACGATACGCTGACGAGTGCAAAGCTCACCCAAGACACCATCAACGCAAGTTCGCAGGGCTTGGGCGTCCACAGCAACAACTTCAAACAAGGCGATTTCATGCGCTTTGATTTTGGAACTGCTGGCGACAACAGCAATGGCGACACCTGGACCTATGGTCACGCAACTGGCGCTTCGGCTGTTGGAACGGGAAATCAGGTCTCGTTCACAATCAAGGATATCGGTGGCCCGACAACTATTTGGTATCTGGTGCATAGCGTCGACGGCACCGTGACCTCCCACGTCTATAATTCGGCTACCGATGGGACCACGCTTACAGCCACCGGGCATGGGAATATCGACTACGTTGAACTATACGACGCTTCCGGCAAGTCCAAGGTCCTGCTGGCTGGAATTTCCGAACTCGTCTGTAACGGCCAAACCGACGTTCCCTTTACTCTGGGCGTCAGGGACGGTGACGGAGACGTTGCTACCGGGTGGTTCGATGTAACCGTGAACGGCGGAACGACCCTTTCGGGGACCGCCGGCAATGATGTCATTGTTGCCGGAGTAACCAACGAAACGCTTACTGGTAATGGTGGGGACGACAAGTTCGTTCTCAATCTCGCCGCCCACTTTACCATTAGTGATTTCAACAGCGGTGACTTGGTGCTTCTCGACGTGGCAGGCCTGAGCCTGCCGGCAGGCTCTTCAAATGCTCTGACGGCGAACCAGTTCACGTCATCGGCAGCCACGGGCGGGACTGAGAACAACGCGAGCGCCTGGAACGAAAGTGGAAGCGCGAACAAGTTCTTCTTCAACAATGCGACGCATGAGCTCTGGTACTCGGCTAATGGCACCGGCTCCGACAAGGTGGACCTCGCACATTTGAGTACCGGTGTGCCGGCGGCCGCGAACATTCATATTTTCTAGGCCAGGCTTGTAGCCAAAGCGAAAATCCGCGGAGACAACTCCGCGGATTTTCTTTTGGATCTTTCCTTGGATTTGCCTTGCCCGCGCGCCGTCACATGAGCACGGGCAGGAAGCCCGGGAGCGGGCTTGCTGCATCGAGCGACTCCACTCCGGTCCATTCGGCATCGGGCGCATTGGCGGCCGCCGGTGCGGCGTCGAGGTCGTCGCCGAGCGGCAGGCGCTTGGCGTAGGGGGCCGCAAACAGCTGCACGCCGCGCTCGTTGATCGCAAACATCGGCGTGAAGTTGTCGAGTTCGCCGTCGTCGATCAGCTCGGAGCGGCGGCTGTCCAGGATCAGCCAACGGCCATCGAGGCGCGCCGACAGCACGGCATGATCCTGGCGGATGGCGCGATCGCGGCCCAGCACAAGGCGCAGGTCCTCGCGCGGGAAGCCAGCCTCGCTGAGCGCGATGTATTTCGCGATCGCATAGTCCTCGCAATCACCCTTGCCGGTTGCAAAGGTGGCGAGCGGGGCGGTCCAGCGATCGGCCTCGCCATACTGGGCGAAGTCGCTGACATAACGGACCGCCTGGTTGACGGCGCGGTTGGCGTCATCCAGCCGGTCGCGTCCGGATTTGGACTTGACCGCGTTGATCAGGCGGAGGAACTGCGCGGCATTGGGCGGGCAGCCGGTCGCGTTCTCGCGGCATTGCACGAGCACGGTCTGCTCCTTTGCCAGGTCGGCTTCGAGGCCGCGCCATTTGCGCCACAGGCTGTTTTCCGGCGCGCGGAAGGTGAACAGGCCGAACGGCTCGGTGCCTTCGGGCGGAAGCGGCTTTGCCGCGGGTGATGCGTCGGTCGCCGTATTCAGCGGCGTGAGCGAGGCGGTGCGGATGGCGTTCGGGCCACGGCCGCGCTGCCGGTCGAGCTTGGCGAGGACGTCGGCGATGGTGAAGAAGGTGGCCGGCGGGCGGTTCGATGCGGCGTCCGACGCCGGCGCGAGCTCGGCGGCAGGGTTGCCGAGAGTGAGTTCATCCGCAGCAAACGCGGAATGCGCTACGCAAAGACCTATTGAAAATGCAGCCGCGGCCATGACTGCCGACGAAGCAAACTTCAGCGACTTCATATGACGTCCCCAATACCGGGGACCGTCAACGTCTGCGCGTCGATCTGCGTCCCCGCTGTTATCGGGACGCAAACTGACGCCTTGGCCGCTTAAGCGGAGTTAAGTGGAGAGGCCGGCGCCTGGCATTGTCGGAAAGGCGGTCAATCCAGAGTTTGCCGGTTTGTTCGAAGTTGAACGATCGGAGGTCACGATCGGTTAACCGCGCGGCGCCGATCAGCGCTCGCGCAGGGCCTCGTCGCGCAGCAGTCGGGCGGGCTTCACGATGTAGTCCAGGACCGATTTCTCGCCGGTTAGGACTTCGACCGTGGTCACCATTCCCGGAATGATCGGCAAGGGATGCTGCTCGGTGCCGAGATGGTTCTTATCGGTGCGCACCATGACCCGGTAGAAGGTCTCCGGGCGCTCGGTCCTTTCCGCCTTGTCGTCGACGATGGTGTCGGCGCTGATACGCTCGACCTTGCCCTTCAAGGATCCGTAGACCGAGGAATCATAGGCGCTGATCTTCACCACCGCGTCCTGGTCGGGACGGATGAAGGCGATGTCCTGGGGACGGATCCGGCCTTCGACCAGCAGCGTGTCGTCCAGCGGCACGATATCCATGAGGTTGGCGCCCGGCGCCACCACGGCCCCGATGGTGCTGACATTCAGTTTGTTGACGATGCCGTGGACCGGTGCCTTCAGATCCGTACGGCGCACCCGATCCTGGGCGGACTTGATGTTCTCGTCGAGCACAGCAAGGTCGCCGCGCGATTTCGCGAGATCCTCGTCGGCCTGCGAACGGAAGGACGCGGTGATATTTGTGATCTTGGATTGCGCTTCGGCGAGCTGCCCTTTCATCTCGGTTGCCTGCCGGTCAAGCCGCAGCATCTCGATCTCGGGCACGACCTTCTGCTCATACAGCCTGCGCGTCAGGGTCTGCTCGCGCTCCAGGAGCTTGAGGGAGCCGCTGAGGCGAGTGACCTGCTGATTGAGCACGTCGATATCCTGGGCGACCTTCTGACCCCGCATCTTGAACACGCTGGCCTCGGTCGCGACGGCGGCGGGAACCACTTGGTCGATTTGATCCGGGAAGGTGATCTCGCTTCGTCCCCGCGCCTCGGCGTCGAGGCGGGCCACCCGCGCCGCCATCGCCGCGCGGCGCTCGCGAATCTCGCCGAATTCGGAGGCGAACTTGGTGTCGTCGATGCGCATCAGGGACTGGCCCTGCTGAACGATGTCGCCTTCGCGCACCAGAATGTCGCCGACGATGCCGCCTTCGAGCGATTGCACCACCTGCATCTGCCGCGACGGCACGACGCGGCCGCTACCGCGCTTGACTTCGTCCAGCACGGCAAAATGGGCCCAGATCAGAAACGTCGCAAGCAGCGCGCACGAGGTCCACAGCAGCATGCGAGAGGTACGGGGCGTGCGCAGCAGCGCCGCGGACCGGATGTCGTTTGCAAATGCAAAATCGGAAGACGCCATAATATTCGCTCGTTATGCAGATTTCGGCTGGATCGTATTCTCCGGCGACGGAGGCATAGACGCGGGCTTTCCCTGGAGCAGGGCGAGCACCTTGTCGCGCGGGCCGTCGGCAACCAGGCGGCCATTGTCAAACAGCAGCAAGCGATCGACCATGTTCAGCAATGACAGACGATGGGTCGAAATGATGATGGTCATACGCTCGTCACCGAGGCCCTTGAGGCGTTCAAGGAATTCCTGCTCGCTGCGAATATCGAAGTGCGCGGTCGGCTCATCGAGAAACAGCACGCGAGGCTTGCGGATCAACACACGCGCGAGCCCGATGGCCTGCTTCTGGCCGCCCGACAGGCTGCGGCCGCCTTCCGAGATCGGCATGTCGTAACCCATCGGGTGGCCGGCGATGAAGCTCTCGACGCCGGAGAGCCGCGCGGCAAGCAGGATTTCCTCGTCGGTCGCTTCGGGTTTGCCAAGAGCGATGTTGTCCCGCAGCTTGCCGAAGAACAGGTCGGTATCCTGCATCGCAAAGCCGATGCCGGTGCGCAGATCCGAAGGATCGTATTGGCGCGAGTCCACGCCGTCGACCAAGATGCGGCCTTCCTTCGGCTCGTAGAATCCGAGCAGCAACCTGCCGACCGTGGTCTTGCCGGATCCGACCCGGCCGATGATGCCGACTTTTTCTCCGCCCTCGATCTTGAAGCTGACTTTTTCGAGCGCGTTGCCCGGCGCGTTGGGGTAGGCGAACGACACGTTCTCGAAGGCGACCTTGCCGTCGTCGATCCGTCTTGCGACATAGGATCGGGTCGGCGATCGTTCGCGCTCGATCGACATGATGCGGTCGATGGCCTTGAGGGACGACAATGTCTGCGTCCCCTTGGTGATGACGGAGGCGATGCCGGCGATCGGCGCCAGGATGCGGCCCGCGAGCATGTTTGCAGCGACCAGCGCGCCAACGCTGAGCTTGCCGTCGAGGATCAGGAAAATGCCGACGACGACGAGCAGCAGGCTCGTGATCTGCTGGGCCGTGCTCGCGCTGGTCAGCGACATTGACGACCAGAAATGAACGTCCTCGCCGGACCGGGCGGTGGCCGCGACCGAACGCTCCCACAAGGTCTGCATGCGGGCCTCGGCGCCGGTCGCGCGGACGGTTTCGAGACTGGACAGGGATTCGACGAGTACGCCGTGCCGGGCCGCGGATTCGGCTTGCAGGCGCTTCATTGCGCGATCGAGCGGACGCTGCAGCAGGAAGCCGACCAGCATCACGAGAGGGAGCATGACGAGCGGGATCCAGGCCAGGGGCCCGGCGATGATGAACAGCACCCCGACAAACAGGATGGCAAACAGCAGGTCGGTCGCCGAAACCACGCTGCCGGACGTGAAGAACTCGCGCACCGAGTCGAAGTCGCGGAGCTGATTGGCGATGATGCCCACGGAGGTCGGCCGTTGCGCCATCTTCACCGCCATCACATGCTCGAAGATGTTGGCGGCGAGCACGACGTCGATGGTCTTGCCGGTCACGTCGATCATGCGGCTGCGGACCATGCGGAAGATGAAATCGAAGACGATGCCGAGCCCCATGCCGATTGAGAGGGCGATCAAAGAGGGGATCGCCCCGTTGGGGATGACGCGGTCATAGACGCTCATCGTAAACAGCGGCGTCGCCAGCGCCAGGACGTTGGTCAGGAAGGCGGCGATCGCGATGTGCCCGTAGCTGCGCCAGTGCGCCTTCACCACCGACCAGAACCAGTGGTTCCTGGGGATGTCTCCGGCGGCGACGGTGCGCGCATCGGCCTGCGCAGCGCTTCGCACCAGAAACGCGTAGCCGGTATATTCGCCAGCGACCGCGGCAATGTCTGCGACGCGCGGGGCCTTCGGCGTCGCCGGATCAACGATCTTGATCGCCTTGTTCGCTGCATCCGCGCCAAGGAGGATGAGCGCAGAGCCGTCCTTCATGATCAGGACAGCCGGCAAGACCAGCGCGGGAATGTCCGAAATGCTGCGCTTGACGGCTTCAGTCTCTAGACCCGCGCGTCTGGCCGCGCGGTCGTAGAGCGAAACAGACAAGCGTCCGTCCGTGATCGGAAGTCCGCCGAGCAGAGCCTCGCGGCTGACCGCGCGGCCGTGATGGGCGGCAAGATAGCTCAACGATGCGGTGAGGGGATCGTCGCCCAGTGCGCTCGGCCGACTGGTCGCGGCAGGCTTTGAGTTTGAATCGTCCGGCGAGGAGCGGCCGGCGTCAGCCGCCGCGCTGGGGGTTCGAAACAACAACTGAAACCTCGATAACCAAATGGAAATGCAGCAATCGCATTCGAAGATCTGCGCCGAGCCTACAACAAACAGCGAACGAAATCAGCGAAACTTGCTTTAAGTATTAATACGGGAATCGAAAGGGCCCCGTTTGGGGCCCTTTCGGAAGTTTTGATCTTGGCTTAGCGGCTGCTATTGAGCGGAACTCGGGAAGGCCGACAGCAGCCAGTGCGGCGTAGTCGATGCATAGGAGCTCGCGTTCGCCGTGACGGACGGATTCGCGTAAATCACGTTCGGGCCGTCCGCAGCGCTCTTTTGCTGCTGCATCCATTCCGCAGATCCGGGCACAGCAGCAGTCGTCGTTGAACCGGTGAAGCGATCCGCAAAGCCGGTATCCTTCGGCTGAGCTGCCGCATAGCCCTCCTTGTAGCCCTTGGCGGAACGAGCGGCGGCAGTGGGGGCCGGAACGGCGACGTGCAGCGGCTCTGAGCCGGTTTGCGGCAGGTTCACGCGCAGGGTGGGGAACGAGTAGCGGGGCAGGCCGATCGAGAGCATGTCGGTCGGCGCGGCATCGACCGGCGGCGGAGCCTTCAGATACTCGATCAAGGTCCCCATCGCCGCCAGCAGCTGGTAGTCGGCGAAAACAACGACGCTACGGGCGGAGGTGAGCGAGACCGACGCGTTGAAGAATTGATTCTGGGCGTTCAGCAGGTCGATCAGGGAGCGCTGGCCGAGCTCGTATTCCTTCTGGAAGGCCGCGATGGTTTTGCGGTCTGCTTCCAGCTGGCGCGCCAGAGCTGCAATGCGGGTGGCCGTAATCGTACGGGCATTCCACGCCTTGTCGATCGATTCATAAGCGTCGCGCTGCAAGCGCGCGTGCCGCATGGTGGCTTCGGTATAGCGTTCGGCCTTCTCCGACCTGTTCCAGGCATCCTGGCCGCCGCGGAAGATGTCCCACGACATCACCACCTTGCCGCTGTAGTCCTCATGGGTCACGGCGGGATTTCCCGGCGCCGTCACGTAGGGGAACGAGTTGTCGTAGTGGGTCGCGCGTCCTTCGAGATAGAACTTCGGTCCGAATGTTCCGTCGGTCGCCTTGAACGCATGCTTGGCGGCGTCGGCGTCGGACTGGGCCGCCGCGATCGTCGAATTGAACCGCAGCGTGGTCGCCAGCGCTTCATCGCGGCTGTGCGGCAATCCTGCGAGAGGGCTCGGGAAGCGAACGTTGATCGGCTCGAGGCCGACGACCTTGCGGTACTTCGCTCGCGCGTCATCGAGGCTGCGCTGGAATTCGGCGAGTGCCGCACGGGCGGCCTCGACGCGCTCTCGCGCTTGCTCGAGGTCGCCTTCGCCGGCCCGGCCGCCCGAGAAGCGCGAGTTCACGTTGGCAAAGATCTTCTCGTGATTGGCGACGTTTTGCTGGGCGAGGCTCACCAGCCTGATGTAGCGCACGACGTCCATGTAGCCTTCGGCGGCGTCGAGGGCCAGCAGCTCGGTTCGTTCCTTGACGCGGGAGGCTGCGGCGTTGACGCGCGCGGTCTGACGCCAGACGTCATAGATCGACGAGAAGCCATCCCAGAGCAGTTGGCGCACAACCACAGATTCCTGGCTGCCATTGCGCCACGGGCCCGAACCCACGGTTGGTGTCTGGATCGATGGCGCGATGAACCCTGGCGGCTGGTCGAACTTTTCCGGTCCGTAGCTGGCGTCGACGCGCACCTGCGGCAGCAGCGTGCTCTGAGTCTGTCTCAGCTCGCTTTCCGTCGCCCGCCGATTTGCGGAGGCTTCACCCAAGCCCGGATTGGTCTGCATTGCCTGGCGCAATGCATCGTTAATGGAAAAAACCTCGGCACATGCTGGCGTTGCCGCCAGGCAGAGACACGCGATGACCGTGTATGCCGATCTCATAATTCCGCCCCTACTCAATTCCGCCCCTACTCACAAAAATATTACGTAAAAATCTGACGAACGCTAACAAAGGACGGTTCCCCGACCTATGACATTTCCGCCACACCGCCACTCTAAGTGGAGTGGAGTCATAGCGCTGGTTACCGGGCTCATTGAGATTTTTATTAAAATCCAATGGTTTGAGAGCGGGGCGCGTGGGCATTCCGGCTGGTGCCGATCAGCAACACCGGCAAACCGGAACAGAAAAGGTCAGTTAAGATCGCCTTAACGGCTGGCCTGCCGTCGCCCACTGCGCGCGACAGGTCGCCTGGTAGGTTGCAACGAAGGGCGTGGCCTTGGAGTCGGGCGAGGGGCCTGCCAAGCGGCTCGTCAGTTTGTAGAGCGACCTGCTGCCAAAATAGAACCGGAAGATCTCGACCGTGGACTCGTCCACGCGCGTCGCAAAGATCGACGCAGCAGCCCGGTGGGCGGCTGCAAAGACATAGGTCGTGAGCTTGGCTCCCTTGCCGTCCGCCGGGACAGTCGTTCCCCAGGTGACCGTGAACGTTTCGCCGTCGATCAAGACGGCAGGCCGGACCGCATCCAGATCGTTATCGATCCACTGAACGTCACCGCCTTTGCCTGAGGCGCCGGGCTCGATCCGTCTGCCCCGCGGCGCGTCACGGTGAACCTGGAAGATTCAGCTAGCGCTGCGCCTGTCGTTGCCAACAACAGCAAGATGCAGCCGACCGACCTCCACATTGGTTTTCTCCTCTGCAGTTGCGTTGGTTGCGAATATTGATGTCTCCGACCAGCCTGCGTAACTCGGTGATGTACGGACGCGGCGACCGGGCTGCGCTTCCGCTTGCAGGCGATCTCCGCGGGCGACGTCGCCGGCGCGTCGGCGATTTCACTCCGGCGCAATCGGATGTGGAGGGCGCTCGATCAATGCCCTGAGGCTCTCGAGCTCGACGAAGACGTCCGCGTGCCTGCGAAGCTCGTCGGCGATCATGGGTGGTTTCGTCCGAATGCTGGAAATGACGGTGACCCGGACGCCCATCCGCCTGACGGCTTCGACAACAGCCCGCAGATCACCATCGCCAGAGAACAGGAATGCGTGGTCGATACGGTGCGCGATTTCCAATGCGTCGACCGCGAGCTCGATACCGATGCTGCGCTTCATTCGTCGCCGTCCATCGCCGTCGTCGTGCGGCTTGGCCGACTTTCTCCTGACCGCATATCCATTGTAGTCGAGCCAATCCACCAGCGGTCGAAGGCTGCTGAACTCGTCGTCGTCTCTCACGACCGTGTAAAAATAGGCGCGGACGATCTGCCCATACTTGCCGAATTCCGCGAGCAGTCGCCGGAAGTCGACTTCGAAGCCGAGGTTCTTGACCGTGGTGTGCAGATTCGCGCCGTCGATGAAAAGTGCAATGCGATCGGTCATCTGAAGCCCCATGACGCCGGATCAGTCGCAGTACGTTTTGGTTCTGGAAATTCCTCGAGCGCATGGTGGGCGCTCTCATTGAAATGACTGATCCTAGAGCAAGGACTTGGCGGGGATGAAGTGGAAATTTGCGCCGGCGCCGGCAGGCTCTCATCCAGCGCATGCTGCTCCGGCGGCGGTCGCCGTGACGCCGGCCGGCCTTCAACTGCAAGCGAAACGTTCATTTGTTGCGGGGATGGCTGGGTCAGCGCAGCTACCGACTTGCCGCGCCGGGCCTTGTTGCCGCGCAAGGTCACTATTGCGCGGGCAGCTGAAATGCATTTAGCATCAATCAGCTCTGCCATTTCGCACGGAGCGATTTTTTTTTGAGAAGACAGCTTTCTTGCCGACCTCGGATTTTCGCCAATACGAATTTTTTCCACCGGAGGAGAGGACGGTTCAGCGTCCCTGACTGCAAAGACAACTTGCTCCTGCCGGCAGACGTGACCCAAGGAGGTACGCCTATCGCGCCATCTGGCCGTCCTATCCGGGATCGGGACGGAGAGGCTTGGCCAAAGCGCGCGAGACGCCTGGCCACTCTCTCGCTCTGCATCCTGCTGGCTTGTTGCGGAGCTGCGCGCCAAGCCGTCGAAAAGGAGGAGGCGGGACCCGCAACGGAGACGGCAAGAGAGCCCACAGCGGAGATACCAGCGGTAACTGCAACGGCAACCGACCCGGCGCCGGCGGCGGTCAACTTGAACGGCGCGCTCGCGGAATGCCGCGGCGCCTTTCCGGACCAGATCGCGCAGGCGGTGGCGCGGGCGTCATGCGTGATCAAGGCGACCGAGCTGGTCCGGCCGCTGTTGGGGTATCCTGAGCTGCTCGATCGGGAGAATGCCATGCGCAAGGGGCTGGCAGAGCAGGTTCAGGCAAGATCGATGTCCCTGCTCGAGCGAAACGTTCAGATCCAGAAGCTTCATTCGCAGCTCCTCGACGAAGAGCGCAGCAGGCTGTCGGCGGCGCCGGCGAACGCGAGCAAGCCGCCGCTGGCGGTCACGCAATGGCGACAATCCAACCCGGAGAGTTGCGGCCGGCTCGGAGGGGATTCCGGGACCTGTTATTGAGACGGGCGATCCTGTGCATGGCAATTGATGGCTGACCAAGAGGCGGCGGAGCCGTCAAGGCAGGATGCCTCTCGACACCTTTGGCGACCACCTCGGTGCCGATACCGTATTCGCACGGAGTGGCAAAACGCGGGCTGCAATATGCTGAAAAATCCGCGGCAATCGCAAGAATTTTGGTTGTGATCTTCAACGTCTCGCGTTGAGGCGGTGTAAGCCGAGGCGCTGGTAGGGTTAACGAAGGATTACCAGATGACAGCTAAGTGGCGAGATCCTATAACCGGAACCCAGTTGGCGGATTTTGCCCGACCAACCGTTGCGTAAATTCATCGTAAGTAAATTAATCGAAAAAGGGATATTTTCCTATGCTGAAGCTCTACATCCAGACCACCGAAGCCTTCAAGCGCCTCCGCTCGGATGCGGCCGGCGTTGTGTCGTTCGAGTACGTGATCGTCGCCGCTTGCGTCGTCGCCGCCGTCTCTGCTGCGTTCGGTACGGGTACCGCCAGCGGCATCGGCTCGGTCCTGAGCAGCTCGATCACCACGATCGGCACCAAGGTCGCCACCGCAGTCTCCGCTTAACTCCGGCTGTTGATCGCTGTTGGCAGTTTCCTTCTGTCAACAGCCGTCAACCGGATTGCGATGTGTGCAAGCCGTAAGGAGGCTTACTCCTATGTTGCAGTCGTACACCAGGATCACCGAAGGGTTTAAGCATCTGCGCACGGACAAGGACGGCGTTGTGTCGTTCGAGTACGTGATCGTCGCCGCCTGTGTCGTCGCCGCCGTTTCCGCGGCGTTCGGTACGGGGACCGCCAGCGGCATCGGCAGTGTTCTGACCACCTCGCTCACTTCGATCGGCACCGCGGTTGCCAACGCCGTTAGCGCTTAAGTCCTAGAAGACGGCGCTCCAGAGGGGGACATTGTTTTGTGCCCCCCGCCTTTTTCCGAGGCGTTTATTTCATGAATTGGATTGCGTCCACGACTTCGTGTCTGGAAATCGCATTGTTGTTGTATGTCGCAACGATCGATATCGCGACACGGTTGATCCGAAACGAAATTTGTCTGTCGCTAGCGTTCCTTGGGATCGTTAGTCAATTGGCCAGTCCAGTGCAGATCGGCCAGTCGCTGATCGTTGCCGCAATGCTCTTCCTGGCGCTCTTCGTGATCTATCTGCGCGGAGCGATCGGCGGCGGCGACGTCAAGTTGCTGGTCGCGCTGGCGATCGGTTTGCCGTTGACCGGCGTGATTCAGATGTTGACGGCAACTGCATTGGCCGGCGGCGCTCTGGCAGCGGTGCATCTGGCGATGCGCCGCCTGCCGCAACCGAGGCTGGCACCCGCGGGATCGTCGTTGGTGCGAAGGGTCTACGCGGTCGAGCGCTGGCGTCATTTGCGACACGCGCCGCTACCATACGGTGTCGCCATCGCTTGCGGCGGTATCTGGGCTATTTTGAGCAAAGGATTTTGACATGTCGTCCGCTTTGCGCGTTTCGATCATCATGGTGCTGTTGCTTGCGGCTACGGCGCTCGGGATCATTGCCTATAACGTGAACCAGCCGAAAGACCAGGTCGTTGCGCAGGCAATCGCGGAGAAGCCTGCACCAGCACCTGCGACAATCGCCTACTTCGTCGCGGCGCGTCCGCTGTCCAAGGGGACGTTGGCCCGGGACGAGGACTTCGCCGTGCGCCAGGCGCCGCAAAATCGTGTCCCCGCAGGTGCGATCCTCGAAACGGCTGACTCCAAGGCCGGACTTCCCGGTTCTCTGGTTCGCAAGTTCGTCGACGCCGGCAGCGCCATTACTTTGGACGATATCCTGCGTCCGAAGGATCGCGGCTTCCTCGCCAGCGTTCTGGCGCCGGACAGCCGCGCCATCAGCATCAAGGTCGACGAGGAGACTGGCGTCTCCGGTCTGATCAGGCCGGGCGACAATGTCGACGTAGTGTTGACCCAGGTGTTCGAGAAGGCGGATCCCGTCAAGCGGGCCGTCAGCGAAACAGTGCTGTCCAACGTGCGTGTGATCGCGATCGACCAGGAGATTGCGCAAGGCGGTCGCCCCATCACCAATGCGGTGCCGGGCAAGACGGCGCAAACCGTATCGCTGGAGCTCAAGCCGGATCAGGTCAAGAAGGTCGCCGTGGCAAAGCAGCTTGGAACGCTCTCGCTCGTCGTCCGGGCTGCCGCCGAGCAGTGGGACAAGGCCGACAGCGGTGCGACATCGAGCTGCGACGTGTCGCCCGAGCTGGCGCGCCAGAGTGCGGTCGCCGGCCAGAGCACGACGGTGGCGATCTATTCCGGCAGCGGGGTCAAGCAATATTCGGTCAGGAAGCAGGATGCGGACGACGACGCTCGTGCGGGCTGCGACGTGACCCCCGGTGTCGAAGCTCAGACGACCGCAGCGGCGGGTGACGTTGGCAAGGCGCCGGAGAAACGTTGATGAGTGTGAACATGGCAGTGGTAGAATCACCCGAAGAGACGGCGTCCCTCGTTGCGCGCAACCGCATCGTCTGCTTCGTGAACGACGAGCTCAGCGCTGCTGCTCTTCGCAAGGGTCTCGACGGCAGCAACCTGGTGATCCGGCGCGGCACCATCCGTCATGCGACACGCATGCTCGAGACCGACACCGATCTGTACGCGCTGGTGGCCGACATCAGCGGGATGGATGATCCCTTCACTGAACTGGAGCGCCTCGCCAGCGTCTGTCCGCCTGACGTGAAGGTCGCCCTGATCGGCGACAACCGGGAGATCACCTTCTACCGCGAACTCATGGAGATCGGTCTTACCGAGTATCTCCCAACGCCGATCACCAGGGATATCGTGCTCGACCAGCTTCGTCCGAAGTTGCTTGGCGACGCCACGCTTGCCCAAAGCGATCGCGATCGCGGCGGGCATGTTGTCTCGATATGCGGTGCGCAGGGCGGCGCCGGAGCGACAAGCGTCGCGATCAACCTTGCGCTGCAACTGGCCGAGACAACGAAGGCCAAGGTCGCACTGCTCGACCTGCACCTGCAGGGTGGCGAGACTGCGGTGATGCTGGGCGTGCGCCCCGGTCCGGGCCTGCGTATTGCTCTCGAAAATCCGATGCGGGCCGACACGCTGTTCCTGGAGCGCGCGGCAATCGAAGTGAACGAGCGGGTTTGCCTGATTTCCGGCGATGAGGACCTTGATGCCAAGCTCGACATCACCGAAGCAGGCGTGCGGCACGTGCTGGGTCTTCTCCGCCAGCGCTTCAACTACGTCGTCGTCGACGTGCCGGTGCCGTTCCCGGCGTCGATCTATCCCGTCATTCAGATGTCCCGCCATGTGCTGGTGCTGCTGGAAGCCGAGGTGACCGGCCTGCGCAACGCCCACGCGCTGCGAAATGCCGTCACCAACATCGCCGGTAAGGATCGCGTGTTTACCCTGCTGAATCGTGCCGGCCGCGCCGGCGGCCTGCCTAGGGCGACGATCGTCAAGGCGCTGGGTGCGGAGCCGGACATGATCATCCCGGATCTCGGCAAGGGAATGACCCAGGCCGTCAACCTCGGCGTTCCCGCGCTCAAGCATGTGTCCGGGCTGCGGCGTCACCTCGCTCCGATCGTGCGCGAGATCACCGGCGTCGGCGCCAATCAAAAGGCGCGTTGGAAGAGGTGGCTCGGGCTATGAAAAAGTTCGGTAGGCGCGCAGACGAAATGCCAATGCGGATGCCCGCAGCCGTGCCGGAGGCGCCGCCCATGCGGCCGGTGCCGCCACCCTTGCCGCTGGCGGAACCGAGCGTGTCGCCATCGGCGCCGAACCTGTTCACACCGGCTCCAAAGCATGATGAGCCGGCTCATCATCCGGTGATGTCGGCATCGCTCCGCGAACGGGTGATCGAGCAGATCGAGCCGTCGGCGGCCGCGACCGTGCCCCGCGATGTCTTGCGGCGGCAGATCGAGGAAATCATTCACGGCATCGCCAATCAGGAGCGGCTGGAACTGTCGGGCCGCGAGCAGCTCTTCCTCGCCGAGGAAATAGCCGACGACATGACCGGCTACGGGCCGCTCCGTCCGCTCCTGCTGGACGAGACGATCAACGACGTCATGATCAATGGACCGAGCAGTGTTTATATCGAGCGGAGCGGCAAGCTGGAGCGGGTCGCGGTCCGCTTTCGCGATAACGATCACATCGTCTCCGTCGCGCAGAAGATCGCCTCGCAGGTCGGCCGTCGTGTCGACGAGTCGAGCCCGATGGTGGACTGCCGCCTGCCGGACGGCAGCCGCGTCAACATCATCCTGCCGCCGCTCGCGATCCACAGCCCGTGCATCTCGATCCGAAAGTTTCCGAGCCGGCGTCTCAACATCGCAGGAATGATCGAGAACGGCACCATGACCCCCGCGCTCGGACAGCTGCTGGAGATCGCCGCCCGCTGCCGGCTCAATGTCCTGGTTTCCGGCGGCACCGGCTCCGGCAAGACGACGCTGCTGAATGCCCTCAGTCAGTTCATCGATCACAGCGAGCGCATCGTCACGATCGAGGACGCGGCCGAACTGCAGCTGCAGCAGCCGCATGTGATCAGCCTGGAGACGCGGCCGCCCAGCCTGGAGGGTACGGGCCAGGTGACGCAGCGCGACCTCTTGTGGAACGCGCTGCGCATGCGTCCGGACCGTATCGTGGTGGGCGAGGTGCGCGGCGCTGAAGCCTTCGACATGCTGCAGGCGATGAACACCGGCCATGACGGGTCGATCTCGACGGTGCACGCCAACAGCGCGCGCGACGCGCTGACGCGTATCGAGAATATGGTGCAGATGGGGCAGGTCAACCTGCCGCCGCGCGCGATCCGCTCCCAGATCGTCGCCGCGCTGGATCTGATCGTGCAGGTCGAGCGCATGCGCGACGGCCAGCGCCGCATCGTGCAGGTCAGCGAGGTCATCGGCCTCGAAGGCGAGGTGATCACCACCAACGACATCGCGCTGTTCGAGTACAAGGACGAGGACGTGCACGGGCGGATATCCGGCACCTACCGCTCGACCAACGCGGTGCCGAAATTCAAGAGCCGCCTCGTCTACTTCGGGCTCGACCGGGCCTGGGCGGAAGCGATGAGGCAGATCTGATGTCGACTCCCCTGATCATCGTCCTGGTGCTTCTCTTGGGTGCGACGATCAATACCCTGTGGCTCGACTCGCGGCAAAGGCGAATGGACCGTCAGCTCGAAATCGCTCTGCCGACGGCCGAAGCAGAAGCCCTTGTGTCCATCCGCCGCGCGGCCAAGACGTCGCGTTGGCGTACGTTCCATCGTCTTGTCAACTACAATCCTGCGATGGTGTATGCCGTGCGGCCGGTCCATGTGGCGCTTGCGGGATGCTTTGCGGCGGCCGGCGTGCTCTACCTCAATGAAGTGCTGAGATTTCCGGGCCTCTACGCCGGCATTGCCGCTGCGGGCGTCGCCCTTCTGGTCGTACGCGGTCTGTTTGGATGGCAGCAGCGGCGTTTCGCCAATCAACTCTTCAAGCAACTTCCCGACGCGGTCCAACTGGTGACGAGCACTGTCCGGTCGGGATTGCCCGTTCACGAGGCATTTCGCACCATCGCCCGCGAGATGCCGCAGCCGACATCCGGGCAGTTTGCAATCGTCTGTAGCGAACTGAATATGGGCGGGTCGCCCGAGGAGGCGGTGGAAGGCGTCTACCAGCGAACGCGGGTGGCGGAATATGCGATGTTCGCGGTGACCCTTGCCGTGCAATTGAAGACCGGCGGAAGCCTGGCGGAAACGCTGGAGACGCTGGGCGAGACCGTGAGCCAGCGGGTTGCGCTGGCAGCCCGAGCGAAGGCACTGGCGGGCGAAGTTATCTTTTCATCGCGTGCGCTCACCATGGCGCCGCTCGTAATCGGCGGGCTGCTTTACCTGATCAATCCGCGGTCGGTCGACCTGTTGTTGTTCGACCCGCAAGGAAGAGTGCTTCTCGCCTATGCGGCGTGCTCGGTCCTGATCGGGCATTTCGTGATCCGCTGGATGGTCAGAAGGGAAACCACGCTATGACGGGTGTTCTCGGTCTTGCCACCCTTGCCGTCGCAATCGCGGCTGCGACCTTCATTCTGATCATCCGCGAGATACACTTGCGTGCCCTGGACACGCGGGTCTCGAATGCCGTGCTGGGCATTCCGGACCGGTCCGACTCGAAGGACCTGGTCGGTTGGCTTTCATCGGTCGGTGCACGCTACACGCGCTTCTACGCCCAGGAGAATCTCCACGATCTGCGGATGATTCTGCAGTCGGCAGGCTTCAATCATTATCGGATGCTGCCGATCTGGCTCGGCTTCAAGATGGTCTGCACATTTGTGTTTCCGATCGCGGCTTTCACCCTCTCGCAGATTCTCGGAAGGCCGTTCAGCGACACGATGATCTTCACCTTGCTTGGCGTGGTGATCGGAATCATGGGCCCGCGGCTGATCTTGTGGTTCCTGAAGCGGCGCTTCGACGCGGCGATTCGGCAGGGTACGCCCGATACCATCGATCTGCTCGTCGTCTGCAGTGAAGCGGGAATGGGTCTGGAGAGCGCGCTCGAACGCGTGGCGGAAGAGATGCGGGAGACCAATCCCGCCATCACCCATGTATTGCGCGGTCTGCTCGACGATCTCCGCATCCTGCCGAACCGCTCGGATGCATTCGAGAAGCTGGCGTCCATGTCGGAGGGCCTTCGTCGCTTCGGCACCATGGTCAGTCAAAGCCTGCAATATGGCACGCCGCTTAGTCAGGCGCTGCGCAGCATCGCCGTCGACCTGCGCCGCGAGCGCATCACCAAGCTCGAGGAGCGGGCGCACAAATTGGGCGCCAAGCTCACCGTTCCGATGGTGTTGTTCTTGCTTCCGGCGATGTTCGTCATTCTGGGCGGAAGCCCGTTCCTTCACCTCATTCGTACATTCTCCGACCTCGGCAAGTAAGCCATGAGTGCAAGCGCAATGAGCCTCTCGACGAACCTGGCTTACGATCGGCTCATCCGATTGCTGGGCAGCGCGTGGTTCCTGCTGTTGGCACTTGCCGTGTCGTTCAAGCTTGCGACCCCGGCAGGGGAGCCGTGGCCATTGCTGGTGTCGAACTTCTTCGTCGCGGTGTTTTACCTGATGCTGGCGCTCCTGATCCTGATCCGGGGGCCGGCAAAGGCGCAGGCCGAAGGGCTGCTGCCGAGGATCGCAGCGTTCGTCGGCACATACTGGCCGTGGACGATCACGTTTTTCGAGAGGACCGAGGGCGCATTGCCGAATCTACTGTCCACGGTTTTCGTGCTGACCGGCATGATCATGATCCTCGTCACCGTGCGCCATCTCGGACGGTCATTCAGCCTGGTGCCGCAGGCGCGTTCGGTCGTGCAGACGGGACCGTACGGGTGGATCAAGCATCCGCTCTATCTGTCGGAAGAGATCGTGTTTGTCGGCGTTGTACTGCAGCATCTGAGCTGGATGACCGTCGCCTTGCTGTTCCTGCATATCGCCATCCAGGTTTGGCGAATTCATTACGAGGAGGACGTGCTCCGGCGCACGCTTCCTGAATATTCCAGCTACGAGTCCTCGCGCTGGAGGTTGGTTCCTTATGTCTGGTGAGCGGCCATGCGCAACTGGAAAAGCCGTGTGAACTGCAAGCATTCTCTGATCAGGGATCAACGCGGCGTCGTCGCGTTCGAGATGCCGTTCGTTTTCTTTTTCCTGTTCGTGGTTATTCTGCTGCCGCTTGTCGACCTTGCGATAGCCGGCTTCCAGTACATCACGGCTTGGGAGGCATTGCGCGCCTTTGGGCAATCAATTCAGTACGACCCGCCACCTGACGTTACGAACGCGGCAACCTGGCAATCAACTGCGCTCGCCAAGGCTGATACCAGATATCCGATCTCCAACTTCCAGCTTTTTTGCGTTGACACGAGCACCCCCACCCCCTGCTCGTCAGCCAACACCAACGCGCCCACCAAGTATTATTCATATTCCACCTCCTTTACCTTGGCACCAATGGTCTTGCGCTCGTTGTGCGGGAGTTCGTGCACGATCACGCTATATTACTCGGAACGGTTTCAATGAGGTGTTCCATGCGTAATATACTTCGTTGCCGTCAAGGATCGGCCGCATTCGCAACTGTGATTGCGTTGATACCGCTGATAGGGGTGCTTGCTCTCGGGGGCGAGGCGGGATCGTGGTATGCGACCAGACAGCGCGCGCAGAATGCCGCGGACGCTGCAGCGTATTCAGCTGCCTTGCGCCTGGCTTGCGCGGATGCCGGGCAGACCGGAGTCACCTGTAGCGATACAAGCTCAGTTGACTATCGCGGCAAGGAGTTTGCGGCGCAGAATGCATTCTGCAACACAGGCGACACGTCTTATCCCGGCTCCTTGTGTCCGGCCACGCTTCCGAGCGGGCTCTCGCAGAGCGTCACGATCGCCCAGCTCAGCGCTTGGAATGGCACCAGTTGCCCCAGCGGTACCAACTGCTTCGTGCAAGCCACCGTCACCCAGGCGCAGCCGGCTTACTTCGCAAAGCTTCTTGGCCTGTCGACTGTCACATTGGGCGCAGTGGGCACCGCTCAGGTCAAGCAGTTGGCCAAGCCGTGTGTCTTGGCATTGTCCGGGGCAATCTCGTTTCACGATTCCGCTGTCAATGTGCAGGCGCCGAATTGCGGGCTTGCGTCGAACTCCACAGGGATCGGCTTCAACTTCCAGGCAAATCCCACGGTGAATGCCGGCTCACTTTCGACGTCCGGCAGTTGCAGCGGCGATACGACAAACTGCAACAAGGTCTTGACCTACGCGCCAAAGGTGCCCAATCCGCTTTCAGCTCTCGACACGGCAATGACTACGCCATCGAATTTGACGCTGCCATCCTGCGGTTCGAACTTGACCCCTTATACTACTTCCACTCAATGCGCCAATGCCGGTCCCGGCAATGGCGCCATTACGACAAGCGGTGTCTATTTCTTCTCCGATCTCAGTCTGAAAGGAAGTACTAAAGCGCTGTTCACGTGCGACGCGATCAACGGGAGCAACCCCTTATGTGGCGGCGTTAAAGGGGTGTCGGCAACCATCATCTTGCTCCCCGGCGCAACGCTGAGAATGACCGGAAACACGTCGTTCTCAATCACAGCTCAGGCCACTGTGTCTCTAGCACAACTTCCCCCGCGGCTTCAGTCGGTCGCTGGTGAACTCAGCGACGTAGCGTTCTACGATACCGAAAGTGGCACGCCGAAGATAAGCGGAAATCCCAACATATCTTTTGCCGGTGTCTTCTACGCGCCCAACATGGATCTTTCCTTCAACGGACATCCAACTATCACGCCATTGAATACGATTGCTAACTGTGCCGAGCTTTTTGCAGCAAGCATCGAGCTTGTGGGTTCGCCTACATTCAGCAATAGCGGATGCGCGGCCGGCGTCGTGCCCGTAAGTCAATTAGTTCGAATGGTGCAGTGATGAAAAAGCTCGATCAGCGCGGGGTTGCGGCGTTGGAGTTTTGCTTGATCGCCGTGCCGCTTTTCACATTGATTTTCGCGATCTTCGATTTCGGGCGCTATGCGATCGCCATGCAGTCGTTGCGGACGCTTGCGACTTCCAGCGCGCGGGCCATCACAGTCGCGGACTGCTATGTAAACGCCGAGCTTACGAAGACGACCCCCAACTGTCCCAGCGATCCGCTGACCACCGCGCAGAAGCAAGATATTGCTCCCTTCCTGTATGGCGCGGGTCTCACGCCGACGGTGACCACGACAACGGGGAGTTCTGCGCTTACCGTGACGGCATCTCTGGCGGGCTTCACCATGATCATGCCGATCTGGGGCACGACCCTCAACGCGCCGAGCGTGACCACCAAGATTCCGTTCTGAGGGGACTCGATTCGCCGACGGCGATTGACGGCGCCGGCGTGAGCCGCCGCCGGAAAGCCCTTTGCCCGCCAGGCAGGCTGGAAATGGCGCAAGCGGGCTAAGGAAGTGGTGCCGGCTGGCAACATCAGGCAGTTTTCTCGGGTGTCGGTACGGCTCGGCGGGGCTCTTTCCTTGCAATCAAGGCGCGGGGCGGGGGATGATCTTGGAGCCGTCATTAGCGGTCAGGCGCGGGGACGTGTCCGGAGTGAGCGACGTTTTGCTTCAGCTCAGCGCGCCGGGGAATGGGAATTCGCGAGTAACTATTTGTAGTCGGACAGACTGTAAGCTCTACGGCGTGGTGCACGAACTGGAGTGATCGGGACGTCGGGGCCGTAGATTTACGGGGATCGTCGTGGAGACGCGGCGAAGGGGATTGGCATGATGGGAAGTCGCGTTTCGGTCGATGCGGGACTTGGGCTGGTCGCCTTGAGCGCGATGGCGTTTGGCGCTGCGGTTGCCCTGTTTCATTTCACCGATCCTGCTACTGCCGCGGAGCGGCGGGCTCCGTCGTCCAGCGGCGTCTTCGTCAGCGAGATGAGCGACGTCCAGCGCGTCAGGGTGACCATCAACAAGTCGCGGACGTTCAGGGTCGACACGGCGTTTTCGTCGATCGTCGCGGGTTCGCCTGACATCGCCGACGTGAAGTCGCTGAGCGACCACCTGATCTACGTCCAGGGCAAGAAGACCGGCACAACCAACGTCATCCTGTTCGACAGTTCGATGAAGCAGATCGGCATTCTCGATGTCGAGGTCACCGTCGATATCAGCAATCTGCAGCAGAACATCCAGAACGGCACGGGTACCCGCGGCATTCGCGTAACTGCGTCGGAAGGTCAGGTGGTGCTGAGCGGAATTGCCGCCGACGCCGTCGTCGCGGAGCGGGCGATGACGATTGCCAAAGGCAGCGTTCCCGAGGGTGGCATCGTCGTCAATGCGATGAGCGTTGCGGCGCCGCAGCAGGTGATGCTTGAGGTGCGCTTCCTCGAAGTGAACCGGCAGGCGGGACGCGACCTCGGCGTGAACCTTTATGCCGCGAACGCAAATGGCACCAACGTCGGGAACACGGGGCTTGGCGGAGTTGCGAAGGCGGGTCGCGTGCCGATCGGTGGGAATTCGATAAACAGCAATCAAAACGTGACTGTCAACGGGACCAATCCATCGGTCACCGACACGACTACGACGAGCACCAACAATGTCGGTGCCTATCCGACTGGCAGTCTTCCGCTGCTCGGGACAATCGGAACGCTCGCCACCACCGCCGGCGGCGTGGCTGCGCCTCCGTTCGGAAGCCTGCTGACCAGCATCTTGAGGACCAGCAACGGTAGTTCCGTGGACCTCCTGATTACGGCACTGGAAACCAAGGGATTGGCGCGCCGGCTGGCGGAGCCGAATTTGACCACGCTTTCAGGTGATGCAGCGCGCTTCCTGGCCGGCGGCGAGTTCCCGGTGCCGGTCGCCTCGACGGTGGCCGCGGGCGCACTGCCAACCGTGAGCATCGAATTCAAGAAGTTCGGCGTCGAACTGGCCTTCGTGCCAACCGTGCTGTCGCGCGGGGTGATCAACCTCCGCGTCGAGCCCTCGGTCAGCGAGCTCGATTTTACCAACGCGGTGAGCATCGCCGGCACCACGATCCCGTCACTGACCCGCCGCGACGCGCGCACCACCGTCGAGTTGCGCGATGGCCAGAGCTTTGCCATCGCCGGCCTGCTGCAAACCCGCAATCAGCAGGACGTCTCGCAGTTGCCCTGGATCGGCTCGGTGCCGGTGCTCGGAACCTTGTTCAGCAGCAAGTCCTATCAGCAGCAGGAAACCGACCTGGTCATCATCGTGACGCCGCGCCTGGTCGCGCCGGCGGCGCCCGGCCAGCAACTGGCGTCGCCGCTCGACTCCCGCCTGCCGGCCAACGACGTCGATTTCTTCCTCAATGGCCAAATGGAAGTCCGCAAGCGGTATGACGACTACGTCAATTCCGGCGGCGACGTGAAGGGACCTTATGGCCACATCATCGCGCCCAATGCAGTCGTACCTGCTCCACCGCCGGCGGCCGTTGGTGCTAACCAGCCGGTCGTGAAGACCCTGAACTAGAGGAGGCGAGTGATGACGATCAGATATCTGGCTTTGCTCGCTCCCGTTCTGCTCGGCGGCTGCTACGGCGTTTACGGGCATGACGAGATGGACCGTTACGTGCAGCGTTCCGACACCATCACGATGAGTGCCGGCAATGCCAAGGAGGTCAACGCCGCCACGCACACGATTCACCCATGGCCGGCCTATGTCGGCGACCGCAGGATCGCGTACGACGCGCGGCGGACCGGTGAGGCTGTGAAGCGTTACGGCAACACGGCCCGGCCGGTTGATCAGCTTCCTGATATGGGCGATCCGACCAAGGCGATGGGCCAGCCGCCGCCCGTCACCACAATTCAAGACGTCAATGCGACCGGACTGGGCGCCGGGACCGGGGGATCGGTGTCCGTCGGGGTCGGAGGAGGCGGCAGGTAATATCCTTGCAGCGTGGCCAGATGCCGGGGCAGGGTTCGGAAGGGGAAATATGACGTTGGTTTCTGGCGCTGACCTATGTTTCGGTCATGCCGTATGTTTTTCGTAGGTAGTTTCGCGATGATGTTTCGAATGGGGCAAGGGATGCGCTGGACTTGGGGAACGGGGCGAGGATTGCATCGTCTCGCGCCGGCGCTGATCTGTTGCTGCTTGGCGACCGGCCTTGCCGGCTGTGACTACACGACGCGGGAGGCCGCGATCGTCGCGCCTGTGGATCCGCCGGGCGGCGACCCCGTGCAGGAGCCGACCGACGTCAAATACTATCCCTCCGACGAGCCGGTGCGGCTGGGGCTCGAGCAATACAACCGCGGCAATTACGGTATAGCCCAGCGTTATTTCAAGGACGCGGTCGAGAAGGCGCCGAAGGACGTCACGGCCTGGACCGGCCTCGCGGCCAGCTACGACAGGATTCGCCGCTTCGATCTTGCCGATCAGGCCTACGCGCAGGCGATCCGGCTTGGCGGCGAGACCGTCCAGATCCTCAACGATCAGGGCTATTCCCTGATGCTGCGCGGCAATCTGAACGGCGCGCGGCGGAAGTTCGAGAAGGCGTATTCGCTCGATCCGGGCAACCCGGTCATCGCCAACAACCTCGAGCTTCTCAACGGCAGCCGGAAGTTCATCGAGCGGCCGCCGAACAATCAGCCGTAGGCTGCGGCGGTTCACGGGCGTCTGCACGATTTCTGAATGGTGTAATGATACCTCTGGCTGGGCCGACGAGCCAAGTTGCCGGGTTGCCAGCTCCTTTGCATGGGGTTGTTTTCGATATTTTGGCAGCTCGCCCCTGCGACTTGACTTCGCCCCGATCTAGTTCGGCATCAGCACGGCATCGACGCGGCGGCTGCTTCGTGTGCTGATGATGATGGCGCCGTTGCGGATGGCAAACCGCGCACCGACGAGCCGCGGCAGCTTCTCCGTCAGCGGTGATGGCAGCGGAATCATTCCGCCGGTGACGGGATCACCGACGTTGATCGACGGCCCCCCTGCGCCGGCCGAGGGCGCGGCCTTGATGTACTCCCTGATCAATTGAATCTCTTCTCGCGAGAGGTTGAGCGCGGCCTGTTCGCTGCTCGCCGCCTTCTTTTCCGCCTCGGCCTTGCTTGCCGCTTCTTCCTGTTGCGCAGCCTCGCGTTTCGCGGCGTCCTGTTCGAGCCGTGCCAGACGCTCCCTCAACGGGACGAGTTCCCGGCGCAGCGTGACGATGTCGGATTTCAGGGAAGAGTTCTGGCCGAGCGAAATCGCTGCTGCAACGCAGGCAACGACCGAGATCAGGCTGAGACATGCAACCGCCAACCCCGGCAGTCCGACGCCATTGACCGCTTTCCGATCCGGCACGTCGCCCACGGAACGCCGACGCCGCCCTCGCGCAAATCCCGGCATGCTGCTGCTGAGGAATTTTACAAGTCGCGAGAGCCGAGAACCGCTTCGGTCAGTTTCGTGAATGGAGCCAAATGTCGGCTCGATGACGATCGGGGCATGCGCAAGCAACTCGGGGGCTGCCGCCGGGCTTGCGGTCGAGGTCGCGCGATCGGCGAGGTCGTGATCCATCGCGCGGGGGATTTGCCGATCAATGTCGTCGGACCGGTCGACAACAGCATCGCTGATCGCATCGTGCGTGTCGGCGGCAACGATCTCCAGGCGCTCTGCTTGCTGTTCGCCGAGTTCCTGCGCGTTGCGCTCCTGTTCAATGCGTTCCTGTTCGGCGCGGGAAGCTTCAAGCGAGCGCAGGAGCGCGAGCCCGGAATCCGTGATCTGTAGTCCGGCTTCATTGATCGAGGCCCATCCGGACTGGAACACGTCGGCGTCGCCAAGTTCGGACGATCGCTTCAACTTCGTGGCCGCATCGCCTGCCGCGATCATGCGCTTGACTTCGCGGCTGACCTCCTCAAGTGGAATCCGCTGCTCGGGTCTTGCGGCCAGCACACTCAAGATCGCCAGATTGAATCGCATGCGGCGCCTCTCGATACCCCATCAACGGTCGCGCTGGTGATTCGCGAGTCTCACCGGAGATCGACGCGGGGTCATGATGCCGCAATGGACACCCGTTAGCCAGAGAGCCGAGCGATTGTAGCGAGCCCCAACCGGGCAAACAATCCGGCTCCAGGCGTACGACGGATGGATAAGCCTGCCCGTGACCGGCACGCACCGGGATCATGTCTGCTGAAACGACGCTTCAGAGAAACTCGCGAAGCCTGGAAAGCTCGATCACATGCTCCGGCGACAACACGTCAGGGACGAGGGGAGGCTGCGACCTGGTCCGGATTTCGTAGAGGTGTCGCGTCTTCTCGGGCTTGCTCATGAAATCCCGAATGCAATGGTCGAGCGTGCCGTTGACGACCATGTAAGGCGCGCGATCCTCTCGCCGGGAATTGTTGAGAGAAGGCCATTTGTAAAGGTAGGCCGCGGCTTGGAAGTCCACCTGATGAGAGTGGTCGGTCATTCCAAATGTCTATCCGAAAATCCCTGTTCGTCAAAGTCGGCGGCACATCAGCGGGTCGGCCCGGCCGCGTGAGAGCCGCGTGTCCGCCGCGTCTATCCTTGGCAGCGCGCGCCATCGTGGATGTCGAGCGATCTGCCAACGCGCCTCGCGCGGATCCCTTCGCCAGCCGCTGACGGCCCGCGGCTCCATAGCGCCGCCAGCCGCGATGAAAAAGCGAGGTTGAATATGTTCCTGTTCTGTTCTAATGTTCGCGGCCTCGCCCAAAGCGAGCGGTATCGGTCAAGCCAGGGGCGAATGGGGCGAGATGGCAGATGCAGCCACCATCCTTCACGCGGACCTGGATGCATTTTACGCGTCGGTCGAGCAGCTGCTTGAACCGTCGCTGCGAGGCAGGCCGATCGCCGTCGGGGGCGGCGTTGTGCTTGCCGCGTCCTACGAGGCCAAGGCTTTCGGGGTGTGTGGCGGCATGTCTGGACGGGACGCGCGCCGGCTGTGTCCGCAACTCATTTTCGTCGGCGGCCACTTCAGCGATTATCAACGGCTGGGTGACGCGGCCATCAAGGTGATCGGCGACTTTACGCCGCTCGTCGAGCGTATTTCGATCGATGAGGCGTTTGCGGACGTTGCCGGCTGCACTCATCTGTTCGGAACGCCGGCCGAAATAGCGGCGACGATCCGGCGGCGGGTGCGCACCGAGCTTGGGCTTCCGATCTCAGTGGGCGTCGCGCGCACCAAGCATCTGGCAAAGATCGCCTCGCAGGTCGCAAAGCCGGACGGGCTGGTCGTCGTTGATCCCGCCGCCGAGCTCAGCTTCCTTCACGCATTGCCGGTTGAGTTGATGTGGGGAGTAGGGCCGGTCACGAGGACGCGGCTGGACGCGATCGGTGTCGCGACCATCGGGCAGCTCGCTGAATTGTCGGAACGTTCGCTGACGCGGTTGCTCGGTCCGGCGGCGGGAGAGAAACTCGCAGCCCTGGCCTGGAACCGCGATCCGCGACAACTCAAGCCGCATCGGCGCGCGCGATCGGCAGGAGCGCAGTCGGCGCTTGGCCGAAAGCCCGCGGTTGTGCAAGTCATTCGCCCGACGCTGCTTCATCTCGCTGATCGCGTCGCCACGCGGCTTCGGGCGAAATCCCGGCCCGGACGAACCGTGACGGTGCGCGTTCGTTTCGCCGACCTGAAGTCGGTGACGCGCTCGATCACGCTCGATGCGCCGGTGTACACGACGGTGACCCTCGCCCGGCTCGCCGAGAATCTGGTGCGGGTCACGTTAGCTGACCACCCGGGCGAGAAGATCATCTCGCTGCTGGCGATCTCGGTGTCGCATCTCGAGGAGCACTGGGATCTTGCGCTGGAGCTTCCACTCGGACTGGCGGATGAAGCGCTACGCCCCGGCAGTCCGACCGGGATGGCCCGCTGGGCGGCCGACTGTGCGATCGACAAGATCCGCGATCGCTTCGGCTGGGAAGCGATCGGATACGGTTCGACCGCGCTTGAGGCAGTTCGTTCGGTGCCCGACGCGTTTCGCGGGCTTGCCGAGAAAGACCTCTAGGCCCGCTGGTTCAACCGCTTGTCAGCACATTAAGAAATGGCAATTTGGAATCGCAGGCTTGTGAGTGGCGACCTCACGCGTTCGGTCTATTCTGGGGATGCGGAGGACGAGCCATGAAGTATAGCTCCGAGCTGATCCAGACGATGCGCGATGCGTTGGACACGGTCATGGCAAGCGTACCGGCGGATCAATCCGTCTTCGGTCTCAAGGCCGCCGTTGCCGAATGCATCCTGCGGGCCGCAGCCCACGGCCAGACGTCGTTCGATGGGTTCGTGACGTCAGCGTCCGATCAGCTTCAATCGATCATCTCGATGCTGACTTGACAGATCGGCTGTGGCAGGCGGGGTAGGCGCTTCGCTTATCTGACGCGCGATCTGCGACAGGCGATTTCCTGCAACGAGCGGCCGCCGTCCACCCGTTGCATCGCAGTCGAGCTGAATAGTTAGGGCGAGCCAATGCCGTCCCTGGTGATCTTGGTGAGCGCTTCGTATCCGGGTGGTGTCAGGTGCAGCAGATCGCTCTTGTAGTTGGCGCACGGCGTCGTCATTCCGCACGCGATGCCAGCGGCGTCGATCGTTCTGATTCCGAGTTCCCTGCTTGTCCTGCTGAGTTCGGAGTTGACATATCCAATGTTCTCAGCCGCGCCCTTCATCTGCTCGCCTCGCGGGAGAATGTGGATGCTATAGATCTTGCCGTTCGGCCAAAGCGATCTGATCTCACCAAACAACTTGCGATATGATTGCATCACTCCGCAGGGCTTATCGAGATAGATGTTGTTGGTTCCGACCAGAACGATAATGCTTTTTGGCTTGATTTGCCGCAGTCGCTCGCGTTCGTGCTCGATGAACCAGAGCGTGTTCTGAATCCTGTCGCGTCCGACGCCGAGATTGGCTACGGGTCCAGCGCCGAGCGCGCCGGATTGTTCCTTCGGCCACGCCTCAACCAGCGAGTCACCCAGCATGACTGTTGAAACGTCACTGGTTAGGCTAGACACATTTCTTTCATATTTGCGCAGAGCATCCGCATTGTCAGGCACAGTCGCTGTTACGGCGAATTGCGTATCGGTCTTGTCGCATACGGATCGCGCATTTTGCGCTCGGCCTTCGGATGGTAGACAGAGCGCCGCGACAATTGTTAACGTCACTGCAGCATAGACAATCGATGTCGTTGACGCGGTGTGGCGGGGTTCTCCATCGGGTGTGTTCGATGTCATTGAGCGGTTCCATCTGAGGGCGGTCAATCCGATGTCGCTGAACATTTCGATCCTTGGACAGTCAAACAGCATCTTGAAGGCGGGATTCTTTCAAAAGTTTCTGGATGCTGACGACACAATTGATGTGAAATCAGCAGGACGGATCGGTGCGTCGCCGTCCTTGCTCGGTCCTTACTTCGCCCAGGGCGACTTCTTTCAAGGCTCGGAGTTCTGCATTGTCGATACGTGCGTCATCGATTTTTCGCTCCTTTCGGCCAATGCGATCGACTATTACGATGTCGTGAGATGGGTTGAGTGGATTGGGCATTCTGCCAAACGCGCCAATTGCGAACCGGTTTTCGTCTGCATACCGGTGAGCGACGTCAATGCATCAAGAACGATCATCTCTGCCTGCATCTCGGTCTGCCAGAAGCAGGATTGGTATTACCTTGATGTGAGAGACATCATTGCAGCCGTCGCCAAATCCAGGAACGTGGATGCGAAGGAACTATACGCGGACGGCAGCCATCCGGCCGAGTTCCTGTCGGGAGAGATAGCGGCGCACCTTGGCAATTTCTTGACTAAGATAAGAAGTGCGGAGACTGCACCGTGCAAACGCACGTTTGCGTTCACGGCTTACGAACGCGTCCCCCTCAAGGATCAGATACAGAGCGCGCCGGTCGAATACACCTCGAGGCTGATAACGTTCTCCGGTGCCAGGCTTGAACGCGGAGAGACCTATCCGATCTACGTCGGGTCGGATGCATCGGTCCGTGGCCTCATGGTCAATTCAGCAGCCTGCAGAAGCGTGCTGTCGATCGAGGGAGACAGAACCTTCTACAAGAACCTGCGCCTCAAGCCCTATCACCCGACAAACTTTGAGGCGAGGCTCATTCCGATTTGCAAGCCAATTCGAGACCATCAAGGCGTCGTCAGGCTATCGCTGACGAACCAGGATGTCCGCATGAGCGATGTTACCATGCATAGCTCGAACGACGGGAATGACGATGGTTTCATCGAGGCAGCCGATCTCGTCGTCGAGCGGGGATACGATTTGATCACGTACACGACCACGCGGCCCGCCGATCCGGCTTCCATCAGATGGATACCTGATTGATGGCGGCGCCACCATCGGGTGGCCGATGCAATTTTTGTCGCGCAGCAGATCGACGTGCCTTGGTCTAGCTGAAATGCAGCGTGACGCCTTCGCGCGACCTCTGACGCGCCGCGTCCGGCACAAATGGGCCGGTGCGCTGCGTCGGTATTCGGCTGTGATGTTCAGCTCAGTCGACGGAAAGAGGTTTGCCCCGGCGAACGCAGCAAGCGTCGCCAGGAAAGGCCGCGTCGAGTTCCTTGGGAGTTCTGCGTTGCTTCGGGGCCTTCTTACCTAGACCGTCGCCGCGCGGTACATGCGCAGAAAAGAAAATCAAAAAAATCAATTGTCGTCGGGGCGCCCAGGACTATTGTTCGGCGCAAACGGTGTGGTGCCGGTCGTCCCGGCCTTGTAGCTCATCGGATGAAACAGTGATGTTGAAGCAAGACTCCATCGCTCTATCCAGGCGTACTGACCGGACCAGGACGCGGCAGGGCGAGCAGGGATTCACCTTGGTCGAAATGCTTGTCGTCATCGCCATCATCGGCCTGATCATGGGATTGGTCGGCCCGCGCGTGCTGAGCTATCTGAGCGAATCGAAGGTCAAGGCGGCCAGGATTCAGATGCAGAGCTTTGCGAGCGCGCTCGACCTCTTCAGTCTCGATACCGGCCGCTACCCGTCGACCTCGGAGGGCCTCGCAGCCCTCGTGCAGCGGACGTCGGGCGCGGCGAGCTGGAATGGCCCTTATCTCAAGGGTGGTGTTGTTCCAAATGACCCGTGGAGCCATCCCTATATCTATCGTGCCCCCGGTGACCACGGACCTTACGATATCCTCTCCTATGGCTCGGATGGGCAGGAGGGGGGCAGCGGGACCGCCCAGGACATCTCGCTGGACAAACTGACGAGCAGCGCCAGCAACCAATGACGTGGAGCGAAGCGCCATCACGCCGGCTAGAATCTGGCGTGATTGGATGCCTCTTACTTCCGCTGCGGATGCGATACGTGTCGGTCCGGTTCGGGAGCGTCCTTGAGCGAACGTCGATCGATCTGCTGCGGCGTTGTTTCTTCTTCGGATCTAATGTCGAGGCCGGCAAGCCAGCGATCGTCGGATGATGTCGGCGGAGCGCGGTGCGCTGGTCGATCGGTCATGATCGTGCCCATCGCGCGCAACTCGGAGGGCGTCAGCCAGGCGATGTCGTGGGCGTGGGTCGTCACCATCCGTCCGATGATGCGCGGCGGAACGCCGAACCCGCTTGCGATGCGGCCCATGGCAATGGTCGCCTCCTCGGTCTGTGCGGTTTCGTGGCCGAATTTGTCCGATACGCCGTGGACGCCGATCGCGGCGTCGTAGCTCGCGAACTTCTCGTTTCCTGCGGCAAAAACGATAAAGCAGGCCGAGGCGCAACGCGATCCGGCGGCGACGATGGTCGGCAGCTTCGCCCTGTGGATCAAGTTTGCGAGCTGGACCGCTTCGGCAAGGCTGCCGCCCGGTGAATCCAGTCGGACGGCCGAGATCAGGCGGTTGCCGTCATTGGCGGTCTTGATCAGTCCCTCGGCGGCTTCCGTATCGCCCTCGGCCACATCGCCGCTAAGCGTGATTATGGTGATGTCGCCCCTGAGCGTCACGCTCTTCAAGTCGGCGGCGGTCGCGGTCGTGCTGACCACGGCCGCTCCCAGCAGCTTCAATATGGAAGACAGCATCGCCATCGGCGGCTTTCTACCCTGGTCCTACCTGCGCGCGACAGGCGCCGTCGCCGCGGCCGGCGCGTCGAAGGTCGATGGTGCGCGCCGCATGCTGTCGAGGCGCTCGCGGAATTCTTCGGCGACGACCTGGGCGTCGTGGGCGTTACGCACGAGCTTGGTGGTGACGAACACGATGATCTCCGAACGGGTCTTGCTGTCGCTTTTCTGGCTGAGCAAGTCGCCGAGATACTTGATCTCGTTCAGGCCGGGCAATCCGGCCACGGTGCGCTCGTCGTCCTCCTTGATCAGGCCGCCGAGCAGCACGGTTTGGCCGCTGCTGGTGCCGACGGTCGAATGGATGCGCCGCTGCGAGATGGTGGGCGTCAGGTTCTGGGCGCTCGCGCCGGCCGGATTGACGACGTTGGAGACTTCCTGCTCGATCTCGAGCTCGATTGATCCGTTCGGATGCACATGCGGCAGCACCTTCAGGATGATGCCGGTGTTCTGCCGGCTGATGCTGCTCACCACGTTGAGCCCGGTGACGGTGCTGCCGGTCGAGATCGGCACCTGGTCACCGACCTCGAGGATCGCCGGCTCATTATCGGCGACCACGAGCGACGGAGCTGACAGCACCTTCACGGTGGTCAGGGTGGAAAGCGCGTTCAGAACCAGCTTGGGATTGGCTTCGGCGCCGAGCAGCAGGTTGAACCCGGGCAGCACGCGCGCAAGCAGGGCGGTCTGCGCTGTCGACTGCAGGGCGTTGAACAGGCCGACCGATCCCTTGTCCTGGCCTGCACCGGCGTTGGCGCTGGTCAGATAGGCCTGCACGCCATACTGCAACTGGTCGGTCAGCGTGACCTCGGCGACCATGGCGTCGACGGCAACCTGGAGCCGCGGCCGGTCAAGTCGCTCCAGCGCGCGCTCGATCACGAGGTAATCCTCCTGGTTGGAATAGATCATGATCGAGTTGGTCGACTTGTCGGCGGTGATGCGCACGTTCTGAAATATGCCGCGTGGGAGGCTGCCCTGATTGGTTCCGCCGGTTCCCGCTGTATCCTGGTCGTCGTCCTTGCGGTCGGCGAATCCGACCTGAGTCTTGCCGCTGCCCGAGTTGTCGGTGGTGCCGCCCTGCATGGGGGTACCCTGATTGTTGCTATTATTATTGTTGTTGCTGTTGGTGAGCGTGCCGCTGCCGAGCGAGTCGAGCCGCGAGGTCGCTCCGCTCTGACCGGGCGCGGTCGCGGTGGTCTGGTTGTCACCGGCCGATTGCGAGGAGCGGCCGACGAACATTTCGTTGAGGATACGGGCAATGCTGCGCGCGTTGCCGAAACGCAGGCTGTAGACGCGCACAGTGGTGCCGGTGGGATCGGAGCGATCCAGGCGCCGCACCCATTGGGTGGCGCGTTCCAGTACCTTGCTGTTCTTGCTCACCACCAGTACCGCATTCATGCGTGTCACCGGCTGGAACTTGATCACGCCCTGGCCTTGGCCGCCTTCGGCGGTGTCGAACACTTTATCGAGCTCGCGGATCATGGTCTCAGGCGCGGTCGATTTCAGCGGATAGAGGCCGACCGACTGGTTGCGCAGCCATTCCACGTCAAGCTCGCCGATCACGCCGACCGCCGCCTGGCGCTCGGAGGCGGTGCCCTGGACCAGCAGCACGTTGCGCGCCTGGTCGACACGCACGGCGCCGGGCCGCGACAGGAAGTTCTCCGCAGTCTTGGCGATCGCCGCCGCGGAGACGAAGCGCAGGGGTACGATCGAGACGCCGTATCCGGGTTGCCCCGCACCGATGGTCGGGGTACCGGCTCCTGCGGCTTCCGGCATCGGCACGATGCGGATCAGGTTGTTTTCGCGCAGTACGGCCGCATTCAAGACCCGCAGCGTGTTCTCGAAGATCGGCAGCACATCCTTGCGCGGGATCGGCTGCGTCGAGGCCAGTGTGATCGTGCCCTGCACGCGCGGATCGATCACGTAGTTCATCCCGAGACTGTCGCCGATGACGGATTTTACCACCGTCGCGAGATCGGCGTTCTCGAAGTTCAGCTCGACGCCGCCCCCGGTCATGACATCGCTGTCGGCCGCGGTGGCCACACGCGTCGCGGCTGCGGTGCTGGCATCGCGCTGCGTCGGGGCGGGTGTGTAATCCTGATCAGCGCCGGGAAACACCATGGGTTGCGACGCACGCCCCGATGCCGTTGCGCCGGACGAGTTGCCGACCGGGCCGGTCCAGCGTGCGCGCAGATCCGCGTCGCGGATCGGGTCGGTGACCTGGTCGCGGCCGGGCAGGTCGATGCCCTTGTCCATCATGCAACCGGCAAGCAGGCTACCGAGCGCGAGGCAAGTGGCGGCCGTGACGCCTAGCGAGGCCGTCCGCGAGCGGCAGTAACGTTCGAGACGTTGCACGACTATTCTCCCTTCTCTCCGCTGGGACGCGGCGGTGCAGTGGGCAGCTTGCCGTCAACGCGCATCATTCGCCGCCTTCCAGCGACGATCAGCGGGCGTCAGGCTGCTGCCGGCGATCGTCTCCACCTCGTTGACCAACGCCTCGGCGCGGCCGATCAGCGCGCGCGCATAGGCTGGATTAATCGGCTGGCGCCCGAAGGCTGCGCCATCGATCTGGGCGTTGATCTCGCGCGCCAGCGCGTCGCGTCTCGCGGTGATTGCGCCGATGATGTCGAGATAGCGCTCATAGCCGGCGTCGCCGCCCTTGATGGCCGCGCTCGCCAGGGCGAGGCTGTTGCGGGCAAGCTGCCCGAGCGGCTCGTTGAGCGTCTTGGTGGAGCGCGCCAGTGTGATGTAGGTCTCGGGAGCGGCTGCGAGCTCCGTCGGCAGTGCGCCAGGCTCGAGCGCATCCACCAGCACGACGCCGTCGTGCAAGTAGCGGTCGGTCAAACCGACGAGCGCCAGCAAGGTGGGCCGCAGATCGGCATGGTTGGAGAGGATGTCGGCGGCCTCGCCGCGCCGTGCGATACCCGGGCCGGCCATGCCGAACCAGCTGCCGCCAAGCAGCTGGGAGATATCGCCGCGCAGCCACGTGACGTCGGGATTGATCGCAACGCAGGTCGGCGGCGCCGCGCAATCGGTGCGGCTGGCGGAGGTCCGGATGAGATAGTCGGGATCGCCGAACATGATGACATGCGGCGTGCGCGCCGGGCTCGCCGTGACCATGTGCATGAGCTGCATCTGTGCGCGGTCCGCGAGCATCGACGTCAGCCGGTCGCTTTTGCCGGTCACCGGGTTGAGGGCACTGAGCTTGCCGATGTCCTGCCCGAGCGTGCGCGTCAGCGGATCGGTGGGCCGCGGATTGCCGTCGATATAGAACGGCGCGGCGCTGCCGGCCTGCACGTCGAACCTGGTGACGTTTCGGCGCTCGGTCGCGAGCAGCCGATCGATAGCGGCGTCGATTGCGCCGACCGGTCCATAGCTGCAGGGCACCGCGCGACCATCGCATGCAGGCGGGCTCGGCGGTCCTCCGACAAAGCGGTCGTTGCCCGTGGGCACGACGATGAACAATGTGTTGCGTGTCGTGATCCCGCGAGCGGCGAGTCGGTCGATGAACGCCTTGAACGCCGCATCGTCGTCGGCGAGCCTTGCGACGTGATCGGGCTCGCCGGGGCCGAAGGCGCGCCGGCGCATGCCGTCAGGCCGGTGCGCGTTGCCGATCCCGACATAGACCACCGGCACGCCGGCCTCCAGCATCGCTGCCGCGTAGCCGAGCGACTGCGTCGCCGTCGTCTCCGATGCGCCGGGAAAGCCTGCGTGGCCGGCGTCGTCGCCGATGACGTCGCCGCCGAGATCTTTTACCGAGCCGCCCGGCGAGATCGCCGGCTGCACATTGCGGTTGCCGAACAACGCGCTGAAGCCGGCATAGCCGCCGGGTTCATCCGGCAGCAGGTCGGGCCGCGCATGCGCGTTGCTGCACAGCGAGCTGCCGCGCGCGCAATGAATGGCGATGCCGAACAGATCTGCGCGCGTCTTGAGCGGATCGCTGGTCGCAGCCAGCGCCTCCGAGGCGCCGAGGGTAGCCGCGATATCAGCGTTGCCCTGCAGCGTCAGGCCAGTGATCGCGAACGCGCCGACATCGCAGCCCGAGACGGTGAATGGCGCCCATGGTGCAGGCACCGTCTTGCCGGTGTCGGCCAGCATCAACGGCTTGCCGTCGCGGCCGCTCGCGGTCCAGTACGCGAAAGCATCGGCGAAGCCGACGCCGCCATCGCTGCGGAACGCCGCGCTGTTGTCGCCGAACGGCACGCCCATGCGGTCACCGTACAGACCGGTCAGGATGGTGAGGGCGTCGGTCGCCGTCTGGGCCAGCGGCGAGGTCTGGTGATTGCTGGCAATGATCCCGTCGCGACTTAGAAAAGCGCGCAAATGCGGCATCTGCTCGAGATCGGACGGAACGTTCGGAATGTCGCGACGCAGATGCACGTTGTCGAGCTCGATCTGCACCACACGCGCGATCGCACCACCGCGTGAATGCAACGCGCACGCCGCCTGCGCCTGACCGGCCCCGGTGCTGCACGCCAGGATGCAATCCAGGATCAGGAACAGGCAGCCGAGCAGCAGCGCCGCGAGGCCGGCAGGGATACTCGAACGCATGACGCCACGTCTTTGATATCGAAGTGTTCCGTCTGGATGGTCTGTTGGTGTCGATGCAGGCCGGAGCGTCGACAAGGTGCCGTCCACCGCACCGCGAGCGACTGTGTGCGGCTTCGATGACGTCGTCGTAACAACTGCCTCGACGCGTCGCGCATGGCGACAATGCCCAGCTGTGATTCATCTTCACAGATTTGACGCATACAACTTGCGACGCACGGCATTTTGCATCGCGCCCAACGAGCAGGCTTGCAACGCGCCCGCGTCTGGCGCAGTTTGATTGTGGCATGCGCGGATGACGATCAGTCGATCGTCCGTGCAGACAGACACGTGGACAACGTACGCATGTCGATCGCACTGCACATGTTGATGGTCGTTCTGCTTTGCCTGTGTATTCCGTCCGCGCGTGCGGCGGAGACGCCGGCAGGCGAGGAGGCCGCCGCCAACAATCCCGTCGGGTTGCAGCCGTTGCAGGAGCTGAGTGCGACCAAGGACAAACCGTTGTTCTCACCGGCACGGCGACCGCCGCCGAAGCCGGCCGCGCCAGTGGCGCGGCAAGAACCGCCGCCGCCACCTCCGGCACCGCCGAGTTTGGTGGTGCTCGGCATTGTCAGCGAGAACGGCGACGGTCGCGCCGCGATCCGTGCTTCCGGCGCGGGTGACAGGGTGTTGCGCGTGCGCACGGGCGACGACGTCAGCGGCTGGAAGGTCGAGCGGATCGAGCCGCGCCGGCTGGTTCTGACCCAGGGCGAGCGCTCGGTCGATTTCGCGCTGTTCGGCGGCGCCCCGAAGGCCGCAAAGTCGGCAAAGGCTGCGGAACGCCGCATCCCGCGGCTCAAGGTCGTCACGCCCGACTGAATTTGCTGTTGCATTTCAGTCGATTGGGCTGACGACGCCGTCGTCTTCGCCAAAAATTGAACTCTCGGAAAAGTTGAAATTTTTTTCCGGCATCGCTTCGCGTTAGCCGGTGTCGAACTGTCTTAGGTGATAGGGGAGGTGTCCTGAACTGTCGGGAGTGTCCGCTTGGAACAAGCGGTCGCGCTGACGGTGCTGCGCGCCTCTCATTGACCTGTTGGCACCGCGCCAGGCTGGTTCCAGGCTCGCCGGTGCGTTGTTGTGTTGCGATCGTTTCGCAGCACTGCTGCATTGGAAGGCCCGCATGCATTCGCTTCCCCGTTCTGCTTCGATGTCGCGTCGTGGCCTGCTGCTTGCGGGCGTCAGTTCGATCGCGATCGCAATGAGTTCACCGGCCGGAGCCCGGCCGTTCGGCACGTGGGGCAACGGCGGCGTCGCGGCGACGCAGGCGGCG
>NZ_JACMYO010000072.1 GCF_020889685.1 Bradyrhizobium oropedii
TAGCCACCGGCCCGAATTGTTGACGACAGCGCGCGTCGTCGCAGGCACTGCCAGGGTTTCGCGGCGACCTGCTTGTCTGACAGGAGTGCCCCAAACCGCTCCCTGTGGTTATGGGTCCCTGCTTTCGCAGGGACGACAGTGAGCTTGTGGCCGCCGTGCAGGCCTGTCATGCACCGTTTTGGTTGACCGCATCAGCCGCAATCGGCAGGCTGCGTGTGTAACCCCGCCCCGCCACGTTCTCCTCATCCCCGCATGTTCACGATCGTCTCGCTCTGGATTCCCTTCACGATCGTCGCTGCGTTCGGGCAGGTTGCGCGCAATGCGATGCAGCGGCAGCTGACCGGACCGCTCGGGACCTGGGGCGCGACCAATATCCGCTTCCTGTTCGGCCTGCCGTTCTCGGTGGTGTTCTTCGTGCTGGCGGTGCTGCTGACCGGCGATCGCGTGCCGTGGCCGGCGGCCTCGTTCTGGCCGTGGCTGTTGTCCGGCGCGCTCAGCCAGATCGTCGGCACCGGCTTCATGCTGCTGGCGATGAACGACCGCTCCTTCGTGGTGACCACGGCCTACATGAAGACCGAGGCGATCCAGACCGCGATCTTCGGCTTCATCTTCCTCGGCGACCATCTCACGACGCCTAAGGTGATCGCGATCGTGATCGCGACCGTCGGCGTTGTCGTCACTGCGCTGCGGCCGGGCGGCTCGCGGCGCTTTGCCGATCTGCGCCCGACCGTGCTCGGCCTCGGCGCCGCCGCCGTGTTCGCGATCTCGGCGGTGAGCTTTCGCGGCGCGATCATCGCGGTGCCCGGCGTCTCGTTTGTCACGGCGGCCTCCTGCACGCTGATGTGGAGCCTGTTCGTGCAGACGCTGATCCTGTCGGTCTATCTGTTGCTGCGCGCGCCCGACGTGCTGCGGAAAATCCTCGGCCTGTGGCGGCCCTCGATGTTCGCAGGCTTCATGGGCGCGTTCTCCTCGCAGTTCTGGTTCCTGGCGTTCGCGCTCACCGCCGCCGCCAATGTGCGCACGCTGGCGCTGATCGAGGTTCTGTTCGCGCAGGGCGTGGCGTATTTCTCGCTCAAGCAGCCGTTCTCGCTGCGTGAAGTGCTCGGCATCGTCCTGATCGTGATCGGCGTCGCGCTGCTGATCGCCGCGTAGACTCGAAAACGCTTTACCCTTGACGGCAATCAGCACTGCGCCGGCCGAGATCAGCGCGATCCCGATCCAGCCATAGGCCGAGGGACGTTCGCCGAGGAAGGTAACGCCGAACAGCGCCACCAGCACGACGCTGAGCTTGTCGATCGGCGCGACCAGTGTGGCGGGACCGAGCTTGAGCGCGCGGAAATAGCAGATCCACGAGGCGCCGGTGCCGAGCCCGGACAGCAGCAGGAACAGCCAGCTTTTGGTCGAGATCGGCCCGGATTGGCTGAATTGCCCGGTGGCGAACAGGATCGCCGACAGCGTGATCAGCACGACCACGGTGCGGATCAGGGTGGCGAGATCGGAGTTGATGCCCTCGACGCCGACCTTGGCGAAGATCGCGGTCAGTGCGGCGAATACGGCCGAGAGAAACGCCCAGACCTGCCAGGAAGACAATGTTTCGGGGCTCATTCGGGACGCTCGGCCGGGTTGGCCCCACCCGTCATTGCGAGCGAAGCGAAGCAATCCATGGTGCAACAAGTCCGAAGCTGGATTGCTTCGTCGCTTCGCTCCTCGCAATGACGAGGATCGAAGCGGTTCGCCCTAGTTCCGGTCTTCCGGCAGCGTCGGCAGCGGCGAGACCTCGACGCCCTCGTCGATCAGGGCGCGCGCCTCTTCCGGCGAGGCCTCGCCGTAGATCGGCCGGTGCTCGATGTCGCCGTAATGCATCTTGCGCGCTTCGTTGGGGAAGCGCTCGCCGACATTGTCGGCGTTCTTCACGATATGGTCGCGCAGCTCCTTCAGCTTGCTGCGCAGCTCGCGCTCGTGCGCCATCATCAGCGACGTCGATTCACTGGCCGGTGCCTCGACGGGAGCGGCGGCGCCGGCCGAGCCGGTTCGCGACCCTTCTTGCTGACGACCTGGGGCGCCATGATGGCGCGCTCGATCTCGGTCGAGCCGCAGGCCGGGCAATTGATCAGGTGACGCCGCTCCTGCGATTCATAGGCTGAGGAGCTCTGGAACCAGCTCTCGAACTGATGGCCGCGCTCGCAGCGCAGCGTGTAGCGGATCATGCCGAACCCCGGACGAGGTGCAGATGCTCCGGGCCGGCCTTGGGGTCGGCAATGCCGAAGCGCCTGCCATGTTGCAGCGAGGGAATAGTCTTGCGCGCGGTCTCGACCTTGGCGGGATCGATCTCGGCCAGGAACACGCCCGGCTCGACGCCGCCCTCGGCCAGGATCTCGCCCCAGGGGTCGATGATCAGCGAATGGCCGAAGGTCTCGCGCTTGTTCTCATGCAGGCCCGCCTGCGCCGCCGCGAATACGAAGCAGCCGGTCTCGATGGCGCGGGCGCGGAGCAGCGTGTGCCAATGCGCTTCGCCGGTCTTGCGGGTGAAGGCGGACGGCACCGTGAGGAAGGATGCGCCGGCTTCGGCGAGCGCGCGATAAAGCGCCGGGAAGCGCACGTCGTAGCAGATCGTCAGTCCGATCCGGCCCCAGGGCAGGTCGGAGATCACGGCGGTCTCGCCGGGCTGGTAATTGGCCGATTCGCGATAGCTCTCGCCGCCCGGCAGGTCGATGTCGAACATATGGATCTTGTCGTAGCTCGCGAGCACATTGCCCTCGGGCCCGATCAGGAACGAACGGTTGACCGCCTTCTCCGGCGAGTAGCGCAGCGCCAGCGAGCCGATATGCAGATGGATCTTCAGCTCGGCGGCGAGCGCGCGATACGCCTGCAGCGACTTGTCGTCCTCTTCGCTCGCTAAGTGCTCGAACAGCGCCTTGCGGTTCAGCTGCATCATGTTGCTGACCTCGGGGGTCAGCACATATTTGGCGCCCTGCGCTGCCGCTTCGCGGACCAGCCGCGTGCCCTGCTCGAGGCTCGGCTCCGGCAGCAGCCCGGTGCGCATCTGCACCATGGCGGCGGTGAAAATGTTGTCTGTGCTCATCAGGCGCCGCCTCCGTTGCTAAGCAGGCCGTCGAGCTTGCCCTCGCGGTCGAGCGCGTAGAGCTCGTCGCAGCCGCCGACATGGGTCTTGCCGATGAAGATCTGCGGGAAGGTCGTCCCGGCGCCGACGCGATTGTACATTTCGTCGCGATAGGCCGGGTTGCTGGCAACGCTCAATTCGGTGAACGCCGCGTTCTTGCGCGTCAAAAGCGATTTGGCCGCGGTGCAATAACCGCAGCCCGGGCGGGTGTAGATTTCAATGGCAGCGGTCATGGTGTGCTCGGTTGAACCAGAATACTCAGATTATATGGGAGCGCGGTGCTGCTCGACAACCCGGGCAAACACCAGCACGTCGACCTGCGCCGCCTTCGCCCGTAACAGCGCTCGGGCGCAGGCATCCACTGTCGCACCCGAGGTCAGGACGTCGTCGACCAGGATCACCCGGCGGCCCTGGATGTCAGCCTTGCGTTCATCGGCGACCCCGAATGCGCCCTGCACATTGCTGGCGCGGTCCTTGCGCGACAGTCCGATCTGCTGCTCGGTGGCGCGGACGCGCCGTAGCGCCTCCGACACCATTTTGACGCCGCTCTGGCGCGCGATCACCTTGGCGAGCGCGCCAGACTGGTTGTAGCGCCGGCTCCAGCCGCGCCGCCAGTGCAGAGGAACCGGAACCAGCATGTCGGCGCCGTCGAGCAATTCCTTTCCCGCCCGCGCCATCCAGCGACCCATTGTCGGCGCCAGATCGGTGCGATCCTGGAATTTTAATGCGTGCACCAGTGTGCGTGCGACGTCGTCATAGCGCACCGCGGCGCGGGCGCGTTGATAGGCCGGTGGGTTAGCGATCGCCTCCATCGACAGCAGCTCGGGACCTGGATCGTAGACGAAGGGAATGCCGAGCCGCGGGCAGAACGGCGGCGCGATGAACGACAATTTGGCCCAGCAGTCCGCGCAGACGCCCTCGCCATGAACCGGCTCGCGGCACGACACGCACAGCGTCGGCAGCGCGATGTCGAGCGCCAGCCGCGCGGTGCGCAGCCACGCGCCGCCGACCGCGCCGAGCGCGCGCTGAACGTGACCGGTAATGGAGCGTGTCGGTGATGCCTCGGCGTCCATGGCGGGCGAGGCTAGCGTTTGGGCAACGCGGGCTCAAGGCGCAAGGCGTCGCCCCTTTCACGACAGCATCTCGTGGTGTTCGCGCAAGATTGCCCGCGCGCCGCGCTTCTCGATGCCCCGGCCGCCCATGATCGCGTCATAGGCAAGCCGCATCTGGCGGGCAGCTGCCTGAGGCGCAACGGCACCAATTCCGGTGCCCAATCCGGGAACAAGCAGAGTCCGAATTGGCGCCTTTGTACGGGCATTGTGGGCCAGGACGGCAATCAGCGCAGCTCGGAACGCAAGGTACACATTGACGGTCGCGCTGATGTCCGATGGTACCCGCATGGTTGGTGCACTGACCAGGAATGGAATGCAGTCGTGACCGGTCGCGACGATAGCGGCTTGCCCAACCGGCAATTCGCCGTGGTGGTACTCTGCAATCGCGGCCTGCAGGTCGGTCTGAAGCGTCCAGCCGAAGAACTTCGAGTACAGAAGGTCGATTCCGCCATCCATAAAGCCAAAGCTGTTCGCCGGGCTGACGATGGCATCTGCCTTGTGTTCGAAAATGTCGCCACGAGATGCGCGCACCTCGGGCAGGTCGGCGAAGGCAAGCCCCCAAGCCTTGACCACGCCGGCGTTGATATCCCGTAAGTGTACCGCAAGCATGGGAATAATCCTGGTGAGTGGACGATGGCTGCGTGCAGCCCGCGTCAGGCTAGCGGCTCGCCGGATTCGTCTCAAGCAACGCATTGCCTGCGGCGGCGGTCCGGCGTAACCAGCGGCATGACAACGACCCCGGCCACGGCCCCGATTTTGTTCGATCGCGCATTGCTCGGCGCGCGGCTGGCGCGTGCGCAGGTCGCGGGGGCGGCGACGTTCCTGCTCGAGCGAGCCACGGAGGATATGGCGGACCGCTTGCAGGCGGTGTCGCGCAGCTTTTCTTCAGCAGCCGATGTCTGGACGCCGGGTGACGGGCTTGCGGAGGTCCTGCGCGGGCGTGTGGCATCAGTCGGTGCGATCGGATTCGCTGAGGCAGAATCGCTCGGCCTGTCGCCGGAGACGCTCGATCTCGCGGTCTCGGCACTCGCCTTCCAGTTCGTCAACGATTTGCCGGGCGTGCTGGCGCAGATCCGCCGGGCGCTGAAGCCGGACGGGCTGCTGCTTGCTGCGATGCTCGGCGGCGATACGCTGACCGAGCTGCGGCAGAGTTTTGCTGCCGCGGAGGCCGAGTGCGAGGGCGGGGTGTCGCCGCGCGTCGCGCCGTTCGCCGATCTGCGCGACATCGGCGCGCTGTTGCAGCGGGCAGGATTCGCGCTGCCGGTCACCGACGTCGACCGCGTCGTGGTGCGCTATGCCAGCGCGTTCGCGCTGATGGCCGACCTCAGGCGCATGGGCGCGACCAACGTGCTGCGCGAGCGCCGCCACACCCCGACCCGCCGCGCCACCATGCTGCGCATGGCGCAGATCTACGGCGAGCGCTTCGCCGACGCCGACGGCCGCATCCGCGCCACCTTCGACATCGTCTGGCTGTCCGGCTGGGCGCCGCATGAAAGCCAGCCGAAGCCGCTGAAGCCAGGCTCGGCGAAGGCGAGCCTTGAAGCGGCGGTGAAGCAGGTGAAGCGCTGAAGCGTGAGGTGAGCACGCTGCTCAGGCTCCCTCCCCCGCAAGGAAGGGCAATCGCACGTGACAAGAAATTCGGAGTTACCGAACGAAAACACCAGAATCGTTCCGCATTCGATTCCGCTTCGTTCGCGATCCGATTCAGTTTCAGGCCGCATCTCCGGGCCACATGCGATTCCCCATACCCCGCAAGGGGGGAGGGAGCCCGTCCATCGTGCGTCCCTTACGGTCGGCCCCGCTCATCGTGCGCCAGCGAGGTCACAGCGATCCAACCTCTCTCACAAGGTGGGCGACGGCTGCTCGCACGATTTCGGAATAATGGAATTGTGCCGGTGAGTTGCCCGACGTGTCAAGTCGTCGTGCTGAACGCCGGGCTACTTTGCATGGGGTTGTTTTCGATATTTTGGCAAGGCGCCTCCCCCGCAAGAGAGGTGACGGTCACAGCAGCAGATCCACCAGATGCGGCAGCAGCGGGATGTCGGCCGGCGGCATCGGATAGTCGCGGAGCTTGTTGGCGCGGACCCAGGCGAGGTTCTGGCCCTCGCGCGCCGCCGCCAGGCCCTCCCAGCGGCGGCAGATGTAGAGCGGCATCAAGAGATGGAAGGTCTCGTAGGCATGGCTGGCGAAGGTCAGCGGGGCGAGGCACGGCTCGCTCACGGTGATGCCGATCTCCTCGTGCAGCTCGCGGATCAGGGTCTGTTCCGGCCGCTCGCCGGGCTCGATCTTGCCGCCGGGGAATTCCCACAATCCCGCCAGCGCCTTGCCTTCGGGACGCTGCGCCAGCAGCACGCGCTTGTCGGCGTCGACCAGCGCGCAGGCGACGACGAGGGTCAGCTTGATGTCAGCCATGGAGCAGGGATTTCCTTCCGATCTGCAAGCTTTCATTAACCAGCAATGCGCCGCCCGGCCAAACGATTTGTGCCGGTGGCTGTTTCTGCATCCGCGATAAGCCGGCCTTAATTCGCAACCGGCAGGGTGAAGCGGTTTATCTACCCATCAAATTCTCTGCCGATATAACCCATGAGCACCTTGATCCGGACCATCAGCCGTTTCCGTCGCGATCGCTCCGGCAATATCGCGATGACCTTCGGCCTTGTTTTGCTGCCGCTCGTCGTCGCGGTCGGATGCGCGGTCGACTATTCCCGCGCCAACCAGATCCGCAGCAAGCTGATCTCCGCCGCCGACGCGGCGAGCGTGGGGGCGGTCGCCAAGCAATCGCCCGGCTTCATTGCCGCCGGCGCCATGACCTCGGACGGTGAGATCTCGGCGGGCGAAGCCGACGCGCGGAAGATCTTCAGCGGCAACGTCTTCAACCAGAACGGCTTCACGCTGACCAGCGTGACACCGACCATGACCAAGAGCGGCGGCACGATCACCTCGACGGTCCAGTTCACCGCGGATGTCCCGACCATGTTCCTCGGCGTCATCGGGCAGAGCAAGATGACCGTGACGGGTACGTCGACCGCGACCGCGAACATGCCGCTCTATATCGATTTCTATCTGCTGCTCGACAATTCACCGTCGATGGGCGTCGGCGCCACGCCGACGGACGTCGCCGCCCTGGTCAAGGCCACCACCGGCAACAGCTTCAAGCCGAACGACCAATGCGCCTTCGCCTGCCACGACTACAACGACCCCAACAACTACTACAATCTGGCGAAATCGCTTGGCGTGACGACGCGGATCGACGTGCTGCGCAGCGCGACCCAGCAATTGATGGATACCGCGGCGTCGACCCAGACCTATTCGAGCCAATTCCGGATGGCGATCTACGACTTCGGCGCGTCCTCGGCGACCTATGGCCTGCGAAGCCTGTTCACCCTGTCGTCGAGCCTGTCGAGTGCAAAGTCGGCGGCCGGCAACATCGATCTGATGGGCGTCTACGGCAACAACGATGCCTATACCGCGGACAAGGACAGCCAGTTCACGACGATTTTTCCGCAGATCAACAGCCAGATCGGAAACCCGGGCGCCGGTACGTCGTCGGCGCCGATGAAGTATCTGTTCTTCGTTTCCGACGGCGTGGCCGACGAGCCGAATTCAAGCTGCCTGAAGCCGATCACCGGCAGCAATCGCTGCCAGTCGCCGATCAATCCGGCGCTGTGTGATGCGATCAAGAAGCGCAACATCAAGATCGCGGTGCTCTACACCACCTATCTGCGGCTGCCGACCAACAACTGGTACATGACCTGGATCGATCCGTTCAATCAGGGTCCGTTCGGTCCGTCGCCGAACAGCCAGATCGCGCAGAACATGCAGGCTTGTGCGTCGCCGGGCTTCTATTTCGAGGTCAGCCCGACGCAGGGCATTGCGGACGCGATGAACGCGCTGTTCAAGAAGGCCGTCGCCGACGCGCGGATCAGCAGCTAGAGGCGCTCTCACCGTCACCCTGAGGAGGCCGCGAAGCGGCCGTCTCGAAGGGTCGACGGCCCGACCCTCTCCATTCGGCGACATAGGGGCCGTGCATCCTTCGAGACGCGCTACGCGCTCCTCAGGATGACGGGTTAGCACCGTCGTTGCGAGCCACCCGGTCGGCGCGAAGCGCCGCCGGATCACAGGCTCCGTGAACCAATCCATCTGACCGCATGCTCGGACGGATGGATTGCATCGTCGCTTCGCTCCTCGCAATGACGGAGATAGCGGGCGACCTGTAGCGCTTACGACCGGTAATCGCCGTTGATCGCAACGTACTCCTTGGTGAGGTCGCAGGTCAGCACGCGGTCTTTGGCCTTGCCGAGGCCGAGCGCGACCTTGATCTGGACCTTCGGCGCCTTCATCGCCTCCGACACCTCTTTCTCATCGTATGACGGATCGCGCGCGCCGCTCTTGGCGACGCGGATGCCGTTGAAGGAGATCGAGAGCTTGTCGCGGTTGGCGGGTTCGCCGGCCTTGCCGACCGCCATCACCACGCGGCCCCAATTGGCGTCCTCGCCGGCGATTGCGGTCTTCACCAGCGGCGAATTGGCGATCGACATCGCGATCTTGCGCGCCGACGGTTTTGTCGTCGCGCCCTCGACCACGACCTCGACCAGCTTGCGCGCGCCTTCGCCGTCGCGGGCCACCTGTTCGGACAGATTGGCAAGGATCTGCTGGAACGCCTTGGTGAAGGCCTTCAGACGCGGGTCGCTGGCGCGCGAAATCTTCGGCGCGCCATTGGCTGCCGCGGCGCCGGTCGCGAAGGCGAGCAGCGTGTCCGAGGTCGAGGTGTCGCCGTCGATGGTCAGCGCATTGAAGGTGTCCTCGACGCCGGCCTTGAGCAGCGATTGCAGCACGCCGGCCGACAGCGGCGCGTCGGTGAAGATGAAGGACAGCATGGTCGCCATGTCGGGCATGATCATGCCGGCGCCCTTGGCCATGCCGTTGATCGTCACCTTGGCCTTGCCGAGCTTGACGGTCGCGGTGGCGACCTTCGGGAAGGTGTCGGTGGTCATGATGGCTTTGGCCGCGTCCATCCAGAGGTCCGGGGTCGCGGTCTCCGCGAGCTGCGCCAGCACGCCGTCGAACTTGGTGGCATCGAGCGGTTCGCCGATCACGCCGGTGGAGGCGAGGAATACGTCCGAGGTCGAACAACCGACCGCCTTCGATGCGATCTGCGCGGTCAGCGCGGTGGATGCCTTGCCGGTCTTGCCGGTGAAGGCGTTGGCGTTGCCGGAATTGACCACCAGCGCGCGGGCCGATCCTTTTTTAGAAGATCCCGCGCCCTTCAGCTTGGCACGGCACCATTCGACCGGCGCCGACGGGCACTTCGACTTGGTGAAGACGCCGGCCACCGTGGTGCCCTTGTCCATCAGTGCGAGCAGCACGTCGGTGCGCCCCTTGTAGCGGATGCCGGCGGCAGCGGTCGCAAGGCGCACACCCGCGATCACGGGCATCTCGGGAACGTCAGGCGGGGCGAGGGGGGAGACGGCGGTGGACATCGGGAGGCTTCCGGCTACGGGGAGGGAAGCGCTGCATAACATCTCGCCGACTGAAGCGGGAGAGGGCTGTGGCGCGAACGCGCTACGGCGTCGTCCCGGCGAAAGCCGGGACCCATAACCACCGTCATCAATTGTTCACGCAGGGACGACAGTTACGAGTGTGGCCGTGGCGGTGCCCCAAAAAGCAAATGGCCGGGACGAGCCCGGCCATCGCGCATTGAAGCTGTTGGTGTCGCGAAGCTTACTTCTTCGCCGGCGCCATCTTGTTGTCGGCGGGCTTCGGCGCATCCTTGGCCGTATCGGCCGGCGGGGTGGTGGCCTTCGGCGCGTCCTTGGCCGCATCGGCGGCCGGCTTGTCCATGCGCTCGACCTTGGCGGCCTCGCGCAGCTTGGCGACGTAGTCGGCCTGCGCCTTGCGGGTCACATAGGTCTCGATCTGGGCCTTCACCTGCTCGAAGTCGGGCGCCTTGCGGTTGCGCTTTTCCTCGACCTTGATGATGTGCCAGCCGAACTGCGACTTGACCGGATCGGAAATCTTGCCCGGCTCGAGCGCGAAGGCGACCGCGGAGAATTCGGGCACCATCTGCTCCTTGGTGAAGAAGCCGAGGTCGCCGCCGTCAGAGGCGCCGGGATCCTTGGACTTCTTCTTGGCGAGCTCGGCGAAGTCCGCGCCCTTGTCGAGCTCGGCCTTGATCGCCTTGGCCTCGTCCTCGGTCTCGACCAGGATGTGGCGGGCGCGCACTTCCTGCTCGCCGGTGATCTGCTTGGAGGCCTCTTCATAGACCTTCTTCATGGCGTCGTCGGTGGTCGCGGCCTTGCCCTCGCTGGCGAGCAGGCTGTCCATCAACAGGCGGTTGCGGGTGAAGGCGAGCCGCTTCTTGAAGTCGTCATTGTTCTCGATCTTCTTGTCCTCGGCGGCCTTGGACACGATCTTCATGTCGATCAGGAAGGACAGCACATTGTCCTTCTTGGCCGCCGGGTCCATCTGCGCCAGGCTCGGGCCGAGTTCCTCCTCGGCGAGCGCCACGTCGCTGGCGTGGATCTCGGAACCGTTGACCTTCGCCAGCACCGGGTCGGATTCCGCGGCGCGGACCGGAAGGCCGGCAGCCAGCACTGCGACAAGACAGCCCGTGGCGGCCAGGGTGGCGAGGCCGAGGCGCAGGCCGGTTTTGGTTTCCGGGGGCGAGGTGGTCATGCAAAATCCTTGTCTCAAAGGGGGGAAGCTCGAGCGGGGCGGACACTCGCCCAATCGTGTTACATTGGCAACGCGAAAGTCTTGTCAAAATGATGAATTCCTTGACATCTTGGCGGCGTTGACAACCCCCCGACCGGGCCATATCTCTGGCCGACCATGTCAGCGGTGAGAGCGCTTATTTTGCTGCGTTTTTCGCCGTTGAACCCAGGATGGCCTGTTTCCCACTCAATTGGCGGAGGAGCCCCGGGTCGGGGCTCGAACCGCAGCGCGTCACGGTGAGTTGATAGGCGATCCGGCGGACCATCTCAGGCTGTATTCCAAGACTTGAAATCCAACACTGAACCAAGACCGAACTCGAGACCGAAGAACAGGAATTTCGCATGATCGGCGCGCTCGCCCGCAAGTTTTTCGGCTCCGCCAACGACCGTCGGGTCAAAGGGTACCAGTCCCGCGTCAGCGCCATCAACGCGCTGGAGCCCGAGCTCGTCAAACTGTCCGACGACGAACTCAAGGCCCGCACCGCCGAATTCAAGCAGCAGCTCGCGAGCGGCAAGACGCTGGACGACCTTCTGGTTCCGGCCTTCGCCACGGTGCGCGAGGCGGCCAAGCGGACGCTCGGCCAGCGCCATTTCGACGTTCAGCTGATCGGCGGCATGGTGCTGCACGAGGGCGACATCGCCGAGATGAAGACCGGTGAAGGCAAGACGCTGGTCGCGACCCTTGCGGTCTACCTCAACGCGCTCGCCGGCAAGGGCGTTCATGTCGTCACCGTCAACGACTACCTCGCCCGCCGCGACTCCGGCTGGATGGGCCAGATCTATGCGTTCCTCGGGTTGACCACCGGCGTGATCGTGCACGGCCTCGACGACGCCGAGCGCAAGGCGGCCTATGCCTGCGACATCACCTACGGCACCAACAACGAATACGGCTTCGACTATCTGCGCGACAACATGAAGTATCGCCTGGAGGACATGGTCCAGCGCGAGCACTTCTACGCGATCGTCGACGAAGTCGACTCCATCCTGATCGACGAGGCGCGCACGCCGCTGATCATCTCCGGCCCGCTCGACGACCGTTCGGATTTCTACAACACCATCGACACCTTCATGCCGATGCTCGTCAAGAAGGATGACTACGAGGTCGACGAGAAGCAGCGCACCGTGACGCTGACCGAAGGCGGCATGGAGAAGCTCGAGAACCTGCTGCGCGATGCCGGCCAGCTCAAGGGCGACTCGCTGTACGACGTCGAGAACGTCTCGGTCGTGCATCACGTCAACCAGGCGCTGCGCGCCCACACGCTGTTCACGCGCGACAAGGACTACATCGTTCGCGATGACGAGGTCGTCATCATCGACGAGTTCACCGGCCGCATGATGCAGGGTCGGCGCTATTCGGAGGGCCTGCACCAGGCGCTGGAAGCCAAGGAGCACGTCACGGTCCAGCCCGAGAACCAGACGCTGGCCTCGATCACCTTCCAGAACTATTTCCGAATGTACCAGAAGCTGTCCGGCATGACCGGCACGGCGCTGACCGAAGCCGACGAACTGTTCGACATCTACAAGCTTGAAGTCGTCGAGATCCCGACCAACCTGCCGGTGGCGCGTCTCGACGAGGACGACGAGGTCTACCGTACCCAGAACGAGAAGTACGCCGCGATCCTTGCCGAGATCGAGCGCGCCAACAAGCGGCTGCAGCCGGTGCTGGTCGGCACGGCGTCGATCGAGAAGTCGGAAGTGCTGGCCGAGTACCTCAAGAAGCACGGCTACAAGCAGATCGATTTCGGCTCCGAGTCCGGCATGGACAAGCTTTATGCGGCCGCCCGCGCGGCAAGCCGGCAAAACTGTTCGCGGTGCTGAACGCGCGCTTCCACGAGCAGGAAGCCTATATCGTCGCCGAAGCCGGCGTGCCGGGCGCGATCACGATCGCGACCAACATGGCCGGCCGCGGCACCGACATCAAGCTCGGCGGCTCGCTCGAGATGCGAATTCAGCAGGAGACCGCTGACATCACCGACGAGGCCGAGAAGGCCAAGAAGATCGAGCAGATCAAGGCCGACATCGAGCGCTTCCGCGAGATCGTGCTGAAGGCGGAGGAGGACTTCGAGGTCGAGCCTGCCAAGGGCAACAAGCCCGCCAAGACCGTGAAGAAGCCGGGCGGCCTCTACATCATCGGCTCCGAGCGCCACGAATCCCGCCGCATCGACAACCAGCTGCGCGGCCGTTCCGGCCGTCAGGGCGACCCCGGTCGCTCGAAGTTCTTCCTGTCGCTGGAAGACGACCTGATGCGCATCTTCGGCTCCGACCGGCTCGACAGCATGTTGCAGCGGCTCGGCCTGCAGGAAGGCGAGGCCATCATCCATCCGTGGATCAACAAGGCACTCGAGAAGGCGCAGCAGAAGGTCGAGGCGCGCAACTTCGACATCCGCAAGAACCTGCTCAAGTTCGACAACGTCCAGAACGACCAGCGCAAGGTGATCTTCGACCAGCGCGTCGACCTGATGAAGGACGACAGCGTCGTCGAGACCGTGACCGACATGCGCCATGCCTTCGTCGAGGACGTGGTCACCAAGCACATCCCCGAGCACGCCTATGCCGAGCAGTGGGACACCGCGGGGCTGAAGGAAGAGCTGAAGCGCGTGCTCGATGTCGATCTGCCGGTCGACGAATGGGCCAAGGAAGAGGGCATCGCCGACGAGGAGCTGCTCAACCGCATCGAGACCCATGTCGACGAGCGCATGGCGGCGAAGGTCGCGCAATGGGGTCCCGACGTGATGCGTTACGTCGAGAAGACCATCCTGTTGCAGACGCTCGACCATCTCTGGCGCGAGCACCTGATCATGCTCGACCATCTGCGCCAGGTGATCGGCCTGCGCGGCTACGGCCAGCGCGATCCGTTGCAGGAGTACAAGACCGAGGCCTTCAACCTGTTCCAGGAGATGAGCGCGCATCTGCGCGAGGCGGTCACCGCGCAGCTGATGCGGGTCGAGATCGTCCCGCCGGACGAGCCGCCGCAGCCGCTGCCGATGATGGAAGCGCACAAGCTCGATCCCAACACCGGCGAGGACGAGTTCGCACGCGCCAGCCTCACCGAAGCGACCTACGCCCAGGCCTCGCTGGCGCCGGCAATGTCCGCCGCCGACCGCAATCCGAACGATCCCACAAGCTGGGGCAAGGTCGGCCGCAACGAGGATTGCCCTTGCGGGTCAGGCAAGAAGTACAAGCACTGCCACGGGCGGTACGCGTAACGCAGTTCGACCGGTGAGTTCAGGCGTCACCGCTTGGCGAGAGGGCATCCGTCCTCGCCCGCCGGGCGAAACGCCTGATCGCCCGGAATCTGTGCGGTGGCTGTCCCGCCGCAGGAGAATGCCAGACAGCCCAACAGCACCGCGAGATGTGGCAACCTCATGGTTCACCTCGGTGTCGGAGTGGACGGCGCCGATCCTACTTGTTCTTCATTCTATTATCGACGGACGAATAGGAAGGTGCCAAACCGGGTGAACCCTGCGCGTCACTTCCCAAGATGCTGCCGACCAAACTGGTGCTTGCTGACCTTCGGAGGTACCGCGAATGGATGATGCTCGCAATCTTGCGGTGCAAGCACCGCCACGGAAGGTACACGTAAGCTGCGAGTGCAATGAGTCGGGCGTGCGGAGCAGACGTGCGCAATTCATCGCGCCTGCTCTTCGTCCGATGGCCGTCGGTTATTTCGGGGTGTCGTAAAGCGGCTTGCCCTTGTCGACAATATGGACGGTCAGCAGCTTGATCGTCTTGTCGCCGACGACCTTGTAGGCGCCGTGTGGCGTATTCCGTACGTTGAAGCCAACGGCACCGGTCGGAACGGGCAGCTGCTTTCCATCAGGCAATTCGATGGTCCCACCCTCGAGGAAGTAATAGGATTCATCGCCGTGATGGATGTGCAGTGTTGAGATGTCACCGGGCTTCAACTCGCTGATGCTCGTGACGACTTCCATGTTCGTCCCGGTCAGGTCGCCACGCTTCAGCTCTTTTCGAAACGGTGAGTCCTGTGCGCTTGCCGACGTGACCAGCATTGCAGCCAAAGCAATTCCGATGATCGCCTTCATGGAAATCGTGCCTCCCTGGAAACAGCGCGAAGTATCGCCACCCAGCTTCTTGGAAATTTCGCGTGCCGACAAGATCGTTGCGCTGACCTTGCTACATTCCGCATCGCAAACGCGAGCCTGGTCTCACCTGAGAAGACGCGATCGCGACGCGGCGGACCATTGGCCCGCCCGTCGCAGGCGCATCGCCGTTCAGCCGGCGTAAGCCTTGTCGAGATCGGCGATCACGATCTTCTGCATCTTCAGCATCGCCTGCATGACGCGGTCGGCCGCCTTGCGGTCGGGGTCGCTGAGATAGCGGCTCAGTGCTGTCGGGATCACCTGCCAGGACAGGCCGAAGCGGTCCTTCAGCCAGCCGCAGCGCGATTCCTGGCCGCCATCGGTGAGCTTGCCCCAGAAATAATCTACCTGCTCCTGGGTCTCGACGCTGAGGAAGAACGACACCGCCTCGTTGAACTTGTGCTGCGGCCCGCCATTGAGCGCATAGAACCGCTGCCCCTCGAGCTCGAAGCTCGCCATGAAGTCGCTGACGGTCTCGATCTCGGCGTTCGGGAACACCGATTTGTAGAAGGCGACGGCATCGCGGACGTTGTTGTCGAGCCAAAGGAACGGCGTGATCGAAGTCATGGGCGGAGTCCTTGTTGACCGGGAGGGGACGGACCTTCGCGCCGGAGCGCAAAGGCGATACCGCGGGCGGGCCCAGGGCGGGCAGGGGTCCGTTCGCGGCGTTCGCTCCTGAGGACGAACCGGCAAGCGATCCTCCGACATTGGCCGGTCGGTTTTTCTGTGGTCCGCGGCAAGGCCCTAAGGCGCTACCACGCGATCTGACTGTGTGCGGGCCGGTCGGTGAGGAGTGGCTTGCCGAACAGCGAGGGCACGAGGTCGTCGAGGAAAAGCAGCAATTGGGCCCGGAAGCCCGGTCCGGTCCCTCCGGCGCGGTTGAGCGGGATGATCGCCTCGGCCGCCACCTGCCAGGTCACGGCGACATAGGCAAAGCCCGGGTTCGCGGTCGCCGCCGTCGCCTGGCCGCGGGGGCTGTCGAACCTGAATTCGACCAGCGGAACCAGCTGATTCAACGGTTCATCCTTGGGCGGCCCGCCGTCGAAGCGCTTGGTCAGATAGAGGGTGCTGTACTGGACCGAAAAGCCCCAGTGCAGCGTCTCGACGGCAGGGGAGAGAACGGTGTCGAACCGGCCGGTGACCGGATTGGGCGCCAGGGCCATGCCGCCGGAGCCGATCGGAACTTCGTCGACGACCGCGGCCGTGACGGCGAATGGCCGCATCCACGACAGCGAATCCGGGAGATCGCCAAACCCCTTGCCGAAGAAGATGCCGGGTTGAATCGTATCGGGCGCATCAGCGCCGATCGCGACCGCGCCGGAATGACCAATGCCCCAGGCGAGGCCAATCGAGACCAGCATCTCGTGGCGGTTGTCGCGATAGGCCTCGTATTTGAGGCCGATATTGGTCTTGTCGAAGCCCGATGTGCGGCCGGTCGGCCAGCTCTGATGGACCCACGAACTGTCGACGGTGAAAGCGAGGCTCGGCGTGAGCAGCCGGGCAAAGGCCCCGTTGATGCGATTCTCGACGACGTCGCTGCCCTGCGCGGGGGAACCGAGATAGTTGAAGTTCGGCAGGATGAGTTCGTCGGCGACGGCCGGATCGTCGATGGTCATGGTGCCGGCGAAATAGCGGTTGCCGGCGATGCCGTGCGCGCCGGCCGATTGCGCCCATAACATCGGCACGATCAGGAGGGCGCCGCTGCGGCATATCGGCTTCATCGACATCATTTCGGCCGGCCTTTTGCCGCTTGCTCGATATAGGGTACCCCCCTATATTAGATCGTCATGTCGCACACGATCAAGAACAAGTCGAAGCTCGTCGGCCGCATCCGGCGCATCAAGGGGCAGGTCGAGGCGGTCGAACGCGCGCTCGAATCCGAGCTCGGCTGTGCCGACGTCCTGATGCTCGTCGCCTCGGTGCGCGGTGCCGTGAACGGACTGACGGCCGAACTGCTCGAGGAGCATATCCGTCATCACGTCGTCGATCCCGCGCATGAGAAGGACCCCGCAAAGGCCCAAGGTGCCGCTGATCTGATCGACGTCGTGCGCACCTATCTCAAGTGAACGCGACCAGAAGCGGCCTCAGTTGGCGCTGCCGATCAGGCTTTCCAGCAGGCGCTTGAGCTCGGTGGTCGACTTGTCGCCATAGCTCTCGACGATGTGCTCTTCCTGGCTCACCGCCAGCGAGTTCAGGCGCCGGCACAGCGCCTTGCCGCGGTCGGAGACGAACATCAGCACCTTGCGGCGATCCTTGGGGTCCTGCACGCGATAGACCAGTGCGTCCGACACCATGCGGTCGATCATCTTGGTCAGCGTCGGATGGTTGAGCAGCACAGCATCCGCAAGCTCGCCCATCGAGTGGCCGTTGCCGTCGGACAGCACTTTCAGGATGCGCCACTGCTCGACCGGCACGCCTTCCTTGGCCAGCCGCGTCTCCAACTGCCGGTTGATCTCCCGGTTGGCTTGCGCGAGCAGGTAGGTGAGGTGTTCGGTGATCGGGGAATTTTCTTTCGGCGGTTTAGCCACGGCGTGAGACCTGGTTCCTGACCCGGTGAATGAATGTCCGGCAACGCATGCCATTTCTATATGCACTTCAATTGTTGAATATTCAATATTTTCCCCTAGGATATTCCCCCAACCAAAGGGCGGATGCCGCGACCGCCCGCTGGCTGCGTTGCGTACTGCTTCCCAGACAGGAGTTGGCGTGCTCTCGACGGACTCTTTCCAGGCGTATGGCGGCATGCCCGTCGCGCCGCCGCACCTGTTTCGAAATCCGTCGTCCTGCGCGGCCGATCTCGCTTTGACCGTCAAGCCGGGCTCATTGCGCCGTGGCGGCACCGACAGCAAGCTTCGGATCGGCAATTTCATCACCTTCTCCGGCGCGCCCGGCATCTGGGGGCCGATCTCCGCCAACAGCGTCATGCTCGCGGTCGCCGAGATCAACCGGGGCGGCGGCATCCGCGGCCGTGAGGTCGAGTTGTCGATGTACGACGCCGGCGGTCCGATCGACGAGGTCGTGCGCCGCGCCGAGCAGGCGATCGCCTTCGACGAGATCGACGTGATCATGGGCTCGCATATCTCGGCGGTCCGCCTCGCGCTGCGCAAGGTCACGAGCGGCCGCATCCCCTATGTCTACACGCCGGTCTATGAGGGCGGCGAGCGCACGCCCGGCGTGATGGCGATCGGCGAGACGCCGAGCGCCGAAAGCCGCCCGGCGATCCACTGGCTCACCGAAGCCAAGAAGGCACAGCGCTGGTATTTGATCGGCAGCGACTATGTGTGGCCCTGGCAATCGCACCGCGCGGTGAAGCGCTACATCAAGGAGGCCGGCGGCCAGGTGGTCGGCGAGGAGTTCGTCCCGCTCGGCGAGGACGATCACGAGCCGCATCTGGCGCGGATCCGCGCCGCCAAGCCCGACGTCGTGCTGATCACCCTGATCGGCACCGACAGCATCACCTTCAACCGCGCCTTCGCCGAGGCCGGGCTTGCCGCCGGCACGCTGCGTTACGCGGGCGCGATGGACGAGACCGTGCTGCTCGGCATCGGGCCTGACGCGACGGAGAACCTGTTCTGCGCTTCCGGCTATTTCGGCTGCGTCGATTCCCGCGCCAATGACGAGTTCCAGACCAGCTATCGCGCGATGTTCGGGGCGCATGCGCCGCCGATCGGCTCGGTCGGGCAGTCCAATTATGAGGGGATGCGCTTCCTCGAAGCGGCGGCCAATCGGGCCCGCTCGCTGTCGATGGGGCCGTTGTCGGCCGCGGCGCGCAACGTCGTCTATGCCGGCGCGCGCGGCACCGTGACCATTCGCGACGGCCGCGCCGAAATGCCGATCTATCTTGCCGAAGCCGACGGTCTCGACTTCAATGTGATCAAGACGATCTAGCGTGGCACCGTCGCCCGCGGGGGCGATGCCGTGGGGCGGCGTGCCGGTGCCAGACAGGAGCAGGTGTGCATTCGACGCGCAACGTCACGGCAAGAAACCTTCCATTCCCGCCGTCCCTGCTGTTCAGGAACCTGGCGTCGGCGACGTCGGATCGCGTGCTTGCGCCGATGGATCGTGGCGGCTTCGGACCGCGCGGCGCGCGCAACCGGCTGCGGATCGCCGGCTTCGTCTGTTGCTCCGGTTCGCCCGGGATGTGGGGGCCGGCCGCGACCTCGAGCGCGCAGCTCGCGGTCGCCGACATCAACCGCCGCGGCGGCATCCTCGGCCGCGAGATCGAGTTCTCGGTCTATGACGCCGGCGGGCCGATCGAGGGCGTGCGCGACCGCGCCGAGCAGGCGATCGCGTCCAACGACGTCGATCTCGTCATGGGCATGCACACCAGCGCGGTGCGCGTCGCGCTGCGTAACCTGATCACCCGCAGCAGGATCCCCTACATCTACACGCCGGTCTATGAGGGCGGCGAACGGACGCCGGGCGTGATCGCGATCGGCGAGACGCCGCGCTGGCAGATGCGGCCGTCGATCCACTGGATGGCCGAGGCCAAGCGCGCCTCGCGCTGGTACCTGATCGGCAGCGACTATGTCTGGCCATGGCAGTCGCACCGCGCGGTGAAGCGCTACATCAAGGAGACCGGCGGCCTCGTGGTCGGCGAGGAGTTCGTGCCGGTCGGCGAGGACGATCACGAGGTACATCTGGAGCGGATCCGCGCGGCGAAGCCCGACGTCGTGCTAATCTCGCTGATCGGCACCGACAGCGTGACCTTCAACCGCGCCTTCGCCGATGCAGGGCTCGCCCCCAGCACGCTGCGCCTTGCCGGCTGTTTCGACGAAACCTCGCTGCTCGGCATCGGCGCCGACAAGACCGAGAACCTGTTCTGCGCCTCCGGCTATTTCCCTTCTGTCGGCTCACGCGATGGCGACGATTTCAGGGACCGCTATCGCGCGATGTTCGGTCCGTTCGCGCCGCCGATCGGGTCATGCGGCGAGGGCGCCTATGAAGGCTTCTGCCTGCTGGAGGCGGCCGCCAACCGGGCCGGCACGCTGGACACGCGGCCGCTGCTCGCGGCAGCCGACAACCTCGTCTATCGCAGTCCGCGCGGTCCGGTCACGGTGCGCAGCGGCCATGCCAGGATGCCGATGTATCTTGCCGAAGCCGACGGCCTCGACTTCAGGGTGATCAAGACGATCTGAGCGAGCGGCGACAGCCTCGTCGGAAGGTTTTGCGAAATAATACTTGAAAAGGAAAATATTTCCGTTTTCAATACGGCAACGGGGTGAGCGGTTCGCGCGGAGCAACGCGCAGCTCGCTGCCCTGCGTCCAGGGATCCGATCCAGGAATCAAATCCAAAGATCAAAAGCTTCAGGAGAGCGCCGTGACTGTCGTCCTTCCCACGCCAACGCAACTTCGTGCCGTCGCCGAGCAGTGCGGCCTGTCACTCACCGAAGAGGACGTGGCCTCGTTCCGCGGCCTGATGCAGGGCTCGATCGATGCCTACAACCTCGTCGCCGCGATGCCGGACGAGCTGCCCGAAGTGAAATATCCGCGCACGCCCGGCTATCGCCCGGCGCCGGAAGACAACAAGCACAACGCCTGGTACCGCAAGTCGACGGTGAAGGGCGCAGCCTCCGGCAAGCTCAAGGGCAAGACGGTCGCGCTGAAGGACAACATCATGCTGGCCGGCGTGCCGATGACCAACGGCTCGTCGACGCTGGAAGGCTACATTCCCGATTTCGACGCCACCATCGTCACGCGGATGCTGGATGCCGGCGCCGAGATCGCCGGCAAGGTGCATTGCGAACACTTCTGCCTGTCCGGCGGCAGCCACACCAACTCTTACGGCGCGGTGCACAATCCGCACAAGATGGGCTACTCGGCCGGCGGCTCGTCGTCGGGCTCCGGCGTCGTGGTCGCGCTCGGCGAGGTCGACATGGCGATCGGCGGCGATCAGGGCGGCTCGATCCGCATGCCGTCCTCGTTCTGCGGTACCTACGGCATGAAGCCGACCTGGGGTCTCGTGCCTTACACCGGCATCATGCCGATCGAGATCTACGTCGACCACACCGGTCCGATGACCGCGACGGTGGAAGACAATGCGCTGCTGCTCGAAGTGCTCGCCGGCGATGACGGTTATGACCCCCGCATCAAGGCGCCGAAGGTCGAGGACTACACCAAGGCGCTGGGCAAGGGCGTCAAGGGCATGAAGATCGGCATCCTCAAGGAAGGCTTCGAGCAGCCGACCGCGGAAGCCGCCGTGAATGAGAGCGTGCACGAGGCGGCCAAGCGCTTCAAGGATCTCGGCGCCAGCGTCGAGACGGTATCGATCCCGATGCACATGCTCGGCGGCGCGATCTGGACCCCGATCGGCACCGAAGGCCTGACCCAGACCATGATGTTCGGCGACGGCTATGGGCTCAGCCGCGGCGACCTCTATTCCACCTCGCTGATGGATCACCATCGCGGCTGGCGCCGGCAGGCGGACTCGCTGTCCGAGACCACCAAGCTGTTCATGCTGCTCGGCACCTACATCAACAACAATTTCGGTCCGCGCTTCTACGGCAAGGCGCTCAACATCTCCCGCCGGCTGACCGCGGCCTACGACAAGGCCTTCAAGGATTACGATCTGCTGCTGATGCCGACCACGCCGATGAAGGCGACGAAGTTGCCCGAAGCCAACGCCAGCCGCGAGGAATACGTCGCCCGTGCGCTGGAGATGATCTCGAACACCGCGCCGTTCGACATCACCCATCACCCGGCGATGTCGCTGCCCTGCGGCATGGTCGACGGTCTCCCGGTCGGCCTGATGCTGGTCGGCCGGATGTTCGAGGAAACCACCATCTACCGCGCCGCGCATGCTTTCGAGCAGGCGGGCGACTGGAAGAAGATGTGAGGCGCCGCTTGTCGCAGACACAAGGTCGATGGATCGAACACCATGGCTAGCACCTTCGCCGCGGTGTTCGAGATTGTGAGCTTCGGCGCGATCATCGTGCTGGTCGTGCTCGGGCTCGGCATCATCGCCAGCATGATGGGCATCTTCAACTTCGCGCAGGGCGAATTCGTCCTGCTCGGAGCCTACGTCACCTATCTGGCCTACGCCCATGGCGCGCCGGTCTGGGCCGGCATGGTCGCGGCGCCCGTCGTAGTCGGCGCGATCGGCTTTGTGCTGGAGGCACTGATCATCAGGCGCTTCTACGCCGCGCCGATCGTGGCGATGCTCGGTACCTATGCGCTCGGGCTGATCATCCGCGAAAGCGTGCGCGGCCTGATCGGCGGCTTCTATCTCACGGTGCCGGAGCCGATCGGTGGTTCGATCGACCTCGGCTCGGTCCACATCTCGGCCTGGCGCTTCACCATCATCGTGATCACGCTCTTGGTGATGGGCGGCTGCTATCTGCTGCTGTCGCGCACCTCTTTCGGGCTTCGGGTCCGTGCCACGCTGGAAAACCCGGCGCTGGCGCGCGCGTCGGGTATCTCGACGCCCTTGATCTACGGCGCGACCTTCGCGTTCGGCGCGGCGCTGGCCGGGCTTGCCGGCGCGCTGATCGTGCCGGTGTTCAGCCTGTTTGCCGATCTCGGCATCCGCTTCCTGATCCAGGGCTTCGTCGCCGTGATGGTCGGCGGGGTCGGCTCCTTCATCGGTCCGGTCGCCGGTGCCGGTGTGATCGGCACGCTCAGCGCGGCCCTGCCGTGGGTCATGTCGCCCGTCGTCGCCGACGTCCTCGTCTTCGTGCTTGCCATTGCCTTCATCAAATTCCGCCCGCAGGGCCTCATATCGGGAAAAGGGGTTTAGTCTGATGTTCGATCGCACCAATCTCACGCGCCGCCGCTTCATGAGCAATTTCGCCTTCGCGACCGGCGCGCTCGCCACCGGGGTGGGAAGCTGGGTGGTCAGGCCCGATTGGGCCAACGCCGCCGAGGGCCCGATCAAGGTGGGCATCGCGACCGACCTGACCGGCCCGATCGCCTATGCCGGCAACGCCGACGCCAACGTCGCCAAGATGGTGATCAAGGAGATCAACGCCGGCGGCGGCCTGCTCGGCCGGCCGCTCGAGCTCTATATCGAGGACACCGCCTCGAACGAATCGGTCGCGGTCGGCAACGTCCGCAAGCTGATCCAGCGCGACAAGGTCGACATGGTGCTGGGCGGCATCACCTCCTCGATGCGCAACGCGATCAAGGACCCGATCGTGGCGCGCGGCAAGACGCTCTACATCTATCCGCAGCTCTACGAGGGCAAGGAGTGCACGCCCTATCTGTTCTGCACCGGGCCGACGCCGGCGCAGCAATGCGACGAGTTTATTCCCTGGCTGATCAAGAACGGCGGCAAGAAGTTCGCGCTGCCGAGCGCCAACTATGTCTGGCCGCACACGCTCAACGTCTACGCCCGCAAGGTGATCGAGGCCAATGGCGGCGAGGTCGTGTTCGAAGAGTATTACCCGCTCGATCAGGTCGACTTCTCGTCCACCGTCAACCGCATCATCTCCAACAAGGTCGACGTCGTCTTCAACACCGTGATCCCGCCGGGCGTCGGCCCGTTCTTCAAGCAACTCTATGAAGCCGGCTTCCTCAAGAGCGGCGGTCGGCTCGCATGCGTCTACTATGACGAGAACACGCTCAACATCAATCAGGCCAACGAGATCGAGGGGCTCGCGAGCTGCCTCGACTACTTCAAGGTGCTGACCAAGGAGGATCCGTTCAACGCCAAGATCCAGGCGGCCTATGAGAAGGATTTTCCCGGCAACTTCCTGTTCGCGGCCGGCAGCGCCGCCACCGGAACCTATCGCGGCCTCAAGCTGTGGGAAGCCGCGGTCAAGGAGGCCGGCAAGGTCGACCGCGACTCGGTCGCGGCCGCGCTCGACCACGCCAAGATCGCCGAAGGGCCCGGCGGGCCTGCCGAAATGGTTCCGGGCAAGCGCCACTGCAAGATGAAGATGTACACCGCTGTTGCCAAAGGCGGGAACTATGAGATCGTGGCGCGCAGTGCCGGTCTCGTCGATCCCAAGGAGTGCTGAGCAGTCGATGGGTGGAGCAAGAGAGGCCGTCGCACGCATCGGCGAGGGACCGGATGTCGTGACGGGTGAGGGTGCACCGGCCGCAAGCGCGCCGGCGGGACGGACGTCGGCAGGATGGAAGGTCCTGCCGATCGTGGAAGGGCTGGTGCTCTTGATCGCACTGGTCCTGCCATGGGTTCTGCAGGATTATCTCACGGTGTTCGCCACCCGTGTGGTGATCCTCGCGCTGTTTGCGCTGTCGTTCGACCTGGTGTGGGGCTATGCCGGCATCATGAGTTTCGGCCAGGCGCTGTTCTTCGGCGCCGCCGGCTACGGCGTGGCGCTGATGGCGCGCGATCTCAACGTCACCTCGATCCTGCTGATCCTGCCGGCCGGCACCTTGATCGGCCTCACCGCGGCGTTGTTGCTCGGCGGTTTTCTCCTGCTCGGGCGCTATCCCTCGAGCGTGATCTTCGTCTCGCTCGGCACCCTCACCGGTTCCTATGCCGCGGACCGGCTGGCGCGCGGCTGGTACTATCTCGGCGGCCAGAACGGCATCCCGTCGATCCCGCCGCTCACGCTCGGCAGTTACGAGTTCGAGGAAGGGCCGGTCTACTACTACATGGTGCTCGGCATCCTCGTGGTCACCTATCTGCTCTGCCGCTTCCTGGTGCGTTCACAATTCGGCCTGGCGCTCGCGGGCCTGCGCGAGAACGAGCAGCGCATCGCCTTCTTCGGCTACAAGGCGCAGCACCTGAAGGCGATCGTGTTCGCGATCGGCGGCACCATCGCCGGCCTCGCCGGCAGCCTTTATGCCTTCCACGAAGGGTTCGTCTGGCCCAACATGCTGGGCGTCGTGTTTTCGACCCAGGTCGTGCTCTACGTCTTGTTCGGCGGCTCCGGCACGCTGATCGGCGCAGTGATCGGCACCGTCATCATCGAGGGCGTCAGCTTCTGGCTGTCGGACAATTACCGCGATGTCTGGCCGATCATCCTCGGCGTGCTGCTGCTGCTCGTCATCATGTTCCGCCCGCTCGGGCTGATCTCCTTCGTGCTCGGCGAGCGCGAGCGGGTCGGTAGCTTCGGCAAGGAGCCAGGCAAGGCACCAAAAAAGGAGGCCGGCAATGCCGCTCCTTGAGGCCTCAGGGATCAGCAAGGTGTTCGGCAAGCTCACCGCGCTTGACGGTGCGGCGCTGACCGTCGGCGAGAACGAGTTTCACGGCCTGATCGGCCCGAACGGATCGGGCAAGAGCACGCTGATGAAATGCGTCGCCGGCGCCGAGGTGCCGACCACGGGCAAGGTCTCCTTCATCAACACCGACATCACGGCGTTCTCGCCGACCGAGCGCGCCCGCGCCGGCATGAGCCTGAAATTCCAGATCACCTCGGTGCTGCCGACGCTGACGCTGTACGACAACATCCTGCTGGCATTGCAGGCGCAGTCCTCGCTGTTCGATCTGGTGCTCTCGCGCACCCGCAACAGGCTGCACGATCAGGTGATGACGATGCTGACCCAGTTCCGTCTCGCCGATCGCGCGTATGACGCCGCAGCGGCGCTGTCGCACGGCCAGCAGCAATGGCTCGAGATCGCGATGGCGCTTGCCGGCAAGCCGCGGCTATTGCTGCTGGACGAGCCGACCGGCGGCATGAGCCTCGAGGAGCGCCGCGTCACCGGCGAGCTGTTGCAGCCGATCAAGCAGCATTGCTCGCTCGTCATCGTCGAGCACGATCTCGATTTCATCCGCGACATCTGCGACCGCCTCACCGTGCTCGACCAAGGCAAGGTGCTGGCCTCGGGTACGGTTGCGGAAATCCAGGCCAACAAGAACGTCCAGGAGATTTATCTTCGCCGTGCCTGAGCAAACCTTCCTCGATATAAGGCATCTCGATGCCGGTTATGGCCGCAGCCAGGTCCTGTTCGATGTCAACATCGGCATTCCCTGGCGCGGCGGCGTTGCCGTGCTCGGCCGCAACGGCGCCGGCAAGACCACGCTGATGAAAACCATCGTCGGCGAGCTCGCAAGCTCGCAAGGCGAATTGTTCTTCGACGGTCGCGACATCACCCGCCGCCGCACCGAGGAACGGGTACGATCCGGCATCGGTTACGTGCCGCAGGAGCATTCGGTGTTCGCCCGCCTGTCGGTGCGCGACAACCTCGCGGTCGGCTCGCTGTCCAATTCGGATGCCGGCGCGGTCGATCGCGTGCTGGAGATATTCCCGAAACTCGGCCAGCGCCTCGACCAGCCGGCCGGCACGCTGTCCGGCGGCGAGCGCAAGATGCTGGCGATCGGCCGCGCCATGCTCGGCAATCCGAAGCTGCTGCTGCTGGATGAGCCGACCGAAGGGGTCTGGATCGGCGTGATCGAGGAGATCACCGAGCGGCTGATCGAGCTTGCCAAGAGCATCGCGGTCGTGATTGTCGAGCAGCATCTCGACCTCGCGCTGCGCGTCGCCGAATACGCCTATGTGCTGGACCGCGGCCGCGTCGCGCTGCAGGGCGAGGCGGGTAAGGTGCGGAGCGATCCGGAACTGCTGCGCTATCTGGCGCCCTAGAATCCTGGGTTCCGTTGGGAACGAAGAGCCCTCGCTGCCGTTGGGCCGCGGGAGGAATTCATAGATGCGCTATTTTTCGATTGCAGCCCTTTTTACCGTTGTCGTGATGAGCAGCGGTGCCGCGCTGGCCCAGCATGCCGGCACCAAGTCGGAACAATCCGCGTGCTCGCGCGATGCGCAGCGCTTCTGCCGCAAGGACCTCGGCAATGACGGCGCCGTGCAGAACTGTCTTCAGACGAATCGTGCCAGTCTGAGCCGAAGCTGCAAGAAGGTTTTCGAAAGCCACGGAATGTAGCCGTCGCTTGCCGGTCGCGGCAGCAGCTCCCTGTCGTCTAGCGCGGCGACGTTCCGTCAATGCGTCCGACGAGGTGTGCCCGTGAAGGCGAAGGGTCGAATCGTTCGGCGAAATACTGCGTTTCGTGGGCGACCAGCCCGTCGCGGAATTCCATGATGCTCACCACGTAGGACGGCCTGTCGTCATAGGTGAGGATGTATTCGGTGATCCAGAGATCGCCGCCGCCGATCATGCGCTGGATCGTGAAGCGCTTCTTGTTCGGCTGCACCGTGCGGCTGTCCTGAATGTTGCGCCGACCGCGGATCCGTTCGCCCGACTGCGGATAATCGAGCACGGCATCCTCGGCGTAGATCTCATGCTCGCGCTCGAAATCGCTCGCGTCCGACGCTTCCCAATGGCGCTGCAGCGCCATCCGCACGGTGTGATCGTCCATGGCAATCTCCCGGTTTTCCCTGCGTCCTCTGTTTGAGGCGGGGGCGAGACTAGGAGCAAAGTTCGGACGATTCATGTCGCGAGAATGCGGACGTATGATCGACGGGCCGCGCAACACACTCGGTGTCGTCCCTGCCTATTGCGCAATTGCGCACGGGAGCAGGGACCCATAACCACAAGCGTGAATTATGCGCCTCGCTGGAATGACGAGTCCCGCTCCCAATCTCCGCCGCGGAGGATGTCGTCCCTGCTTGCGCAGGGACCACACCGTGTGCTGTTTGAGATGCCTATCGGAAACGACCAGCGCCGCGGCGCGGACGCGCCGCGCTTACTTCACTGCCGAGAAGCGGGTATCGAACGAGTTGGTCTGCACGACAGGCGCGGAGCCGGCGAGTTGGGTCGACGCCGACGATGTCGCGGCCGGTGCGGCGGCAGCTGCGGTGTTGGTCACCGCCGGCTTCGGCGCGGGCCTCGCGGCCTGCTTCGGCTCCGCCTTCGGTGCGACGCGAACCACCGATTGCGGCTTGGCTTCGGCGACCTTCGGCTTGGCCGGTGCGGCAGCGGCCGGAGCCTGAGTTGGCGTGGCCGTCTTGCTGGCGTCGGCGGTGCCGCCGATGCCGACCTTGCGCGCGAAGCTGGAGAAGAAGCCTTCGGATTTGTCGGACGCGTTCGCCGAAGCAACCCGGGTGCTGGCCGGCGGGGTCGACGACGTCGTCGCCACGACAGGTTCTTCCTGCTGGACCGCGAGATTGGGCCGCGGCGGATTGACCGTTCCGGGGATCGTGCCGGGGGCACGCGCGAGCGACATCGATGCCAGCGCCTGGCTGTCGCCGCCTTCGGACAGACCGGTGTTTCCTTCCGGAATCTTGGAGGCGAAGATCGCGTTCATGCCGCCGTCGATGCCGGAGTTGAGGCGCGCAACGGGCGTGCCCTTGGCGGCCAATTTGGCCATCTCGGCGTCGTCGCGCTGCTCCTTCTCGCGAACGGCGCTCGCGATCTCCTCGGGGATTACATAGGCCGGGCACTTCGCCGATGCATTGAACACCGGATCGCGCACGGCGTCCGCCGGCTTCGCCGCATCGAAGACGTACTTCTTCTCGCAGAAGTCGACCTTGGGCTCCTGCTTCGTCACCTCGAAATGATCGTTGCCTTGCTTGATCATTTTCCAGAAAGGCATGTTCGGATTGTTGCGGTGCTTGGCCAAGTTCACCGCCGTCATCCGGAACGGATAGGCCTGAAACTGGAACGCCTTCTGGCCGCCGAAGAAGGACTCGCGGCCGAGCGAGTAGATTTCCGCGATCTGCTCGTCGGTCATCGCGTAACAGCCGCGCGACGAGCAGTCGCCATGCACCATCAGCTCCGAACCGGTGCGGCCGAGCGACTTGTCGAAGGCGTTGGGATAGCCGGTGTTGAATGAGAGATAGTAGGCCGACTGCGGATTCATCTGGCTCGGGTTGATCGAGTAGAATCCTTCGGGCGCCTGACGGTCGCCTTCGCGGACCTTCGGGCCGAGATCGCCCGACCAGCGGCAGATCGGATAGGTCTTGAGCAGTGCGAACTGGCCGGAGCGGGTCTGCTTCCAGACCTCGAGCTCGGCTTCCTGCTTGAACAGCCGCACCAGGATCGGCGACTGCATGTCCATGTCCTTCTCGACCATGGCAGCGACGAGCTTTGGCGGGACCGGCTGGTTGGCCTTGGCGTTCTGCGCGAGCGAGATCTGGTCGCTGTCACAGCCGGCGAGCATGACGCCCGCGGCGAGGACCGCCGAGGTCAGAAGCGCGCGTACGAGCGTGCGATGAGTCAAGTCCGAGCTCCACACCCACCGGGCGATTTTCGCGACCCCAACACGGCGAATATGCCCTGAAGCCATTGTGTAAAATATTAGCCTTCGACCACCCCTGCTCGCAACCTGAACCGGGGCTGACAGCCTTCACGGTAGCAGGCATGGTTCAAGGAACGTTAAAGACCCGGCTCGGGGCTCAATTACGGCAAAATCGGTCGATTTCGGCGAAAAATCCAGCCGCTTGGGCGCCTCAGCCCAGCTTGCGGCCGATATCCAGGAACTTCTGGCGCCGCTGTTTGCGAATCGCGTCCGGATCAAGATTTCGTAGGTCGTTGAGCGCCTGGGCGATGGCGTCGCCCGTGGTCGTGATCATCGCGGCGGGGTCGCGATGAGCGCCGCCGGAGGGCTCCTTCAGGATCTGGTCGATCACGCCGAAGCGCAGCATGTCCTGGGCGGTGATCTTCATGCTGTTGGCGGCTTCCTGCGCCTTGGTGCCGTCGCGCCACAGGATCGAGGACGCCGCCTCCGGCGAGATCACGCTGTAGATCGCGTGCTCCATCATCAGCACGCGGTTCGCCGTGGTGATGGCGATGGCGCCGCCCGACATGCCTTCGCCGGTGACGATCGCGACATTGGGCACGCCGAGCGACAGGCAGGCGTCCGTTGAGCGCGCGATCGCCTCGGCCTGGCCGCGTTCCTCGGCGCCGATGCCGGGATAGGCGCCGGCGGAATCGACGATCGACAGCACGGGGATGCCGAAGCGGTCGGCCATCTCCATCAGGCGCACCGCCTTGCGGTAGCCTTCGGGCCGCGCCATACCGAAATTATGCTTGATGCGGCTCTCGGTGGTGGCGCCCTTCTCCTGGCCGACCACGCAGATGCTCTCGCCGCGGAAACGGCCGAAGCCGCCGACCAGTGCCTCGTCGTCGGCGAATTTGCGGTCGCCGGCCATCGGCGTGAACTCGGTGATCAGGCCGTTGACGAAATCGGTGAAGTGCGGCCGCTGCGGATGCCGCGCCACCAGCGTCTTCTGCCAGGGCGTCAGATTGGCATAGAGGTCGGTGAGCGCCTGCGCCGCCTTGTCCTCGATCCGAGCGACCTCGTCGCCGATGTCGCTGCCGCTTGCGGCAAGCGTGCGCAACTCGTCGATCTTGGATTCAAGCTCGGCGACGGGTTTTTCGAAGTCGAGATAGCTGCGCATCGGGTCGGGCATCAACTCAATATAGGGAGGAACGGTGCGAGGGGCGAAGCGGTTTTGGCGTAGAGAAGAGAAGTTTTGTAACTTCAATTGGTTAACGCGCATTCTGGCGGAATGCACGCTTCGGGATCGCAGGCAGGTGACGCTCTTTCCGCGGAGACGAAGCGGAAGTCAAGGCGGATCAGGTGACGGTATCGATGTCCAGCAGGCGCCGGACTTACTTCTCCGCCAGCGGATGCAGGTCGCGGACCAGGCTTTTCAGCCGCTCCTCGACCACATGGGTGTAGATCTGGGTGGTCGAGATATCAGTGTGGCCGAGCAGGGTCTGCACGATGCGCAGGTCCGCGCCATTGTGCAGCAGATGGCTGGCGAAGGCGTGGCGCAGCACGTGCGGGGAGACCAGCCGTGGCGCCAGGCCGGAGGCGCTCGCGAGCTCCTTCAGGTCGCGCGCGAAATGCTGCCGGGTCAGATGGCCGCTCTCGCCGGAGGAGGGAAACAGCCATTTCGACGCTGCTGCCTTCTTCGCCTTCGGCTGCATGATTTCCATCGCCGCGAGATAGTCCGCCATCGCCTGGCGCGAGGCCTCGTTCAGCGGCACCAGCCGCTCTTTGTTGCCCTTGCCGCGCACCACGATCATCCGCGCATCGCGCCGCGCCGCGGTGACCGGCAGCGACACCAACTCGGAGACGCGCAGGCCGGTGGCGTAGAGCACCTCGAGCAGGCAATACAGCCGCAGCGCGCGCAACCGCTGCGCCGGCGAGACGTCGGTCTGGGTCAGCTCCTTGGCGCGGGTCAGCATGCGGTCGACATCCTGGATCGACAGCACCTTGGGCAGGCCGCGGCCGCGCTTCGGGCCGGACAGGATTGCGGCCGGATCGTCGCCGCGGACCCGCTCGTTGAGCAGGAAACGGTAGAGATGCCGCATCGCCGACAGCCGCCGCGCTACGCTTGTCGACTTGAAGCCCCGGCTATCGAGGTCGGCGAGGTAGCCGCGCAGTGCCTCGGTGTCGACGCTGGTGAAATCGGCGCCGGCATGGGCGAGGTAGTCGGAGAAATCCGTCAGGTCGCGCCGGTAGGCGTCGAGCGTGTTGCGGCCTGCGCCCTGTTCCGCGGCGAGCATGTCGAGGAACAACGCGGTCAGCTTGGCGTCGGAGGACTTGATGGGAGGCTTGGCGGGAATCTTGGCTGCAGCGGGCATGCCAGAATCATAGCGCCTATTTCTTGAGGAACTTATCCGGCGGGATGGTCACGGTCATTTCCCGCGGTTTCGGGTGCACGAAATTCGCCAGCGCGAAGACGATGCCGTAGCCGATCCCGAAAATCACGGCGACGACCGTCAGGAAGCGGAACAGGCTGGGCATGGAGGCGACTCGGGCGGCGAATTAACCAATGAAATCATCCAACATGTTCCCCGCGCGGTTGCAAGAGTCGCTGGTAACGGTATCGCCGGGGGTAGTATAGGTGGCTCGAATTCTGAACAATTCGTCCCAATATCCGAGCTTTTTGATGTCCGACGCAGCCGTCCCGGCACAAGCCAACCCGACCCTGGAGGCCGATATCGCGGCCGCGCTGGGGACGCGGTCGATCGTGCTGGTCGGCATGATGGGAGCCGGCAAGTCGACCATCGGCCGGCGGATGGCGGCGCGGCTCAAGCTGCCGTTCACCGATGCCGATACCGAGATCGAGACCGCGGCGGTCATGACCATCCCGGAGATTTTCGAGACCCACGGCGAGCCTTATTTTCGCGACGGCGAGGCACGGGTGATCGCCCGCATCCTCGACAATGGCCCGGTCGTGCTGGCGACCGGCGGCGGCGCCTTCATGCGCGAGGAGACTCGCAACCGGATCCGCGACCGCGCGATCTCGATCTGGCTCAAGGCCGACAGTGATATCATCATGCGGCGGGTCCGCCGCCGCGCCGATCGTCCGCTGCTGCAGACCGCCGACCCCGAGGCGACCGTCAACCGGCTGCTCAGCGAGCGCGAGCCGGTCTACCAGAACGCCGATCTGACGATCGCCTCGCGTGACGTGCCGCACGACCGCATCGTCGACGAATGCCTCGAGGCCCTGCATGCGCATCTGTGCGGCGTGCGTCCGGCCGGCGAACCACCTAATGATGGATTGAACGCGACCTCATGACTGCGCCCCTGAAACACTCCGCCTCCGTTACCGTCGATGTCGCACTCGGCGACCGCGCCTATGACATCGTCATCGGCCGCGACGTGCTGCAGTCCCTGGGAGAGCGTGTCGCGGCGCTGCGACCCGGCGTTCGGACCGCCATCGTCACCGACCGCACGGTCGCCAGGCACTGGCTGGAGCCGGCCGAGGCGTCGCTCGCGGCCGCAGGCGTGCCGACCTCGCGGATCGTTGTCGAGGAAGGCGAGGGCTCGAAGAGCTACGCCACGCTGACGCAGGTCAGCGAAGCGCTGATCGCGGCGAAGATCGAGCGCAACGACCTGGTGATCGCACTCGGCGGCGGCGTGGTCGGCGACCTCGCCGGCTTCGCGGCCGCGATCCTGCGTCGCGGCGTCGATTTCGTGCAGGTGCCGACCTCGCTGCTGGCGCAGGTCGATTCCTCCGTCGGCGGCAAGACCGGCATCAACTCGCCGCAGGGCAAGAATCTGATCGGCGCATTCCACCAGCCGGTGCTGGTCATCGCCGATACCTCGGTGCTCGACACGCTGTCGCCGCGCCAGTTCCGCGCCGGCTACGCCGAAGTCGCGAAATACGGAATTCTCGGCGATGAGGCTTTCTTCGCCTGGCTCGAGAAGAACCACGCCGACATCTTCGCGGGCGGCACCGGGCGCGAGCATGCGATCGCAACCTCCTGTCGTGCCAAGGCCGGCGTCGTTTCACGCGACGAGCGCGAGACCGGCGAGCGCGCGCTGCTCAATCTCGGTCACACTTTCGGCCATGCGCTGGAAGCCGCGACCGGCTTCTCGGATCGCCTGTTCCACGGCGAGGGCGTCTCGGTCGGCATGGTGCTGGCCGCGGAATTCTCGGCGCAGCTCGGCATGATTTCGTCCGACGATGCGGCCCGCATCGCGCGTCATCTTTCCGCGGTAGGATTGCCGACACGCCTGCAGGACATCGCAGGCTTCACGCAGGAAGGCCTCGCCGATGCCGACGCACTGCTGGCGCTGATGGCGCAGGACAAGAAGGTCAAGCGCGGCAAGCTCACCTTCATCCTGCTTGAGGCGGTCGGCCGCGCCGTGATTGCCAACAATGTCGAGCCACAGCTGGTGCGCGACTTCCTGCAAGCCAAGCTCAAGGCCTAAAGCCACGGATCATTTCAGTGGGATGGTTGACCTTCTCGATCGTGCTGCTCTGTCTGCTCGTCTCCGCGTTCTTCTCGGCGAGTGAGACGGCGCTGACCGGCGCCTCGCGCGCCAGCATGCTGCGCCTGTCGAAGCAGGGCAACGGCGAGGCGACCGTCGTGTCCAGCCTGATCGCGATGCGCGAGCGGATGATCGGCGCCCTGCTGCTCGGCAACAACATCGCCAATATCGGTGCCTCCGCGCTCGCGACCGGTATCTTCACCGCCTGGTTCGGCGATGTCGGCGTGCTTTATGCCACCGGCGTCATGACGGTCCTGGTGGTGATCTTCGCGGAGGTGCTGCCCAAGACCGTCGCCATCAATGCGCCGGACCGGGTGTCGCTCCTGGTGGCGCGGCCGATGCGGCTGACCGTGTTCGTGCTCGGTCCGCTCCTGACCGTCATCGAAGCCATCGTCCGGGCCTTGCTGCGGCTGCTCGGCATCAAGATCGGTGCCTATCAGGCCATCCTGTCGCCGACCGAGCGTCTGCGCGGCGCGGTCGATCTGTTGCATCACGAGGGCAAGGTCGAGAAGCAGGACCGCGACATGCTCGGCGGGTTGCTGGACCTCAGCGAGCTTCAGGTCTCCGACGTGATGGTCCATCGCACCGAGATGACCATGGTCAACGCCGACCTGCCGCCCGAGGAGCTGGTGCGCGAGGTGCTGGCCAGCGAATACACCCGCATCCCGCTGTGGCGGGAGAAGCCGGAGAACATCGTCGGCGTGCTGCATGCCAAGGACCTGCTGCGCGCGATGCGCGCCAATGAGGGCGACATGTCCGCGATCGACGCCTCCGCGATCGCGCTGCCGCCCTGGTTCGTGCCGGAGATGCGTCCGGTCTCCGAGCAGCTCAAGGCGTTCCGCCGCCGCAAGACCCACTTCGCCCTGGTGGTCGACGAGTACGGCGAGGTCGAAGGCATGGTGACGCTGGAGGACATTCTGGAGGAGATCGTCGGCGACATCTCCGACGAGCATGACGTCGTCGTCGCCGGTGTGCGTGCGCAGCCGGACGGCTCGGTCGTGGTCGACGGCTCGGTGCCGATCCGCGATCTCAACCGCGCGATGGACTGGCACCTGCCGGACGAGGAAGCGACCACGGTCGCCGGCCTCGTGATCCACGAGGCGCGCTCGATCCCGGAGCGCGGCCAGAGCTTCACCTTCCACGGCTTCCGCTTCCGCGTGCTCCGCCGCGAGCGCAACCGCATCACCGCGCTGCGCATCGTCGCGGTGCCGCGCGAGGCCGAGCTGGAGGAGAAGAAGCCGAAGCGGGCAGGGACGGCGTTCTAGTTGGAGCTGGCTTGCCTCCTGGTACCGTCACCCCCGCGCAACGGCTTCGCCGTTGTCGCTGGAGGAGCCGTGAAGCGGCGTCTCGAAGGGTCGACGGCCACTAGCCGGGCCGGGCATCCTTCGAGACGCGCTGAGCCTGCCATCGGGCCGCGCTTTGCGCGGACCCGGTGGCGCTCCTCAGGATGACGGGACTGGTGGTCTGCCGGAAGCTACTCGATATCGATCGAGATGCCCGACAGCTTCCACGCGCCGTCGGAGGGGATGAAGCCGAGCTGATACTTCACCTGCTTGGGCGTGGTGTCGAAATGGCCCTTCAGCCGCAACACGCCCTTGTCGTCGATCTTGGCGTCCTCATCGAGCACGATCGGCTTGGCGACCACGGCGTCGAACACGGCGTGCTTGTCGACCAGATCCTTGAAGATGGTCCGTAGCTTGTCGGGCGGAAACTGGTCGCGGAACGGCTTTGAGATCTTGGCATGGAACACGGTGAAATTGTTCGCGGCCACCGCATCGTTGAGCGATACCAGGACGCTCTTGATCAGCACCTCCTGGACGAAAGGGCTCGGCATATCCAGCGCCGCCGACGGGCGCATCGCGCAGATCAGGAGCAGGCCGGCGGCGGTGACAATCGACCGGAAACGTGGCCAGCAAGGGATCATCAACGGCCCCATATCAAGCGTGGCGGATGCGAAAGCTCGTTCGCCTGCCCACGTGGAGCAGGTCCATCGCCGGAGGTACTATTCTCATAACGGAAAACCGCCGCTTCGTCTTGCGGCAAGCGCGGACTAGCGCGGCTTTTCCCCGGGGCCGTGCGCGTGGATCGCGAGCGCATGCACCGAGCCGGCGAGTTCCTGCGCCAGCGTCGCATTTATCATGCGATGGCGTTCGATCCGGCTCTTCCCTTCGAAGGCCGGCGACACAATATATACCCGGAAGTGCGTCTCCCCGCCTGGCCTGTGGCCGGCGTGGCCCTCATGCAGATGTGACTCGTCGACGACGTCGAGGCTTTCCGGCAAGAAAGCTTCACGCAACTTGTTTATGATAGCGTCTTTGGTGCTCATGGCGGCGGAGTTAGGTCCGCGACAGCTTTTCGTCAATGGTGCAAGCGGGAAACGAGGTCTGCGCAATGTCAAGACTTGAAGAATTGTGCATTGCGTAGTCAAAGAGAACATGGCCATCGATTCATCTAAATTCTTCGACTCCATTCGCATCAAGCCGACCAAGGTGAGTGCGAAGCGCCAGGCGCAAGCCGGCGAGCAGGCGGTTGCCTGCGAGTGGGCGGGTTGCCAGAACAAGGGCGCGCATCGCGCTCCGAAGGGCCGCGAGAATTCGCGCGAGTATTGGCACTTCTGCCTCGATCACGTCCGCGAGTACAACCAGTCCTACAATTTCTTCCAGGGCATGAATCCTGACGACGTCGCGCGCTACCAGAAGGATGCGCTGACCGGCCACCGTCCGACCTGGAAGATGGGTGCCAACAACGGCAAGAAGGAGAGCGGTCTCGATGCCGCCTCCGATCCGTTCCACGTGTTCTCCGAACTCAACGGCCGCGGCCGTTGGCGCCCGGGACCAGGCGGCGCGGAGCCCAAGCCCGAGACGCGCAAGGTCATGAACGCCGAGCGCAAGGCGCTGCTGGTGATGGGGCTCGGCGCCGGGGCGACGCTTGAAGACGTCAAGGCGAAGTACAAGGCGCTGGTCAAACAGCACCATCCCGACGCCAACGGCGGCGACCGCTCCACCGAGGATCGCCTGATCGAGATCATCAAGGCGTATAATTATCTGAAGACCGTGGTGCGCGAGGCCTGAACTCTCGCCTCCGTCGCCCCTGCCTATTGCGCACGGGAGCAGGGGCCCATAACCACCGGCGGTCATGTTCATGCGAGATGTCGAGCCGATCGCCCCATTGATGGGCCGCGGCGTATGGGTCCCTGCGAAA
>NZ_JACMYO010000073.1 GCF_020889685.1 Bradyrhizobium oropedii
CTGCCGCGGCTGCACCGGCCGCCCCCAGGCCTGAGGTTGGCCGCATGCCGGTGGTTGACGGCTGGGCACTGCGCGACGTCGGCAATGGTGGCGCACTCATCGAGGGCCGTGGCGGCATCTACGAGGTCTATGCCGGCGATCCCGTCCCCGGCCTTGGCCGCGTCGACGCCATCCGCAAGCAGGACGGCCGTTGGGTGGTCGTCACCAGCAAGGGCCTGATCGTTTCGCGTTGATTTCCGAAACACGACAACACCAAGGCGCTTCACCGCGATGTGAAGCGCCTTTTTTCTTGAATAGGGTTTGCGGCGCGGTGTTAGTGGGAGCATGAGCCGTGCGCTGAAATGCCTCCTGGTGATGTCCGTCCTGTTCTGCGGCGCCGTGTCTGCACGTGCCACGGAGGATCGCGCGCTCGAGCGCGGTGCGGCGGTGATCGATCCCGCGATCCTGCGCGAGCTCGATCATGGCCGCTTCGGCCTGGGACGGATGCTTGCGCCGGAACGCTCCGCCGATGCGCCGCTGTCCAACCGCGAGCTGTTCGGGTTGCCGGCGATGGAGCCGGTGCGTGCGGCGCTCGATCGCGAATTCGATCGCTATGTCACAAAGCATCATGCAAGCCTGCCGAACGAGAGCATCGGCGTCGGCGACGGCTTTGCGTTTCAGCTGTTCGATCGTGCGCTGTTCGAATCCCCCGACGTTCGCTTCGTGCTCGCCGGCATCGCCAACCGCATGGACCGCGCCTATGTGGCGCCGAAAGACTGCGGCGAGATCCGGCTGGTCTACCGGCTGACCCGCACCGATGTGCCGCTGATCGGCGAGAACGCGGTGTCGCAGCGGCTGCCGATGACGCTGAACCTGGTGCTGAAGGCGAAGGGCGACGGCAACGACGCGTCGCTGACCTGCCGCGAGGTCGCGCGGCGTTGGCTCGCGACCGGCAGTGCACGGCCGGTGATGGAGAAACTGCTTGGCAAGGATGGTCCGCTTGGCCTGATCGATGCGCGGAATGTCGATCGTATCGAGACCAATCTGCAGATCGCTCACGCGCCGAAATCCGCGGTGCGCGACTTCCGCACGGACTATCTGCTGAAAGTGTTCGACTATGACGGTGCTGCAAGGCGCTTTGCCGAGGCGCCGCTGGAGAACCAGATCGATCGCGACCGCATTCTCGCCGACGAGGGGCTGAAGCGCGACTTCAAGGCGTGGCTGCTCGATCCCAGGCATTTTGCCGAATTCGATCGCGGCACCTTGCTGATCCCCGATCGTTTCCTCGCAACGTCAGCGGTTGCGCCGACGCCGATCGGTTTTGATGTCAGCGACCTCGAGCCCGAGTTCGGCCTGGTGCAGGGCGAGGGGACGGCCGGCAATGCGGTGTTCTCGGGAGACGACGTCGTCGGTGCCTTGCAGAAGGCCGCGGCTGACGGAACGAAGCTGCAGAACATCCAGTCGCTGGCCGGCTTCGAGCGCCGGCTCAACGACGTCACCTGCGCCGGCTGTCACCAGACCCGCGGCATCGGCGGCTTCCATTTTCCCGGCGTCGACTGGATGGCGGCGAAGCCGTCGAACTCCACCGTGGTGCCGGCCTCGCCGCATTTCTTCGGCGATCAGCCTCGCCGCCGCGATATCCTCACGAGCTTCCGCGACGGCAAGGCGCCGGACTTCTCGCGCGGCTTCTCCAACCGGCCGCAATCGCGCGGCAGCGCCGAGCTCGCCGGCACCGAATACAGCGACGGCTGGGGCGCGCATTGCTATCTGCCGGGCGCCAAGCAGACCGAAACCGACCGCAGCTTCCGCGGTTGGACCTGTGCCGAAGGGCTCGCGTGCCAAGTCGCGGGCAAGACCACCCGCATGGGCATGTGCTTCGTGAAGGGGCGCTGATCCGCCAGCCGGAACCGAAGCGTCTCCGCGTCATTATTTGATGCTACACTGTCGCTTGCCTAAAGCGCGATGAGATTTCGACATCGCGCTTTAGCTTCTTGTTTGAGCATGATCTTTTTCGGAAAACCGCTTCGCACTTTTCCGAACCATGCTCTTGGACCTGACAGCTCTTGACCGGAGACTGGCCCGATGAGTGCTTCCGAGGACAACAAGCAGCGCAACCGCGAGATCGCGGCCAACGAGGCCGAACGTCAGGCGGCCAGCGCCGTCCGCGTCAGCAGTTGGGCGATCGGGCTTGCGGTCGTCATCGGCATCATCGTTGTGGCCATCGTCTGGGCCTGGATGACGCGGTGAAGATTCTTACCTCGCCCCGCTTGCGGGGAGAGGTCGGATCGCATCAACAGATGCGATCCGGGTGAGGGGGTACAGGTCTCTCCTCCATCTATGTTTGCGGAAGGAAGCCCCTCACCCCAGCCCTCTCCCCGCAAGAGCGGGGCGAGGGAGGGCAACCCGCGTAGCTTGGCGCCTACGCCACCGCGCCGGACGCGCGCAGCTTCTGGATCGTGGCCTCGTCGTAGCCGGCCTGGCGCAGGATCTCGTCGGAGTGCTCGCCGACCTCGGGCGGCTTGCGCGGCTGTACCTTCTTGGCGCCGTCGATGAAGATCGGGCTGTTGATGGTCAGCATGGTGTCGTTCTCGAAGCGCACCAGCACCTCGTTCTCGATCATCTGCTTGTCGTTCGGGATGTCGTCGAGGATGCCGACGACGCCGAACACCAGGCCATTGCCGTCGAGGATCTTGCGCCATTCGGCGAGATCCTTGCTGGCGAACACTTCGTCAAAAATCTTGATCAGCTCGACCGAGCGCGCATGGCGGTCCGCCTTGGTGGCGAAGCGCGCATCGGCGACGAGATCCTCGCGGCCCATGCAGCGTGCCAGCGTCGGCCATTGCCGGTCTTCATTGAGCAGCGACAGGATCAGCCAGCGGCCGTCCTTGCACTTGTAGTGGTTGGTGACGGCGTTCAGCGCCTCTTCGCGCGGCTTGCGCTTCTTGAACTTGGCGCCGGCAAGCTTGGCCTGCGCCAGCACGCCGTTGGCCCAGACGCCATTGGCCATCAGGTTGGTCGAGACGTGCGAGCCCTTGCCGGTCTTCTCGCGCTGGAACAGCGCGGTGACGATCGCGCCGTAGAACGCCATCGCGCAGGGGTGGTCGCCCATGCCGGCGACCGAACGTGCCGGCGTGGTGTCCTCGTCGGCGCGCACCAGGTCCATCAGGCCGGAGCGGGCCCAATAGGCGTTGGAGTCGAAGCCGGGCTTGTTGGCTTCTTCGCCCTTCTCGCCATAGCCGGTGAATGACGCGTAGATCAGCCGGTCGTTGAGGTGGGCGAGATGATCGTGGGTGATGCCGAGTTTTGCGCGCACCTGCGGCGGCATGTTGGTGATGAACACGTCGGCCTCGGCGACCAGCTTGTAGAGCACCTCGCGCGCCTCCGGCTTGGTGAGGTCGAGCGCGAGGCTCTTCTTGTTGCGGGCCTCCAGCATCCACGCGAAATTGTGTTCGCTCGCGGGATAGCCGGGCAGATTAGGCAGATTGCGGTAGGGGTCACCGGTGCCGGGCGGCTCGATCTTGATGACGTCGGCGCCGAAGTCGGACAGCACGGTGGCGGCCGCAGGCGCCGCGATGAAGCTCGCGCAGTCCAGGACCTTGAGCCCGTCAAAAATGCCTTTTTCCATCGTGCCGTCGCTCCCGTGGCGCTTGTTGGTGTTTTTCCGGTAGCTGGAATTATCGTGTGCGATGATCCCGATCAGACCGCCATTTGACCCATCTCGGGGGCGCGATGCAACGGGTTGTTGAGACGTCATTGCGAGCGGAGCGAAGCAATCCATACCTCGACTCGGGGATAGATGGATTGCTTCGTCGCTTCGCTCCTCGCAAAGACGGTAAACCTACTCCACGCCCGCCATCAGCGCTGCATTGCCGCCGGCAGCGGCGGTGTTGATCGTGATCGTCTGCTCGGTGGCGAAGCGCGTCAGGTAGTGCGGGCCGCCGGCCTTGGGGCCGGTGCCGGACAGGCCGCTGCCGCCGAACGGCTGCACGCCGACGACTGCGCCGATCATGTTGCGGTTGACATAGATGTTGCCGACCCGGAGGCGGTCGATCACGTGCTCGATGGTGTCGTCGATGCGGGAATGGATGCCGAGTGTCAGCCCGAAACCGGTCGCCTCGATCGCGGCCAGCACATCGCCGAGCCGCTCCGCCCGATAGCGCACGACATGCAGGATCGGGCCGAACACCTCCTCGGTGAGCTGGCTTGCCGCCGACAGTTCGAAGATGTGCGGCGCCACGAAATTGCCTGCTGGCGCCTCGGCGGCGAGATGCACCCGCGCTTCCCTTTTCATGCGCGCGATATGCGCGTCCAGCCGCTGCTTGGCCTCGGCATCGATCACCGGTCCGATATGCGTCGATGGCTGCGAGGGATCGCCGATCTTCAATTCGCGCGCGGCGCCCGCGATCATCTCGATCATGCGGTCGGCGACGTCGTCCTGGACGAACAGCAGACGCAACGCCGAGCAGCGCTGGCCAGCGGAGCGGAACGCTGAAGTGACGACATCATCGGCGACCTGCTCGGGCAGCGCGGTGGCATCGACGATCATCGCATTGATGCCGCCGGTCTCGGCGACCAGCGGCACGATCGGGCCATCCTTGGCCGCCAGCGTCCGGTTGATCGAGCGCGCGACCTCAGTGGAGCCGGTGAAGACCACGCCGGCGATGGCGGGATGGCTGACCAGCGCGGCGCCGACCGCGCCGTCGCCCTGTACCAGATGCAGGGCCGTTTCAGGCACGCCGGCTTGATGCAGGAGGGCGATAGCCTCGGCTGCGATCCGCGGCGTCTGCTCGGCGGGCTTTGCGATCACCGCATTACCGGCCATCAGCGCTGCCGTCACCTGGCCGAGGAAAATCGCGAGCGGGAAATTCCACGGCGAGATCGCGACGAACGCGCCGCGTCCGTGCAGCTCCAGTACGTTGCTCTCGCCGGTCGGCCCCGGCATCGTCTCGCTTTCGCCGAACAGCTTTTTGCCGAGCGCTGCATAGTAGCGGCAGAAGTCGATCGCCTCGCGCACCTCGGAGAGTGCGTCGTCGAGCGTCTTGCCGCCCTCGCTTTGCAGCAGAGCGAGGAAGTGGGCGCGGCGCTGCTCAAGCAGGTCGGCGGCCTTGTCGAGGATCGCCGCACGTTGTGTGGCCGGCGTGCCGTTCCAGGCCTTGAAGCCACGCTGCGCAGCCGTGATGACGGCATTCGTCTGCTCGGCGGTGGACGTGTTGATCGCAGGCGAGGCCTTGCGCTCGGCCGCGATCGCCGACGTCAACGTTTGGAGCGCCTTTCGTTCGCCGAGCTCGATGCCGTGCGAATTCTCGCGCTGCGGCCGATAGAGATCGGCCGGCAACGGAAATCCGGAGTGCGCAGCGTTGCTGTCGCTGCCTATGATCTCGGCCGGGCGGCGCAGCAGATCGACGATGGAAACGCGATTGTCCGCGGCCAGCGCCACGAAGGACGAGTTGGCGCCGTTCTCGAGCAGGCGCCGCACCAGATAGGCGAGCAGGTCGCGATGGCTGCCGACCGGCGCATAGGTGCGATGGGCGATTTCAGGCCTGTCGTCGCCGAGCTGTGCGTAGAGGGCTTCGCCCATGCCGTGCAGCCGCTGGAATTCGAAGCTCGTTGGGTCGTCCGCGAGTTCGAGGATGGTCGCGACCGTCAGCGCGTTGTGGGTGGCGAATTGCGGAAACAGCCGCGGCCGCAACGTCAGCAGTTTTCGCGCGCAGGCGACATAGTTCAAATCGGTCATCGCCTTGCGAGTGAACACCGGATAGCCGTCGAGCCCACGCTCCTGCGCGCGCTTGATCTCGGCGTCCCAATAGGCGCCCTTGACCAAGCGCACCATCATCCTGCGGTCGAGCGCGCGCGTGAGTGCATCGATGTAGTCGATCACGTCAGCGGCGCGCTTCTGATAGGCCTGGATCGCGAGGCCAAAGCCGCTCCAGCCGGCGAGCGACGGGTTGGCGAATGCGGCGGCGATGACGTCGAGCGACAGCTCCAGCCGGTCGGCCTCCTCGGCATCGACGGTGAAATTGAGGTCGAACGCCTTGGCGCGGCGCGCGAGGTCGATCAGCTGCGGCACCAATTCAGTCATGACTCGCGCATGGCTCACCGCCTCGAAACGCGGATGCAGTGCGGAGAGCTTCACCGAGATGCCGGGTCGGTCGGGTAGGGCTTGATCGCCGGCGGCCTTGCCGATCGCCTCGATCGCGCGGGCGTAGGATTCGAAATAGCGATGGGCGTCGTCGGCGGTACGCGCGCCTTCGCCGAGCATGTCGAAGGAATAGCGCGAGCCGCGCGCCGTTTGCGATTGCGCACGTGACAGCGCCGCCTCGATGGTCTCGCCGAGCACGAAATGGCTGCCCATCAGCCGCATTGCCTGCCGCGTCGCGGCGCGCACCGCCGGTGCACCGAGCCGCTTGGTCAGCCGACCTATCGTTCCCTGCGGTGTTTCACCGGGCTGGATCACCCGCGCGGACATGCCGAGCGCCCAGGCCGAGGCGTTGACCAGGAACGCGCTGGATTTGGTCTCGTGGTTGACGAAGTCGCCCTGGCCGAGCTTGTCCTCGATGAACTGGTCGGCGGTGCGCGCGTCGGGCACCCGCAGCAGTGCCTCCGCCAGCACCATCAGCGCCAGCCCCTCTTTGGTCGACAGCGCGAACTCCCGCAGCATGTCCTCGACCCCGCCGAGCGGATCGTCGTTCGCCCGGATCGCCTCGATCAGGCGCGTCGCGCTGCGATCGATCCGGGCCTCCGCTTCCGCGCCAAGCCTCGCGTCATGGCGCAGGCGGCTGGCGATTGCTGTGTCATCGGGTGCGTAGGGCGCGCTGAACGGCGGCGGGAGCGGGTCTGGCATGGGCGGTTCCTTAGGCAGCATTGCACGGGAATTCCTACGCGCCCGTGGACCGTAGTTCGATAGACAAATTAGCAAGTTTGCCTTAGAAAATAAGGATCAGTTCAAATATTTCCGTAGATATGACAGAGATAGACAAGATAGACCGCAAAATCCTCTCGATCCTGCAAGGGGATGGCAGGATTGCCAATGTGGAGCTGGCTGAGCGGATCGGCTTGTCGCCGACCTCGGTCGGCGAACGGCTGAAGCGGCTGCAGCGCGACGGCTTCGTCGAGGGCTATGGCGCGCGGCTCAATCCGCACCGGCTTGGCCTCGGCCTGCTGGTGTTCGTCGAGGTGCTGCTCGACAAGACCACGCCCGACGTGTTCGAGCGCTTCGCCAAAGCGGTCCAGACCGCGCCGGAAGTGCTGGAGTGTCACATGGTGGCCGGCGGCTTCGACTATCTGGTCAAGGCGCGCGTCGCCAACATGACCGCCTATCGCAGGTTTCTCGGCGAAACGCTGCTGGCGCTGCCGGGCGTGCGCGAGACGCGAACCTACGCGGTGATGGAGGAAGTCAAGCGCGACGCGCCGCTGCCGGTCGGTTGAGGGCCGTTTGATGTGATCCACAGCCATGCGCCGAATGTATTGGCATCGTGATGCGCCCGCGATAATCCTGTCTCGCAGGGTAGGGCAGTGGTTCATGAAAGACGCCGATCAGCCGATACGAATGAAGCGGGCCGGATTTGCCGGCGCGCTTGCCGTGCTCACGCTCTCTCTGCCGTCAGTGGCGCCGGTCCGCGCGGCCGAGCTCAGCTCGGGCGTCATGCAGCTCTATACCTCGGTCTCGATCTATCCGCCGTCGGCCTCGACGATGACCGTCTGTTACGGCTTCGTCTGCCGGCGCCGCGAGATGCTCGACTTCAATGCCGCCGACAGGGCGGCCTTGAGCAAGATCATGGCCACGGGCCGCGCCAACGCCGCTGCCGAGCGTGCGGCCGTGCAAAAGGCCGTGATCTGGTTCGACCGCCGGATGGGGCCGATCCTCGGTACCGACAAGCGCGTGGCCAAAGCGGATTTCCGCGCCAACGACGACAAGCACAATTTCGATTGCTGGGACACGACGCGCAACACGACCAGCCTGATGCTGGTGATGCAGTCCTGGAATCTGTTCAAGTTCCACGACGTCGGCGATCCCCACTATCGCGGGTTCTCGTTGGGGCAAACGCCGCACAACACCGCCGTTCTGCTCGAACGCGCCACCAAGGTGGAATGGGCCGTCGATCTCTGGCCCCGCGGCTATCTGCAACCGCCTGACGTCATGACCGTCGCCAAATGGGTGACGGAAGATTGAGCGGCTGAGTGTCGCCGCCGCGCCTGTTCCGTGGCGCTCCATCCCCATTGATTGCGCAGGGATATCGATCTCTGTCATTTGACGCTGGAACCGCACTCAATGGTTCCAAAAATTCGTTCACCACCCATCACCATAAGAGCCAAGTGACGCGTTAACACGGGCAGCATTCGGTCAACCCGAGGCTACGTCATGCGTTCACGTTCGATTTGCGTCGATGCTGCCAGCAGCGGCATTCGTTTCCCATTGTTGCCGGCGCTTGCGCTGCTGCTGTCGCCTGTGCTGGCCAGCCCGGCCCGCGCGGGCGATGTCGAGGACTGCAGCGGACCGCCGACCGAGAAGGCCGAGGCGGCGTGCTCGGGCATCATCAACGATGCCGCACGCTCGGCAGAGGAGCGGACCAAGGCTTTTGCGGGCCGCTCGCGCTTCTATATCGCCCGCAACAAGATCGATCAGGCCCTGAGCGATGCCGATGCGGCGGTGCAGCTCAGCCCACAATTCGTGCCGGCACTGATTGCGCGCGGCTATGTTCGGCAGCGCAAGGGCAGCCTCGATCAGGCCCGCGCCGATTTCGATCGCGCGATCGAGCTCGAACCGAAGAATCCGTTCGGCTTCCTGGCGCGCGGCAATCTGCGCGCCGACCAGCATGCCTGGGCCGATGCGATCGCGGATTACGGCCAGGCGATCACGCTGCGGCAGGATCTCCCCGCGGCCCATGTCGGGCGCGCGCGGGCCTATGTCGAATCCGGACAGCCCGATGCGGGGCTGGCCGACGCCAACACCGCGATTGCCGTCAACGCAAGCATGCCGAATGCGTTCTACTGGCGCGGCCAGGCCTATCGCCGCAAGGGCGACATCGATCATGCGATCGAGGATTTCTCGCGCGCGATCGCGCAGGCGCCGCAGACCGAGCGCAACGCCTATTTTGCCCGCGCCCAGCTGTACAGCGCCAAGGGCGACTATGTCCGCGCCATCGGCGACTTCGACTGGCTGTTGAAGGTTCTTCCCGACAACAAGGAGATCCAGCAGCAGCGCCAGCAGGCGCTCGCGATGCAGGCCGAGCTGGCCAAATCCGGTGCGGCGCCTCCAACGCCGGCGACGCCGGCTCCCGGCGTAACGGCGCCGCAACCGGCGACGCCGGCCGCGGGCAACCAGCAGGTCGAGCAGGCCAAGCAGTTCGTCGCGCAGGGCAATTACGCGGGCGCCATCGCCAACCTCACCCCGGTGTTGAGCAGCGATCCCCGCAACGAGACTGCGCTGCGCCTGCGCGCGCTGGCCTATTCACGGCTCGGCCGCCTGGCCGAGGCGCGCAACGATCTCAGCGAATTGCTCAAGCTCAAGCCGAACGATCCCCAGTTGCTGGCCTTCCGCGCGCTCAACGCCGCCGGCGCGCGACAGTTCGAAGAGGCCATGGCTGATGCCGGCCGCGCCGTCACGCTCGACCAGAACAATTCGCTGGCCTATCTGGCGCGCGGCCTCGTCAAGGCCAGCACCGGCAAGGTGCAGGACGCGCTCGCCGACTACGATCATTCGATCTCGCTCAACGCCAAGGAGACGCTCGCCTTCACCGAACGCGGGCTCGCCTATATCAGCCTCAACCAGCTCGACAAGGCGCTGCTGGATTTCGATCAGGCCCTGGCGCTGGTGCCGACCAATTTGATCGCCAAATCGTGGCGCGGCCTTGCGCTGATGCTCAAGGGCCGTGCCGATGAGGGGCTGGTCGATATCAACGCCGTGCTGGAGCGAAGCCCCAACAATCCCACGGCCCAACTCGGCCGCGGCCTCGCGATGCTAACCTCTTCCCAATACGACCGCGCGATCGCCGCCTTCGACCAGATCGTTACGCGGACGCCCAACGACGCCTTCCCGCATGTGCTGCGCGCGCGGGCCTATCTCGGGCTGAAGAAGCCGGATGACGCGATGAAGGATCTCGACTTCGTCCTCGCTGCGCGGCCCGATTATCAGCCGGCGCTGACCTTGCGCGGCATCACCTGGTCGGCGCTGCGCAACTACGACAAGGCGGTCGACGATCTCGACCGGGCGATTGCGCAGAAGGAGACGGTGGAGGGCCTGTTCGCCCGCGCCAAGGCGCATGAGGCACTCAACCATGCGGACAAGGCGACCGAGGACTTCCGCAAGGCGACGCAGCTCACGCCATCGAGCGTGTTCGACGTGCTGGCGCAGGCCGAGTCGAAGCGCAAGGTCCAGGAACTCTCGAAGCGGGTGCCGTGCGGCACCGGCCAGGGCGGCACTTGTCTGTGAGGCGGCAACTCGGCAGCGCGCGCGTTCCCGAAGTAAAGGATAAACGTCGGCACGCCGGCGATGGCGGCCGAAAAAATCAAGGGCGTGGCGCGCGGGCGTCGTGCCCGCTCCGCCGAACGTCACGTCGTGTGGATTTGGGATCGGCCCTCACTCCCGGATCGGGTCCGAGAGTGCGCCGCTGGATCTGGCGCGGATACGCTAGACCTTGAGGTTCTCGGCTGACGTCTTGCCGCGATTTGCAATTTCTTCGTATTCAACCGACTGGCCTTCGTTGAGGCTTTGAAGACCAGCCTTCTGAACTGCTGAAATATGCACGAAAATGTCCTTGCCGCCCGATGCGGGCTGGATGAATCCATAACCCTTGGTCGGGTTGAACCACTTCACTGTACCTTTGGGCATTCCAGTCGTCTCCGCGGAATCAATCGAAAACAGACCAGCCGGTCCCCGCAAAAACCGGCTAGTCCGCGCCGCACAGGATAGCAGTTTGGAAAAAGCTGGGTAGATCAAACGACGGTGTGTTTTTGACTGGAAACAACCCGCTTTGCGGGGATTCGATGCCGGTTTGCCTGTTTCGTGGTCAATTGATGCGCTGCAAAAACAGATCGGTTCCACCGAGCCCAAGCTGGATCGGTGGCCCGCGCGCGGGCTTTCGGCCGGCGCGCGGGGGATGGACCGATGCGTCTCAATAGGTCGCGGAGAGATACTCGACGATCTTGCCGACGTCGGCCTGGTCGATCGGCGCACCGTAGACCTTGATCATCTTGGTCACCTCGGCCTGCCAGAAGTCCTTCTTGAACTTCTCGCCCTGCGGCTGGGTCTTGATGTAGTCCGCCGAGTGGCAGCCGGTGCAGTTGCTCTGCACGACCTCGAGGTTGGGACCCGGCTTGAAGGCCGCGGTCTCCTCGGGGAGCGTGTAGTTGACGGGCGCGGCGATCACAGCGCCGATCGACAGCATGGCGATCGCGGCGAGGGAGGCAAGCAGCTTGCTGGTCATGTTGCTTCTCCTCACGCAGCGGTGACGCGCACGGTTTCGACGACGTTGCGCAGATAGCCCGCCGGATTCCACAACGGGTCCATCGGCTGGGTGTCGCCGGCATTGTTGGTGGCGCGCACCTTCAGATCCGAGGGGCCTGCCGGGAGCGCGACCTTCAGCTTCCATTCGCGAAAGGCGTATTTGCCGAGGTCCTTGCCGAGCTTCGCCGGTGTCCAACTCTTGCCGCCATCGATCGAGACCGCGACCTCCTTGATGCCCTTGCCGCCGTCGAAGGCGATGCCGCGCAGCATGGTGTGGCCTGCCTTCAGCTTGGCGCCGTCGGCAACGCTGGTAATGAACGAGCGCACCGTGAAGCGGTTGATCGGGATCGTCGCCTTCGGTGCGGTGCCGGGCTCGACCGCGTTGTTCGGCGTATCCGGAATCCGGTAGGCGGATTTCATCCAGAAACCTTCGAACACGTTGTCGATCACGGTGATCTCGTTGAGGTGCTTCACCCAATAGGTGCCGTAGTAGCCGGGCACCACGAGGCGGAGCGGGAAGCCGTTGAGGAACGGCAGGTCCTCGCCGTTCATGCCCCAGGCCAGCATCACCTCGCCGTCGCGCGCGTGGTCGATGTCGAGCGCCTTGACGAAATCGGGCGTCGTCTCCATCACCGGACCGTCCATGCCGTTGAAGGTGACCTGCTTGGCGCCGGCCTGCACGCGGGCCATGTCGAGCACGGTCTTCAGCGGCACGCCGTGCCAGCGCGCGCAGCCCATCGCGCCGTTGCCGAGCTGGCCGCCGGCGACGCGGGGATTGAAGAAGCCGCGGCTGTTGCCGGAGCACTGGTTGACCGCGACGAGCTCGACAGCCTTCAGCTTGCGGATGTCCTTCAATGACAGCTTCAGCGGCTTGTCGACCTTGCCCTTGATCTCGAGGGTGAACTTGTCCGGATCGAGGTCGTAGGGGACGCCGGCGAGGTGATAGCGGACGAAGAACGCGTTGTTCGGCGTGAGCGGGCCGTCGTTGAAGATTGCAAACGGCGTTTCCAGCTGCGGCGGCCGGGCGGTCAGGCCGATCATCGGGCGCTTCTGCGGGTAGCGCACCAGCGGCCGTTCGCCATTGCCAAAGGGCAGCGTCACGGTGTCGAGCGCGAGTGCGCCCCTTGATCCCAGCCCCGTCACCAAAGCGGCCAACCCGGCACGCTTCATCAAGTCTCGTCGATCGAGCATTCCGCTTCCTCCGAAGCTGTTCTGTCCCGAGCTGGTCATCACCAGGCTCAGATTGCCTTGCGCGCCTTCGCATCATGGACTGCGCGCGGCCACAAATGTCGCACCTGACAACCGCGAGTCAATCGAGCTTTCGCAGCGTTGCCGGCGTTGCATCGCAATAACGAAAAGCCCCGATCGCATGAGGCGACCGGGGCATTTCGATTCCAGGCAGTCGGTTCGATCAGTAGCAGACATTCACGGTGCGATAGCGATAACCGTAGGGCGTCAGCACCAGGCGGGTGACGTAGCAGCCGGAATCGACGAAGCCGACGGAGATGCCCGGGCCACCCCAGAAGTGATGGTGATACGGATGCCAGAAGAACGGCTTGGCCGAAGCCGAGGTCGGCGCCAGCGCGGCGGCTCCGAGGGTTGCGGCGGTAGCGAGAGCGAGCGTGACTTTGCGAAGCATGGTCGTCTCCTTCGGATGCGCGTTGAACTCTGTCGCGGCGCGGTTGCAGTGTTACCCATCGCCAGTCAGTCGCATCCGGCAGCGGGCGCGTTCGAGCATCTCTGCCGAGCGCAGCTTCGGATGTGCGGCAGGTCACATTCGCTGAAAGGGGAGGATGAACCGGTCAGGCCGCGACGGCATGCCGGTCGTCGACCAGCGCGGACAGGACGCGCGTCGTCTCGACCGTGCGCACGGTCATCGGCTCGTTGCGGCCGCGGATCGCGACCTCCTGCGCCGGCAGGGCATCGTCGGCGAGGCCGGCGGTGACGCGCACCTCGTCGGAGATGACCGCCTCGCAGGCCAGCGCCTTCGTCATGTCCTGCAGCCTTGCCGCGACGTTGACGGCATCGCCGAGCGCGGTGAACACCATGTGGTCGCGATAGCCGATATCGCCGACGATCACCTCGCCGCCATGAATGCCGATGCCGAAGCGGATCGGCTCGTGCAGATCGTGGCTGAGGAACTGGTTCAGCTCGTCGATATTGGCGGCAATCAGTGCCGCGGCGCGCAGTGCCTGTCGGCATGCCACCTGCCGGTCGGTAGAGAGCCCGAACAGCGCCAGCATGCCGTCGCCGATGAACTGGTTGGGCCGCCCGCCGGCCTCCAGCACCGCCTGCGACACCGCCCCGAGGAAGCGGTTGACGATGAACACGGTGTCGAACGGCAGCCGCTTCTCGGCAAGCTGTGTCGAGCCGCGCATGTCGACGAACATGCTGACGAGATAGCGCTCCTGGCCGACCCGGGTCGGATTGGAGGCGTGCGAGTTCGCCGACATCGTGTGCGGCAGGAACAGCTGGAAAAAGGTCAGGTCGCCGGTCGGCCGCAGCTGGCAGGCCAGCCGGATCGACGGATCGTCGGTGCCGACCCGGTGCAGCACGAAGGCTTCGCGCGGCGAGGGCTCAGGCAGTTTGGCGTGATCGCCGATGATGCGGATGCGGCAGGTCGAGCAGCGCGCGCGGCCGCCGCAGACGCTGGCATGCGGCACGTTGTAGCGCAGGCTCGCCTCCAGCACGCTCAGCCCCTTCGGCACCCGCAGCGTGCGACCGTTGCCATAGGACAGCGCGATCATGCCGCCGCGGCGCTCCAGCAGGGCACGCGCGCCGCGCGCGAGCAGCACGAGGCCGAGCAAGCCGAGATAGCCGATGCTCAGGTCATCGGTGATCTTCTCGAGCGTGGTCCCCTGGGCCGCCGTGCCGAGCTTCTGCACCGACAGCTCCTCGCGCCGCCAGTCGGCATCCTGATAGTCCTCCATCGTGGCGCGACCGCCCTGATAGATGCCGAGCATGGCGAGCGTCGGGATCAGCACGGCCGCGGCGAGCAGGAACGGCGCGGCGCGCTGGAAGAACGGGCGCAACCGCAGCCAGAAATACAGGCCGATGCAGCCGTGCACCCAGGCGATGACAAGCACCGCCAGCATCACCCACAGCCGGTGCGGCGAGGCGATGAAGAAGGTGTACAGCTCCTGTGGGTAGAGCTTTTCGTGCCCGTACAGGGTCTGGCCGAGCCGCACGCCGACCACGTGGGCGACGATCAGCATCGGGACGCTGAGGCCGAGCGTGAGCTGCAGCGGTTCGATCGCCTTCCAGTGGAACTCGCGGCGCTGATACAGCGCCCAGACGCCGAGCGCGGTGTGCACCAGGCAGGCGCTGTAGAACACGATCGCGACCGGCAGGAACTGCCAGAACTTGGCGTGGTAGTGGACCCCGATCGCCATCGCCTCGGTCGAGATATTGCCGAGCGCGTGGTTGAGGAAATGGCTGATCAGGTAGGCGAACATGATCGCCCCCGTGACCAGGCGGACCTGCCGCAGGCCGACGCCGCGGGCCATTTCCTGCAGGTGCTCGCGCGAAGGGGAGGCCATGTGATTCATGATCGACAAATCTAGTGGTTAATTCCCGCGCTGAACACCACCACGGGTCGGGACGGGCCGTGATAGCGGGCGGTGCGGAACGTTGACACTCCGTTAAGAGTCGAACAAAAAGCGCCGTGACGATAGCCCAAGCCAAACCTGGAGCCGATAACAACAGCGTTAAACCGGCCCGTTCGCGCGCGCCGGACTGGCGCGGCGTCATCGCCGTAATTGTTGCCATGACCGCGATGCGGCTGGTCTATGCCCATGCGCTCGATCTGCGCACCGATGAGGCCTATTACTGGACCTGGTCGAAGGAAAACGTGCTCTCTTTCCTCGACCATCCCCCGATGGTCGCCTGGTTCATCCGATCAGGCACCGCTGTTCTCGGCGACACCAATCTCGGCGTCCGCCTCGGTGGCATCGTGGCGATGCTGGCTACCCAGCTGTTGCTCGCCGACATCGTCCGCCGCGTGACATCGAACAATGTCCGCGCCGTGATGCTGGCGCTGCTGCTGCCGGAGGCCGCGCTTTATTACGGGTTGTTAATGGCCAAGGTCGCGCCCGACACGGCGCTGATCCCGTTTTCAGTGGCGATGCTGTGGTCGCTGGTGCGTCTCGCGCAAAGCAATGACGGGCGCTGGTGGCTCGCCGCGGGGCTGTTCGCCGGGCTGTCGCTGTTGTCGAAATTCACTGCGGTCATGTTCGCGCCGGCGGTACTCGCCTTTGCACTGGTGCCGGACTGGCGCTGGCGCTGGCTGCGCAGCCCATATCCCTATCTCGCCGCGCTGATCGCGATCATCGTGTTCTCGCCGGTGCTGATCTGGAACGCGGAGCACGACTGGGCCTCGTTCCGCTTCCAGGCGGTGCGCGCCACCGTCGACCGCGATCTGACCTTTCGCACTCTCGGCGAATTCATCGGCATGCAGTTCGGCCTGGTCGGCTTCGTGCTGCTGCCGGTGACGCTGTTCGGCACCGCGTTGACGGCATGGCGCGGCTTTGTCAGGCGCGAGCCGGTCGCGATCCTGCTGGCGACCGCGGTATTGGTGCCGTTTGCTTATTTCCTCTGGAAGTCCCTGACGCTCCGGGTCGGCGACACCTGGCCGATGTTTCTGTGGCCGGCCGGCTTTGCCACTGTTGCCATCAACGTGACACGGATGCCGTTCGAGGGCTGGTCGATCGGGCTCATCAAATCGACGGTCTATTGGGCAAGGACCGCGATTTCCACCGGCATCGTATTCGTGGTCTGCGTCTTCCTTTATTACATGTTCGCGCCGTGGAATCTGATCGGCCGCACCGATCCGATCGGCACCGAGGCGGGATACGACGCGGTGGCCGCGCGCACCCTGGCGCAGGTGCAGGCGACCGGCGCGACCTGGGTCGCGACCACGGATTATCGCACCTTTGCGATGCTGCGCTGGTTTTTGCGCGGGCGGGTGCCGGTCATCGAGATCAACGAGCGCGGCCGCTTCCAGGGCTTTGCCGATCCCGGTATGAGCGTGATCCGCGATCACATCGGCATTTATGTCGGGCGCGAGCCCGAGAACAATCTGCCGCTGTGGAGCGAGACATCAGCGGTGCGCCAGCCGCTGGAGCGCGTGAGCCGGAGCTGGCGCGGCATGGTGATGGACACCTATGCGCTGGAGAAGATCAGCGGCTGGACCCCCGATCTGTCTCCGCCGCCGGACACGACATTCTTCCGCTGGCGCGTGCTGGCGATGCGTCTTCCTTCTCCCCTTGTGGGAGAAGGTGGCGCGCATTTGCGCGCCGGATGAGGGGTTCTGTCCGCGGGCGCGGTGCGCGTGGATGGATACCCCTCACCCAGGCGAGTTCGTTGCAAACGCCTGAGTAGCCCTCTCCCACAAGGGGAGAGGGCGCAGCAACTGCTACCGAGCTCTATTCCTCTTCCTCGCGCTTGCGGATCAGGTCCTTTGCGAGATCGGTGAGCGCGGGGCGCGGCAGGGCATTGAAGGGAAGCGGGCGGGTGACGTCGATCGCGGCGAGGCCGAGGCGGGCGGTCAAGAGGCCGTTGAGCATGCCTTCGCCGAGGCGCTGTGACAGTTTCGCCGCGATGCCGTGGCCGAGCATCTGCTGGATCAGGCTGTCGCTTGCGGCCATGCCGCCGGTGATCGCCAGATGCGCGATCACATGGCGCAGCAGGCGGATCATGCCGAGCGCGCCGGGCCGGCCGCCATAGAGCCGCGCCAGCTGTCGGATCATCCGCAAGCTCGCCACCAACACGAACAGCACGTCGAACAGCGCGCGCGGGCTGACTGCGGTGACCACCGAGACGCGCTGCGCCGCTGACGACACCAGCCGCCGTGCCTCCTCGTCGAGCGGCGTCATCAGCTCGCGCTCGGCGAGGCGGATCATGTCGGCGCCGTCGATGATATCATCGGTGTGGCTCTGCAGCGCGCTGCGGGCGCGGGCGAGCTGCGGGGTCCGGTGCGCGAGCTTGAGCAAATCGGCGACAACAGCCCGGCTCGCGGCGCGGTCGTCGCTGATCAGTACTTCCGCGGCGCGCAAATGCAGCTTCTCGATGGTCGCCAGCCGCGCCAGGCCGACGAGTTCGCGCATAGTGACGACCGCGAGCGCCACCGTGGCGATGACGGCGAGCGCCAGCCCGAGGAAGCCGAGCCCTTCGTTGCGTGCGAACAGATCCTCGACCAGATTGAGGACGCCAAGCCCGGTGCCGAGCACCACGAGGCCTGCGACTGCGCTCCAGAACAGCGTGCCCCAGCGAAAGCCGCGGCGCGCGGGCACCAGCGGTGCATCGACCGGCACAGGGAGCTGCGCGGGCTCTACCTCGGGAACGATCTGGATCGTGCCGTGGGTGAGACGGCTGGCCGCGTCCGGATCCATCACGACCACGCCGGGATCGTTGAGCTTGAACGTCGCCGGCCGCCGCGGGGGCGTCTTCTCGTTCATTGCAGTTTGTCTCCGATCAGGAACTGGAGGGCGCGGTCAAGGCGGATGTGAGGCAGCGCCGGCTCCGCATCGCCGTTGTGCTCCAGCTTCGGCGGGCGGAAGCGCAGGAAACGATAGTCGGCGGCCTCGGCATCCGACCTGGAGAGGCCGCGGAATCCGCCGTTGAACAGCTCCTCCGGATTGTCGGGCAGGTCGCCGGGAAAGGTCGCAACCTCGGTCTCACCGTCCAGCATCTCGCCATTGGCGACTTCGCCCGGCGCCGGCGTGCCGAGGATCGACGGCAGCCGGTCGCGCCCGCGCTGAACCTGCGCCTCGCGCGTGGCGCGCACCGCGGCGAGCGCCACCACGTCGATGTCGGCGCCGGCATATTCGGCGCGCTCGGCGGCTTTCGCCACGATCCGCCGCAGCACGGCCTCGAGCCGGTCATGGCTCTGGTGGTGCAGATGGTCGGCCTTGGTCGCTGCGAACAGGATGCGGTCGATGCGCGGGCGGAACAGCGCGCTCACGATCGTGCTGCGACCGATCCGGAAGCAGTCGAGGATGCCGGCGAGCGCGGCCTCGAGGTCGTGCAGCGCCTCGGGGCCGGCATTGAATGCGGCAAGCGCATCGGCGAGCACGATCTGGCGATCGAGCCGCGCGAAGTGATCGCGGAAGAACGGCCGCACCACGACGTCCTTGTAGGACTCGTAACGCCGCCGCATCATCGCCCACAGCGAGCCGTCGGGCGCGCTCTCGTCCACGGGCACGTCGAGCGGCGCAAAGGTCAGCGCCGGCGTGTCGGCGAGGTTGCCCGGCATCAGGAAACGGCCGGGCGGTAACAGGCTCATCGCGAAACGTTCGTCGCGGCAGGCGCGCAGATAATCGGTGAACAGTCTTGCTGCGGTGAGCGCAGCCTGCTCGTCCGCTTTGGCCTCGGGCTTCAGCGTCGTGAGATGTGCGTGCCAGGGCGCCGCGAGTTTTGCGCGCAGCGGCTCGCGCGACAGCGCAAGGCTGTCCGCCGACCATTGCTCGTAGCTCTTGTTCAGCAGCGGCAGGTCGAGCAGCCACTCGCCGGGATAGTCGACGATGTCGAGGGTGAGCTTGCGGTCTGCGCCATTTTGCCGCTGATACTCGATCACCAGCCGGAGCTCGGAGATGTCGGTGGTCGAGCTCGGCCAGCGCCGCTCCTCGACCAATGTACGGACATGGTTCTCATAGGCGAAGCGCGGCACCGCATCGTCGGGCTGCGGGGCGAGATAGGCGCGAGCGATCCGCCCCGATGCATAGGCCTCGAACACCGGGAAGCGGCCGCCGCGGGTCAGGCCATGCACCAGCGCGGTGATGAACACGGTCTTGCCGGCGCGCGACAGGCCGGTGACGCCGAGCCGCACCGTCGGGTTGAAGAAACCCTCGCTATAGTCGAGCAGCGCCCGCGCCGAGAGACGCGCTTCCTCGACGATATCTCGAAACCTGGGGGGCATGGAGGGTTAAGGAAAGACCCGGCAGGAGGGACCAAAATGGGCGGGCGATCACCCGCAAGGTGGCGATTATCGGGCCAAAATCAAGCTTCACATTTCCGGCGCCTTTGCAGGCGAGGGATTGCAAGGGAATTGCCCGCGCGACCTATCGTCCATCGGCCCACAGGAAAGCCTGCATGACGGTCTTCCGCCTGAAGCAACTTGCCTCGACCTCGATCCACGCGGCCGGCGCCGCGTTGTGGAACTACGACCGCGCCGAGCTGATCGCCGACGGCGTCGTCCATCTCGTAGGCGTCGCTTTCGGGCTGATTGCCGCCACCGCGCTGATCGTGCTGACCACAGTCTATGCCGGCCCGTTCGATGTTGCCGTGGTGTCGGTCTATGTCGCGGGCCTGCTCGCGATGCTGATGCTGTCGGCGACCTATAACCTCTGGCCGGTGTCGCGTGCTAAATGGATCCTGCGGCGTTTCGATCACTCCGCGATCTATCTGTTGATTGCCGCGACCTATACGCCGTTCATCGTGGAACTGAAGGACAGCTATTTCGCGATCGCGCTGCTGGTCGGCGTGTGGTGCGTGGCGATCGTCGGGATCTGGCTGAAGCTCGCCTATCCCGGCCGCTTCGACCGGCTGTCGGTCGGGCTTTATCTCGCGATGGGCTGGAGCGGCGTCATGCTCTACGACCGCGTCGTCAAGGCGCTGCCGGCGATGGCGCTCGGCTTCGTGCTGGCGGGCGGCATCCTCTACAGCCTGGGCGTGATCTTCCACTCCTGGCGGCGGCTGCGCTTCCAGAACGCGATCTGGCACTGCTTCGTGCTGCTCGGGGCCGCCTGCCACTATACGGCGGTGTTCGACGTCGTGCTGGCGAGCTGAAGTTCTCGCCATCCGCAGCGGATGGGCTATCATGTTCTCGATGGGCCCATTCAACCCTCTGACCGTCATCCTGAGGAGCGCGTAGCGCGTCTCGAAGGATGCACGGCCAGGCTGGTGGCCGTCGACCCTTCGAGACGCCGCTACGCGGCTCCTCAGGGTGACGGGAAGCGCAGGGGTGGGTGAGCAAATCGACAGTGTGCAAGCAAAGATATCGGGAGGATGGCCATGCAGGTGGCAGGTAAAGTGGTGGTGGTCACCGGCGGTGGCAATGGCATCGGCAAGGCGCTGTGCGAGGCGTTCCACGCCGCCGGCGCATCCAAGGTCGTGGTGGTCGATCTCGATCATGCGGCGGCCGAGAAGGTCGCGGCCTCGGTCGGCGGCGCCGCGTTCAAATGCGATGTCGGTCAGGAGAAGAACATCCTGCACGTGATCGAGGAGACCGAGCGCATGTTCGGCCCGATCGCGCTGTTCTGCTCCAATGCCGGCATCGGCGGCGGCTTCGATCCGCTGTCGAAAAATGCCGGCGGCACCTCGGACGAGCCGTGGTCGCGGAGCTGGGCCATTCATGTGATGGCGCATGTCTATGCGGCGCGGCATCTGGTGCCGCGCATGAAGGCGCGCGGCGAGGGCTATTTCCTCAATACGATCTCGGCCGCGGGCCTGCTGTCGCAGGTCGGCAGTCCCGCTTACTCCACCACCAAGCATGCCGCGGTCGGCTTTGCCGAGAACCTCGCGATCTCGCACCGCGCCGACAACATCAAGGTCTCGATCCTCTGTCCGCAGGGGGTCGACACCAACATGCTGCGCTCGATCCCGAAGGGCCCGCAATCCGGCGACGGCGATCTGACCGCGGGGCAGGTCGCGCAGGATGCACTCAAGGGCATCGAGCAGGAGACCTTCCTGATCCTGCCGCATCCGCAGGTGCTCGGCTACATGCGCAAGAAGACCGAGAACTACGACCGCTGGATCGGCGGCATGGCCAAGATTCAGGCCAAGATGCGGGAAGCGCAGGGGAAGTAACCGAAGGTCATTGCGGGGCGCGAAGCGAACCCGGAATCTTGGGATCCGTAGCCCGGATGGAGCGCAGCGTGATCCGGGTCGAGCGTGCACGCGTGAATCCCGGATTTCGCTCCGCTTCATCCGGGCTACGAAACTTCCGCCGGTGTCATCCTCACGTGAGGTGGCTTCAGTCCCTCGCGAGTTGCGCAATCTTGTCGCGCAGATACGCGTCCATCAAATCGGGCGCGGAGGCGCCGAACATCCTGATGCGGCCGGTATGCAGCAACAGCAGCAGGCCGGTTGCGTGGGCGAAGCAGTCCACCATCACCATATTCGCCTTCGGCCTGGACGCGCCGAGCGCTTCGGCGGCCTCGGCGATCGGATGCAGCGCCGCCTCCAGCGCAGCGTTCAGCGCGTGGTCGCGGTCATGGCCGAGCCCGGCCGGCTTCATGCCGCCGCGGAATAGATAGAAGCCGAGATCGAGATCGCGCGGGTTCTCCGCGTAGTAGCGGAAGAAGCCCATGCCGGCCGCGTGCAGCATCTGTTTGGCGCCGCGTGTCGTCGCAACCGCGGCGCCGACGGCTTCGCCGAGCGAGGCCAGCGATTGCCGCAGCACCTCGGCATAGATCGCCTCCTTTGAATCGAAATGGAAATACAGCGCCGCCGGCGTGTAGCCGGCCCGCGTCGCGATCGCGCGCAGGCTCGCGCCCTCGAGGCCTTCTTCTGCGAACACGCTGCGCGCCGCATCGAGGATCAGCTCCCGCTTGTGGCGGCTGACCGCTTGCTTCCTGCTCTCGCGCATCTGCATCGGGCCGAATCCGTTCTTGACTCGATTCTAACAGTGTTCAATAATTTAACAGTGTTCAAACAAATGAGCAAGGGAGAAGCGCCATGCTGATGACGGCCGCGGACTACCGGGAATCCCTGCGCCGCTACAAGCCGCGGGTGTTCGTCAACGGCGAGGCGGTGGCGAGCGTCGCGGAAGAGCCGTTGCTGGCGCCGGGCGTTGCCGGTGTCGGCGTGACCTACGATTTCGCGCATCGCGCCGAGCACGCGCCGATCATGACGGCGCGGCAGGCGACCTCGGGCAAGACCGTCAACCGCATGCTCCACATCAATGAGAGCTCGCAGGACCTGCTCTACAAGCTCGAGGCGGTGCGGCTGGTGTGCCGGACATCGGGCTGTGCCCAGCGCTATCTCACCCATGACGCGCTCAATGGGCTCTATCAGTCAACGAAACTGACCGACGACCGTCACGGCACGGATTATAGCCAGCGCTTCCTCAACTACCTTCATGAGGTGCAGGACCAGGACCTGACGCTCGGCGTCGCCATGACCGATGCCAAGGGCGACCGCTCCAAGCGCCCGGGCCTGCAGGCCAATCCGGACGTCTATGTGCACATCAAGGAGCGCCGCGCCGACGGCATCGTGATCCGCGGTACCAAGGCGATCGTCACCGGCGCGCCCTACATGCACGAATTCCTGGTGATGCCGTGCCGCACCCATGTGCCCGATGACAAGGATTTTGCGATCTGTTGCGCCGTGCCGATCGACGCGCCCGGCGTCACCATCGTTGCGCGGCCGGCCGGTCGGCCCGGTGACGCGGCGGCGAAATTCTCGGCGAAGTACGGCCAGTCGGTCGGCGTCGTGATCTTCGACGACGTGTTCGTGCCGCATGACCGTGTGTTCCTCGCCGGCGAGACCGAGGAGGGCGGCTTCCTCACCACGTCTTACGCCACGCATCACCGGCATTCCTGCATCGGTGCGCGCGCCGGTTTCGGTGACCTCCTGATCGGCGCCGGTGCCCTGATGATCGAGGCCAACGGGCTCGATGCCGAGAAGCACGCCCATATCCGCGAGGCGATGGTCGAGCTGATCACCATCACCGAGAGCTTTTATGCCTGCGGCGTCGCGTCGTCGGTCTATTGCACCAGGGATCCGGCGGGATCGGTGATGCCGGACGCGGTGTTCTCGAACATCGGCAAGCTGCTGCTCGCGACCAAGATCTACGACATGCACCGTGTCGCACATTACGTCTCCGGCGGCTTGATCGTGGCGCTGCCGGGTCCCGACGAGGACCACAATCCCGAGACGCGCGCTTCGCTCGCCGCCGTGATGGGCGGGCGTCCGGATATTCCGGCCGAGCAGCGCGCCGAGGTGGCGCGGTTGATCGAGGACCTCACCGTCTCGCACGAAGCCGGCTGGTACTCGGTAATCTCGCTGCATGGCGGCGGCTCGCCGGAGGCGATGAAACGCGAGATCTGGCGCAACTATCCTGTGATGGAGAAGGCCGAGCTGGTCGAGAACCTGCTCGGCCGCGGCCTCGTCGACGAGGGGCAGCGGGTGTCGAAGCAACCCGGCCGCTGCTGCGCCACCGGCTGCGAGGTGCCGACGCCGTCGGCGGTGGCGTTGGAGCAGCAACACGCACTTTCGTAGCAAAGGTTGAATCCATCCGGCCGTCATTGCGAGGAGCGATAGCGACGAAGCAATCCATTTCTCCGCTTGCGGGAAGATGGATTGCTTCGCTTCGCTCGCAATGACGTCGCGAGATTGCCTTCAGCTCTTCTGCGTGTAGAGCAGCGGCACCGCGGAATCGACCATCACCTCGATCAGGCTGGTGCCCTGATGCGACAGGGCGCGCTGGTAGGCGCCCGGAAGCTCGGCCGATTTCGTCACCCGCACTGCGTCGCAGCCCATGCCTTCGGCGAGCTTGACGAAATCGAGGCCGGGCAAATCGAGGCCGGGCACGTTGCGTACCTGCATCACCTGGCTGAACGAACGCATCGCGCCGTAGCCGGAATTGTTCATCACGACGACCGTCAGCGGCAGCTTGCGTTGCGCGGCGGTCCACAGCGCCTGGATCGAATACATCGCCGAGCCGTCGCCGATCAGGCAGACCGTGCGTCCCTCGTGGCGGCCGAGCGCCATGCCGACCGCGGCCGGCAGGCTGTAGCCGAGGCCGCCGCTCGCCATGGTGTAGAAACTGTCCTGGCCACGCATCGGCATCGCCTTCTGCATCAGCGGGCGATGCGACGGCACTTCCTCGACCAGCGCATCATGCGGTCCCATCGCGGCCGAGAGCGCGTGCAGCGCGTATTCGGCTGGGATCGGATCGCCGGCCGCCGGCGCCGCCGGCAGGATGCGGCCCGCGGGTGCGGTGCGTCTGGTCTCGGGCAGCAGCTCGAGCAACGCCGACAGCGCCGGCTTCATCGTCGCGATGATGCTGTGGCCGGTCGGCGTCATCGCGGCGGCGTCGGGATCGTCGGTGATCTGGAAGATCGGGGTCGCGCCGTCGAAGATTGCGGCATGGCCCTCGACATGGAAGGTGAAGACCGGCGCGCCGACCACGACGACAAGGTCGTGTTCGCGCAGCGCATCGGAGAGCTGGCCCGGCGCGGCATGCAGGAAGCCGGCGAATTGCGGATGCCGCTCGGGGAACGAGCAGCGCGCCGAGAACGGGCTGGCCCAGACCGCGGCCTTGGTCTTCTCGGCGACCTTTACGATGAGATCGACCGCCTCGGCACGATCGACGGCGGGGCCGACGATGAGGGCAGGGTGTTTGGCCTCGCCGAGCGCGGCCGCCAGCGCTTGCATCGCGGCCGCATCAGGGCCGATTTCGCGGCTGACCTGGCGCGCATCGAGCGGCTGCGTCGCATGCGCCCAGTCGTCGATCGGCACCGAGACGAAGGTCGGCCCGCACGGCGGCTGCATCGCGACGTAATAGGCGCGTGCGATCGCGGCCGGCACGTCCTCGGCGCGCGCCGGCTCGACCGCAAATTTCACGTAAGGCCGGGGAAATTCCGAGGCGCGCTCGGCATAGAGGAAGGCCTGCAGTGGCATGATCGAGCGCGCTTGCTGGCCCGCGGTGATCACCATCGGGGTCTGGTTGCGATAGGCGTTGTAGATGTTGCCGAGCGCATTGCCGACGCCGGCCGCCGAATGCAGGTTGACGAAGGCGGCGTTGCGCGTCGCCAGCGCATAACCGTCGGCCATGCCGACGACGGAGGCCTCCTGCAGGCCGAGCACGTAATCGATGTCCTCGGGCCAGTCGCTCAGGAACGGCAGCTCGGTCGAGCCGGGATTGCCGAACACCTTCTTGATGCCCCATGCGCGCAGCAGGCCGAAGGTGGCGTCCTTGACGGTGACGGTCTTGCCTTTGCTGGCGGCGGGTTTGCGCGACGACATCGGGCGGCTCCCATTTCTGTTTGTTTGGTTCCGTCATTGCGCGCGGCAAAAGCGGAGAGGCAATCCACCTGTCGATGGATTGCCTGGCGATGTCAAGCCGCCCGGACGCCTAGTTGCCCAAGCAACGGCTGAAGGCTGCGACGGCTGTTCCACGTCATCCTGAGGTGCGAGCGGAGCGAGCCTCGAAGGGTGCCGTGGCCGGAGTGGGGCCGTCAATCCTTCGAGACGCCGCTTCGCGGCTCCTCCAGCGACAAAGGCAAAGCCTTTGCGCGGGGATGACGGGATGATATTTCGCGATGGCGGCTAATTGGCCTTCTGCAGCGCGGCGCTCTGTTTGGCGAGCTGTTTGTCGAAATCCTGCTCGAGCCCGGCCACATAGGCGGCGTTCTCGCCGGGCTTGACGAACGGGTTCGGCGCGCCGTCCTTCATCTCGGCGCGCTTGGCCTGCATGTCGTAGACCTCCGGATGCGGCCCGAGCAGCACGTCGACCTTCATCGCCTTGACCTTGGCGAAGGTCGCCCGGTAGTCGTCGACGATGCCGGCATACGTCGGACGGCCGACCAGCCGGTTCAGCGCCACCGTTCCGCTGCAGAAGAACAGCACGTTACGCGTCTGGCTGCCGTCCTTGACCGTCATCTCCCAGCTGGTGCAGCCGGGCGAATGGCCGGGCGTCGTGTGCGCGGTCAGCGTCACGTCGCCGAGCGTGACCTTGTCGCCTTCCTTGACGGTGCGGTCGACCTTCACAGGCGTAAAGGCAAGATCGGCGTTGCTCTCGTCGCCCGGATAGTAGCCGCCCTCGAGCAGGGGCTTGTCGCGCTCGCCGGCGATCATCTGCGCGCCGGTCTCCTTTTTGATCTCGGCAAAGCCGCCGGTGTGGTCGAGATGGGCGTGGGTGTTGAGGATGATCTTGATGTCGGCTTCCTTGAAGCCCAGCTTGGCGATGTTGTCCTTGATCATGCCGGTCGACTGCTGCATCGCCGTGTCCATCAGGATCAGCCCTTGCGACGTCTTGATGATGTAGACCGCGATCCCGTCCGTGCCGACATAGTAGATATTGTCGACCAGATCGAACGGTTCGAACGGCGCGGTCCATTTCTTCATGACGACGGCCATGAAATCCTTCAGCGTCTGTGCTTGCGCACCGGTTGCGATCAGCGCGAGCGCGCACAGCGCGGCTGCGATCGTCCTCATGGTTGCCTCCCTGCTTGTTGTTGTTCGTGCACGGGCCGCACTATGCGTGCTGGCAATGCTGGCCGCAAGCGGCGGAAGGCGAGCCGCCGGGCAGGCGGCCGTCCGTCCGGCGCATTCCTGTTCTGCGTTCAGCTCGCGTATTGCGCGATGCCGTGGCCGAACGACCAGTTCTCCTTGACGACCTCGACGAGGTTGATCACGACATCATCGGGCCGTCCCTGCAACTGGCTCTGATAGTCGTCCACGATCCGCTTGTAGAACGCCTTCTTCATCTCGACCGTGCGCCCGGCGTTCATGGTGATCTGGATGAAGATGAGATCGTCGCTATAGGTGTTGCCAAGATAGTTGTCGGCGTAGTTCAGATCGCCGCGGTCATGCTCGGTGATGACCTGAAACTTGTCGTTCTCGGGCACGTTGATGGTGTCGCGCATCGCCTTGTAGACGATCTCGCCCAGCGTCTTGCGATATTCGGCGGACTTGCCGCGCTTCAGGTCGATACGAACGAATGGCATGGTGGTCTCCTGTGTTGTGCGGGGCGCGCCCCGCGTGATCGAGATGCTTCGACAGTGTGACGGCGATCGGTGGCCCGAATGGATCAGCGGCTCGCCTTGAAGGCGTCCCATCGTGCGTCGCGCTCTTTTTGATATTTGGCTGTCCGTTCTCCGACCATGTCTTCGCGACGGACCGGCTTGCCGCAGGATTCGCAGACAGGGCCTAGTCCGGCCGGCTTGCCACAGGTGAGGTGCGTGTAATTCATGGCGCGGCCTTCCCTGGGGGACTTGCACCAGGCCTCGCCCCAGGCGCGCAGCGCCATCAGCACCGGAAAGAACGCCTCGCCCTTCTCGGTGAGATGATATTCGTGGCGCAGCGGACGCTTGTTGTAGATCCGCCGCGTCAGCAGCCCATCCGCCTCCAGCTTCTTCAGCCGCGCGGTGATCATTTGCGGCGTCCCCCCGGTCTGCGCCTGGATCTCCTCGAACCGATGATTTCGCGCGAACAGTTCACGCAGAACCAGTACGGTCCAGCGGTCGCCCACGACGGTTTCGGCGCGGGCGACAGGACAGAGCGTTTGGCCAGCCATGTTGTCCTTCATTTTCATCATCACGTTTTCTTCATCGGGCTTGTTGCTATGATTTTCATAGTAATATGGCGTATCGCCACCGCGAATGCAATGGGGCCCTCCGGCCCAACCGATCAGCGCAAAGGGAGCGAGCCATGACCACGGAAAGCAAAGGCCAAGCAGCAGCGTCAGTCGATCTGAAGCTCGAGGTCGTCGTCATTCCCGTTTCGGACGTCGACCGCGCCAAGCGCTTCTACCAGGATCTCGGCTGGCGGCTTGATGCCGACTTCGTCAGGCCCGACGGCTCACGCGCGGTTCAGCTGACGCCTCCGGGTTCGCCGACCTCGATCCATCTCGGCTCGGGATTTGCGCTGCCGCGCTTCCTGATCGTGAACGACATCGAGGCGGCGCGCGCCGAGCTGATCGCGCGAGGCGCCGATGTCAGCGAGGTGTTTCACCGCGGTCCGGAAGGCCGCATCAAGGGACCGGATCCGGAGCGGCCGAGCTATGGCTCGCTCGCCACCTTCAACGATCCCGACGGCAATGTCTGGCTGCTGCAGCAGGTGACGCAGCGCCTGCCCGGGCGCGTCGACGGCAACAGCACGAATTTCTCCTCATCGGCGGATCTTGCGGCGGCGCTGCGCCGCGCAGCCATCGCCCATGGCGAGCACGAGAAGCGGACCGGCGGGCACGATGCGAACTGGCCGGATTGGTACGCCGACCACATCGTCCGCGAACAGGCCGGCAAGCCGCTGCCGAAGTGAACCAAGCGCGTCATTGCAGCAAATCCAACCGGCCGCCTGATGGCCAAGGAGCGATCGATGTCCGAGATCATCTATCCACGCGAGCGAACCGCGCTGCTTCTTGTCGACCCCTACAATGATTTCCTGTCCGAGGGCGGCAAGGTGTTTCCGCGTATCAAGCCGATCGCCGACGAGGTCGGACTGCTCGACAACCTTCGCCAGCTCGATCGTGCGATCAGGGCCGCCGACATTCAGGTGGTCATCGTCCCGCACCGTCGCTGGGAGCCGGGTGACTATGAGGGCTGGGATCATCCCAATCCGAGCCAGCGCCTGATCATGCAGCGTCACAGTTTCGCGCGCGGCGAATGGGGCGGGGAATGGCATCCGGATTTCGCGCCCAAGCCCGGCGATCTGGTCGCCGCGGAGCACTGGGGGCAGAGCGGCTTCGCCAACACCAATCTCGACTTCCTGCTGAAGCAGAAGGGCATCACGCATGTGATCGTGGTCGGGCTGCTGGCCAACACCTGCATCGAATCGACCGCCCGCTTCGCGATGGAGCTCGGCTACCACGTGACGCTGGTGCGCGACGCCACCGCCGCCTTCTCGCACGACATGATGCACGCCGCGCACGAGCTGAACGGCCCGACCTACGCCCATTCCATCCTGACAACCACGGAGGCGATCGCGGCCTTGCCGGCGGCCTCCGATTCCAAGGAGACAGTCAAATGACCACGACATCGGAGACACCAGTTGCAATCGCAATGAGCCAACCGACCCCGGAAGCGATCGACCACGACAGACGCAAGCTGCTCACGGGCGCGGCGCTGGGCCTTGCCGCCGCCGCTGCTGCCAGCCTGTTCCCCTCGCATCCCGCCGCGGCGGCTACCAATGATGCGATCCGTCCGTTCCGGATCGACATCCCCGAGGAAGACCTGGTCGACCTTCGCCGCCGCCTGGCGGCGACGCGATGGTCCGACAAGGAGACCGTCAACGACGACTCCCAAGGCGTCCCGCAGGCCATGCTCCGCGATCTCGTCCGCCACTGGCAGACCGACTACGACTGGCGGAAAGTCGAGGCGCGGCTCAACGCCTTGCCGCAGTTCATCACCGAAATCGACGGGCTGGACATCCACTTCATTCACGTTCGCTCGAAGCGCGACAACGCACTGCCGATGATCGTCACGCACGGCTGGCCCGGCTCCGTCATCGAGCAGATGAAGATCATCGATCCCCTGACCAATCCCACCGCGCATGGCGGCAGCGCGTCGGACGCGTTCCATCTCGTGATCCCGTCGATGCCCGGCTATGGTTTCTCCGGCAAGCCGACCACGACGGGCTGGGATCCGCAGCGCATCGCGCGTGCCTGGGTCCAGTTGATGAAGCGGCTCGGCTACACGAAGTTCGTGGCGCAGGGCGGCGACTGGGGTTCGCCGGTCTCCAATGAAATGGCCAAGCTGGGTGCGCCGGAGCTGCTCGGCATCCACATCAATCTGCCCGGCGTCGTCCCGCCCGAGGTGTTCAAGGCGGTCGCGACCGGTGGCCCCGCGCCGGACAATCTGTCCGCGGAGGAGCGGCACGCGTTCGACCAGATCAAGCTTCAGTTCACGAAGCGGCGCGCTTACGCGCAGATCATGGGCACGCGCCCGCAGTCGCTCGCGGCGTTTGCGGATTCGCCGGCGGGCCTCGCCGCCTGGCTGCTCGATCACGGCGACGGCTATGCGCAGCCGGCCTCGGCGATGCAATCGGCCGTGCTTGGACATGCCGTCAACGGCCATTCCGCCGGTGCACTGACCCGCGACGACGTGCTCGACAACATCACGCTGTACTGGCTCACCAACAGCGCGATTTCCTCGGCCCGCCTATACTGGGAAAACAAGACCAACCTGTATCTGCCGGCCAATGTCACGATCCCCGCCGCCGTCACCGCGTTCCCCGGCGAGAGTTTTGTGGCGCCGCGGAGCTGGGCGGAAAAGGCCTATCACAAGTTGATCTACTTCCATCAGGCCGAAGCCGGCGCTCACTTCGCGGCGTGGGAGCAGCCCGACATCTTCAGCCGGGAGGTTCGCGACGCGTTCCGGCCGCTCCGCAAACTGATCTGAGAATCCAACCCATAAGGAGTATCCGTCATGCCGAAACTTGCACTCATCGCCACTGTCGAAGTCGCGCCGGAGAAGCGGGACCAGGTGCAGTCGCTGCTGTCGGCGCACGGCGCCCGCTCGCTCAGGGATGAACCCGGCACGCTGCATTTCGAGATCCTGGTGCCGCGCGAGGACGCCGCGAAACTCTTGATCTACGAGGTCTATCAGGACGACGCCGCGTTCGAGGCGCATCGCAATGCGCGATCGATCGCGCAGTTCCGCGAGGAGTCAGCAGGGCTCGGCGTCAAGATCAGCGCGACGCGGTGCACGCCCGCCGCGTAGACCTCCGGCGGCGGCCGGAACGGGATCAGACGATCTGACGCAGCAGGCTGATCAGGCGGCCGCACTCATCGTCCGTGCCGACCGTGATGCGCAGGAAATCGTCGATCCGCGGCTTCTGGAAATGCCGGACCAGGACGCCGCGCTCGCGCAGCTTCGCGGCGAGATCGGCGCCACGATGGGCGCCATGGCGGGCGAACACAAAATTCGCCAGCGACGGCAGCACCTCGAAGCCGAGTTCGGTGAGACCGCTGGTGAGCGCTTGGCGGCTCCTGATGATGCGTTGCCGCGTCTCCTCAAACCACGCGTCGTCCTCGATCGCGGCGACGGCGCCTGCGATCGCAAAACAATCCAGCGGATAAGAGTTGAAGCTGTCCTTCACCCGCTCCAGCGCCTCGATCAGCGGGCGCTGGCCGATCGCGAAGCCGACGCGCAGTCCCGCCAGCGCGCGCGACTTCGACAGCGTCTGGATGACCAGCAGATTGTCGTGACGCGCGACCAGCGGCACCGAACTCTCGGCGCCGAAATCGACATAGGCCTCGTCGACCACCACCAGCCGGTCCGGTTGCTCGGTGACCAGCGCCTCGATCGCGGCGCGCGGCAGCGCGATGCCGGTCGGCGCGTTGGGATTGCACAGCAGGATGGCGCTGCCCGGCCGCCGGTAGTCGGCGAGGTCGATCCGCATCGCGGCACCGAGCGGCACCAATTCGTAGCTGATGCTGTAGAGGCGGCAGTAGACCGGGTAAAAGCTGTAGGTGATATCCGGGAACAGCAGCGGCGCGTCGTGCTTCAGCAGCGCCGGAAAGGCGTGAGCCAGCACCTCGTCCGAGCCGTTGCCGACGAATACCTCGTCCGCCGTGACGCCATAGCGCGCCGCGATTGCCTCGCGCAGGGCGGATGCGCGCGGATCCGGATAGAGCCGCAGGCGATCCGTCGTCGCTGTGATCGCCGCCACCGCGCGCGGCGACGGCGGGTAGGGATTCTCGTTGGTATTGAGCTTGATGAGGCCATCGATCTTCGGCTGCTCGCCGGGCACGTATGGCGACAGATTGTGGACGACCGAACTCCAGAAGCGACTCATGATCTGCGATCCAGGGATGAATGCGACCACAATACGGAATACAAGGCGCTGATGAAAGCGCCCCTTTAATCCTTAGCAGTCTGATGTGGGTCGCGCTCGCGACCTACCAGGTCGCGGTACCCTTCATGGTCGGCTGCCCCTCGGCATTCGCCGTCCACAGCTCCAGGCCGCCGTCCTTGTCGTTGGCATTGATCGAGAACTCGCTGCCCTCGAACAGCGGCTGCACGCCGCGATAGGACAGCTTCTTCGGCGGCTTGCCGCCGCGCAGCTTGGCGGCGAGCTCGACGATGAAGGAAGCCTGTAGCGGGCCGTGGAAGATCAGCCCCGGATAGCCCTCCACCTGGGTGACGTAGTCGCGATCGTAATGGATGCGGTGGCCGTTGAAGGTCAGCGCCGAGTAACGGAACAGCAGCACCGGATCAGAGACGTGGCTTTCGCGATGCTGCGCGACCGGCGGAGGCGGCGCCTTGGCGGGCGCGGCGGCTGGCGTGCTCGTCATCTCGCGATAGACGATGTCCTGCCGCTCGCGGACCGCCAGCCCGCGCGACGTCGTCACCTCGTGATTGACCGAGACGAAGCACAGCGTGCCGGTCGAGCCCGACTTCACGGTGACGTCGGCAATGCGCGAGGTTCGCTTGGCCTCGTCGCCGATCCGCAAGCTATCGAAGAATTCGAGCTCGCCGCCGGCCCACATCCGGCGCGGCAACGGCACCGGCGGCAGGAAGCCGCCGCGGGTCGGGTGGCCGTCCGGTCCGAGCTGCGACATCGGAAACACCGGCTGCGCCAGGCACCAATGCGTGGTCCACGGCGCGGCGTCGCCCGCCTTCGGCTCGCCGATCTCCTGGAACAGCGTCGCGCGCAGCCCCATCACCAGATACTTGGTGACGACGTCGGAGGCTTCGGTGGTCTTGCCAATCCACTGGCGGAGATGATCGAGGTCGAGTTTATCGGTCATGACTGTCTTGCCCGGGGCAGGAGGGGATTTCAGGAACGTCTGGTGCGCTCGCCGATCGCGGGCACCTTGCCGTAGTGCCTGTCCTCGCCGACCACGATCGCGGCCGGCGCCGGATAGCTGACCTTGCCGTTCGGCGTGTCGACCTCGATGCGGCGCAGATGCGGATGCTTAGCGAGATCGTCCATGCTGTTGACCTCGGCGAACGCGATGTCGGCTTCCGCAAGCTTCGCCAGCAACTCGTCGCGCGTCAACCTGCCAAAACTGTCGCTGACGATTCCGTCGGTCAGCGCGCGGTTGCGTACGCGCTCCACCATGTTGGCAAAGCGCGGATCGTCGGGCAGGCCAGGTTGGCCCAGCACCTTGCCGCACAGCGTCTTCCACTCGCGCTCGCTCTGGATCGAGATCAGGATCTCCTTGCCATCCTTGGAGCGGAATACGCCGTAGGGCGCGATCGAGGGATGGGCGAGGCCGATGCGTTTGGGCGACTTGCCGTCCTCGGCATTGAGCAGCGGCACGGTGAGCCAGTCTGCCATCACGTCGAACATCGAGATTCTGATGTCGGCACCCTCTCCGCTGCGGCCGCGGCCGATCAGCGCTTCGAGGATCGCGGCATGTGCGGTGGCGCCGGTCGCGACGTCGACGATCGACATGCCGACGCGCGAGGCGCCCTCGGGCCCGCCGGTGATCGAGGCAAGGCCGCTCTCGGCCTGGATCAGGAGATCATAGGCTTTGCGGTCGGCATAGGGGCCGGTGTCGCCATAACCCGTGATCGTGCACATGATCAGCTTCGGATACTCTTTGCGCAGCCGCTCGCGCGAGAAGCCGAGCTTGTCCATCGAGCCGGGCTTGAGGTTCTGCAACAGCACGTCGGCGCCCGCAATCAGCGCCTCGAGCTGCGCGCGGCCCTCGTTGGTGGCGAGATCGACCACCGCGGAATCCTTGCCGCGGTTGAGCCAGACGAAATAGCTGCTCTGACCCTTGGCCGCAGCGTCGTAGCCGCGGGCGAAATCGCCCTCGGGCCGCTCGATCTTGATGACATGGGCGCCGGCATCGGCCAGGCGTGACGAGCAGAACGGCGCGGCAACCGCCTGTTCGACGGCGATGACGGTCAATCCCTCAAGCGGCAGCATGATCAGAGAACTCAGTAGGAGCGGGGCATGCCGAGCACATGCTCGGCGACGAAGGACAGGATCAAATTGGTCGAGATCGGCGCCACCTGGTAGAGCCGGGTTTCGCGGAATTTGCGCTCGACGTCGTATTCCTCGGCGAAGCCGAAGCCGCCATGGGTCTGCACGCAGGCATTGGCCGCTTCCCAGGAGGCATCCGCCGCCAGCATCTTGGCCATGTTGGCCTCGGCGCCGCAGTCGAGCCCGGCTTCATATTTGCGGGTGGCTTCCTTCACCATCAGTTCCGCCGCGCGCATCGAGGCGTAGGCCTTTGCGATCGGGAACTGGATGCCTTGATTTTGGCCGATCGGCCGGCCGAACACGCTGCGCTCCTTGGCGTAGTTGGTGGCCTTGGCGATGAACCACTTGGCATCGCCGACGCACTCGGCCGCGATCAGGATGCGCTCGGCATTCATGCCGGAGAGGATGTAGCGAAAACCCTTGCCTTCCTCGCCGATCAGGTTCTCCGCCGGCACCTTCATGTCGGTGAAGAACACTTCGGTGGTGGCGTGATTCATCATGGTGCGGATCGGGCGGATCTCCAGACCCTTGCCCTTCACCTCGCGCATGTCGACGATGAACACCGAGAGCCCGTCGGTGCGCTTCTTCGACTGCTCCTTCGGTGTGGTGCGCGCGAGCAGGATCATCAGGTCGGAATATTCGGCGCGGCTGGTCCAGATCTTCTGGCCGTTGACGATGTAGTGGTCGCCCTCGCGGCGGGCGAAGGTCTTCAGCGACGAGGTATCGGTGCCGCTGGTCGGCTCGGTGACGCCGAACGCCTGCAGTCGCAATTCGCCGGTCGCGACCTTCGGCAGATATTTCGCCTTCTGCGCGTCGTTGCCGTGCCGCAGCACCGTGCCCATCGTGTACATCTGGGCGTGGCAGCCGCCGCCGTTGCAGCCGGCGCGCTGGATCTCTTCCAGGATCGCCGCCGCCGCCGACAGTTTCAGGCCCGCGCCGCCATATTCCTCGGGGATCAGCACCGAGAGATAGCCGGCCTCCGTCAGCGCATCGACGAATTCCTTCGGATAGGCCATCTGGCGATCGAGCTTGCGCCAGTATTCGCCGGGAAACTGCGCGCAGAGTTTTGCAACGGCGTCGCGGATGTCTGTGTGGTCGTCGGTGTGCTGTTCGTGTGCGGTCATTGTTTCTGTCTTGCCGAGAGGTTGCGCTTGAAGCGGACAAAGCGCGCCCGCTGTTGTGGGGCCCCGGTAAACTCCCTATGCTGTTTTGTTATAGCGTATGAACCTGCCTTCCAGGATTGGCAAGTATGGATTTCCGCCAGCTTAGGACCTTTGCGTGCGTCGCGGAACTCGGGAGTCTGAGCAAGGCATCCGATACCTTGCGGGTCGCGCAGCCGGCGCTGAGCCGGCAGATCAAGCTCTTGGAGCACGAGCTGCGCACTGAATTGTTCACGCGCAACGGCCGCGGCATGGTGCTGACCGATGCCGGCCGGCTGCTGCTGGCACGCACCGGCGGTATCGTGCGGCAGATCGACCAGATCCGCGACGACATCCAGTCCGCCGGCGGCGCGCCGTCCGGCCGCGTCGTGCTCGGGCTGGTGCCGACGGTGAGCTGCGTGATCTCGGCGCGGCTGGCGCGGCGCACGGTGGAGCGCTATCCCGGCATCTCGCTCTGCATCGTCGAAAGCTACAGCGGCCATCTGATCGAATGGCTGCATCGCGGCGAGATGGATCTCGCGGTGATCTACGGTCCGTCGGTCGATCTGCACCTGGCGGTGCAGAGCCTCGGCCGCGACTCGATCGTCGCGGTCGGCCCGCGCGGCAGCGGGCTGAAGCAGAAGAAGCAGGTCGACATCGGCTGGCTGCTGCGCCAGCGCCTGGTGCTGCCAAGTCATTCGCACGGGCTCCGCGCCATGATCGAGCACGCGGCGGCGAAGAAAAAGATCACGCTCGACGTCAAGCTCGAGGCGGATTCGTTCCGGGTGCTGACGAGCCTGGTCGAGGAGGGGCTCGGATACACCATGCTGCCGCCGTCCTCGGTGCGCGGCGAGGTCGCGGAGGGCCGGCTCGAGACCGCGCCGATCGCGCGGCCGGCACCGTGGCGCGAGCTGACTTTGGCCTCGCCGGTCGAGCATCCCGGCTCCAACGCGATTACGCTGATCGCACGATTGCTGCGCGACGAGGTCGCGGCATGCCGCGCCGAGGGGCTCTGGGATATCCAGCTCGCCTGAGCGCGGCTGCACTCATTTCCGTCATTGCGAGCGAAGCGAAGCAATCCATCGTGCGGCATGCGCGGCGGCATGGATTGCTTCGTCGCTTCAGCGCAAAATTGCTTTGCAATTTTGTCGCGAGCTCCTCGCAATGACGGCGGTGCGTGCATTAGATCTCAGCTCACCTTGAAGCCGAGGTGGCCGCGGAAGCGGTTCTTGAGATAGGCGCCGTCGCGCGGCGGCAGCGCGCGCTCGACTTCGCCGGCCGCGATCCTGATCCGCG
>NZ_JACMYO010000074.1 GCF_020889685.1 Bradyrhizobium oropedii
ATCTACACGATCGTACAGTGCATGCCGATCGAGTCCGATGGACGAGTAAGATATCGCATCAAGTGCAGGTCCGAGAACATTGAGCGCGTCGTCACGGAAGATCAGCTTTCGTATTTTCACTGATCTCCGCATCCCGCAAGCGCTCATCAGACAGTGCCCGGAGGCAGCAGGGAGGAAAAAATGCCAGACCGGCGGGAGCTCTATCGGAGCCCAAACGGGGACGCATGGTTCGTCGCACGCGAGCCCGCAAACGGCTACGCTTTCATCATCCACCAGCCCAATGCGCCCTCTGGTGGCCGGCTATCTCACATCGAGCTGGGCGAGTTCTTGCGTGACCAAAAGGGACCCGAACAGCAAGCATTGTTGCGATTGATCGGAACGCTGGTCGAGGTCCCGCCGTTTGCGTAGGATCCTTACACTCATCGATCATGGCCAACTCGCCTAATAGCGCTGGCGGCCCACTTCAAGGCTGCCGCCAAATTGAAAGCGAGTTTAACACTTCTTTGTAGGTCGACACGTTGGGCTACCGCCGCGGGAATCGTCCACGGGTCACAAGCGTTCAGCACCTTGCTGCCGCGAGAGAGTCTCGGCCGCGCGCGAGAATGGCGCTTGGGTTGAGGGAGCTGCATTAGTACGAGTGAGTCCAGACCTACAGCGCACGCCAGAAGCACCGGACGCGCGCCTGAAGGGGTCATCGAGTCATTTCGCATAACCCTGTGATCGGAGCCAAGCGATCCGACGCTCTCCATTCATCCAATCGTCAATTTCGGCCTTGCTCGTGAAGCCCGTTATCTCTCGCGCTTCTGCGCCCGGGTACTCGGCGATGATAGCCCAGTCGCCCTCGGATTTACGAACTGGTTTGAAGTTCACTTTTATTTTTGCCATGCCGAATTATGTAGGGAGGCGGCCGAAAAGGGAACCACGTTGTGTCATGTTCGGCCTAGAGTAAATAGCAGACGTCGCCCGCCCCACCGAGCATGCCTTACTCTGGAGCGATCCTGTAAACATCGCCGGGTTTGAGGTTGAGTTCTTCGAACATCCTCTGCTGCTTTTCAGTGAGGACCGCTGGCACAACTTCCGCAGTCCAGCCTTCGGGAACCGCAGCAAGGACAAGCGTCAATGCCTGATTAGGCTTGGCTAAGGCGAGCCACATCTGCTTCGTTGGCTCCGGAACGCCGTCCGAGGTCACCTCAACGATAGTGAATGAAGTGCCGAACGACTCTGCCATCAATGGCTGATCCGCTGAATTGCTACGTGGGTCGCGGAAGGCGGACGGGGCCAGCAATCAATCTATAGGTGGGCACCCAAGCGGTGTTCCACGATTCCATGGTCGCCCCGCAGACCGAGCACTCGAAGCTGGCGATCTGCCGACCCGGAGCCATCGCCTCGGTTCGGCTATAGACCGCTCCACAGTGGCAGGTTCGGTAGTGGGAATCGGACATCCCCGTTTATGCGCTCAAAAGGCGAAACGGGCCACTGCGAAAATAGAAGCCGCTGAGGATGGAAGCAGGATAGCCGGTGAAGCCGGGAGATACAGGCCCACAACTGGAACGTCCGATAGCTAAGCCTGGCACCGCTGTGCGGCCGCCGCCTTGGCTCGTTGAGGGGGCCAAGACTCAAAGCATCCCGCGAGAGGCCCTTGAGAAAGAGGTCGGTGATCTAAAGCAGTACATCGAGATCCCTCGGGAGGGGCCGTGTCGGCTTCGCCCTCGGAAGCGGACATCACCGGATTTATGAGTGATCGCTCTCACAGGACTGAAAGCGCATTCCTTTAGGGTCAGCAACTGCCCGGGCTGGCGGTTCGGGCTAATTTGCATGGCCTAAGTGATACCGAGAGCCCTGGATATTCGGATGTTCTCCCCTAGCGAGAAGACCTGAGCCGCAGCGGACGAGCAATTCTTTTTCTAGATTCTCTCCCTCCGCCATTTGCACGATTTTCCGCGCAAAACTACGATTGGTGCGATTTCCTGCGAAAATGGCCACGCGGCGCCCGCTGGCATTGTTGACGAGATGTCGTCCGACACACCGTCGGGCGCTGTTCGGGTTGACCGTCGGCATGCGCGAGCTCGGCGCTACACCATTCCCTTGCCTGCGTCCGATCCGTGACGTCGTTGCCGGGCCTGAAGCACGAGAATGACAACCAGCGCCAGGAAAATGACGAGAAAGGAAACTGCACTCGTCAGCGTTCCAAGCGCATAAATGTCCGGCTTTGTGACGGTGGTCGTCAGGCCCTGTAAATCAAGGGGCAGTGTGTTGACGGAGCCGATGGTCTGGCTTGAGCGTGCGAGCTCATCCCAGGACAAGGTAAATCCAAACAGACCGATACCGACGACCGACGGCAGTATGATCGGCAGCACGACGTGCCGAAATGTCTGCCAAGGCGTTGCGCCAAGGTCGCGTGCTGCCTCTTCGAGCCGGCTGTCAAATCTGTTGAAGATCGCAAACATGATCAGCAGGCCAAATGGCAGGGTCCAGGTCAGATGCGCGCCAAGGCCAGACGTAAACAGCCCCATGGCCGTTGTCCAATCTCCGACCCCGCTCTTGATGATGAAATCGTCAAGCAAGCGGAATTCCAGGGCGATGCCGAGCGAGGTAATGATCGACGGCATGATCAGGCTTGCGATCGCAACATAGAACAGGAAGGTCGCGCCGCGGAACGATCTGCGGAAGGCCATGCCCGCTGACACGGAAAGAACGACCGTGCACACCATGACGACGAGGCCGAGTTGCAGCGATCGCTTGAAAGCCGCCCCGATGTCGACGATGCCCGAACCGGAGAACACCTTGCCGAACCACACAAGGGACACGCCGTTCATGGGAAAGGTCAGGCCGCCATCGGGTCCCTGAAACGACAAGATGTAGATCGCGAACATCGGACCATAGAGAAACAGGACGTAGGCGGTGAAAAACGCAGCGAGGAGATAGAAGGATCGCGGTCGCTTCTCGCCCATCTCACAGCTCCTTGCGAATATCGACGATCCGGGTCAGCGCCGAAATAATCAGGATCGTGATGCCGAGCAGGATGACTGCATTGGCTGCAGCCGCCGGGAATTGCAGCGCATTCAGGCGCGCCTCGATGATCTTGCCGGCAGATGCAATCTGCTGGCCGCCCATCACCCCTATCGTGACAAAATCGCCCATCACGATTGTGATCACGAAGATCGAGCCGATGACGATTCCGGGCTTTGCCAGGGGAATGATGATGTTCAGCAGCGTCTGCCAACCGGTCGCGCCGGCATCATAGGCGGCTTCGATCAATCGTCTGTCGATGCGGATCATCGAGTTGAAGATTGGCACCACCATGAAGAACGTGAAGAGATGCAGGAGGGCAAGCACGACGGAAAACTCTGAGAACAGCAGCCACTCCAGCGGTTGGTGGATCAACCCAGCGCCCTCGAGGCCCCTGTTGACCAGACCGTTCCGGCCAAGCAGCGGAATCCACGCAATCATGCGGATGACGTTCGACGTCCAGAACGGGATGGTGCAAAGCAGGGTGAGCACGATCTGCCAGGTTTTCGACCGGACGTGGAACGCAAGAAAATAGGCGACGGTAAACCCGATCAGAAGGGTCAGGACCCAGGTCAGCAGGCATAATTTCAGGGTCTTCAAATAGGTCTTCAGGATCGTGCAGAGATTGGGCAGATCTGCAATGCATCCCTCGAACGTATCGCTGTAGCCACGCAGGCTGAACGCTGGAATCATTTCATATTCGTTGTAATCCCACGCGCTGACGATCGTCACGAAGAGTAACGGCAGCAGGAAGAACAGCGCGAAAACGAGCATCATCGGTGCGGCCTGAAGCCATGCAACGAAGGTCTTGCGTTCTTGAATCATTGAGAGGCCAATCGCAGTGATGGCGAAAGGACTTGCCGTACGCGTTGGCCCGGCAAGTCCTTCGGATCAAGCAGCTATGAATTCATTCCACTTGCGCACCATGTAGTCGTTCTCGTCCATCACCGCGTTCCAGCAGGCGACGGCGCCCATGCGTTCGTCGTAGGATCCTCCATCGCGCGTGGCGCCGGCCTTCTCGAGAATCGTGCCGTCGGGCGCCTTGATGTCGCCGACGGCGGCCTTGCCTTCCATCCAGTAGCCCCATTCGTCCGCCGTCATGTTGGCCTCGGCGGTAGAGAGCACGGCCGAATAATAACCCTGGCGATTGAGATAGGCGCCTGCCCAACCCGATAGATACCAGTTCACGAATTCATAAGCCCAGTCGAGCTTCGGTCCCGAGACCGCCTTCGATACACAGAACCCCGACGCCCAGGAGCGATAGCCTTCCTTGAGCGGCTGGAACGTGCAGGCGATCCCCATCGAGCGCACCTTGGTGACCGCAGGCGACCACATCGATTGAATGACGGTTTCGCCCGATGCCATCAGGTTGACGGATTCGTTGAAATCCTTCCAGAAGGCGCGGAACTGACCGGCCTTCTTGGCCTCCGTCATGATCTTCATGGTGAGATCAATCTCGGCCTTTGTCATGTTGCCCTTGTCGGCATATGTGTGCTGGCCGCTGGCTTCGACCACCATCGCGGCGTCCATGATTCCGATCGAGGGAATGTTGAGGATCGAGGCCTTGCCCTTGAACTCGGGATTGAGCAGTTCGGTCCACGACGAGATCGGTCGCTTGATCAGATCGGGCCGGATGCCGAGTGTGTCGGCGTTGTAGACCGTGGGGATCAGCGTCACGAATTCGGTCGGCGTCTTGGAGAAGGTCTTGGAGTTCGCTCCCTCAAGATAGAGCACCTTCCAGGGCGCGGTGCCCTGGTCGCCGATCTTCTTGCCGTTCGGCAATTGACCCTTGGTGAACACCGGCGTGAGGTTGTCGAATTCCTTGATCTTCTTGGCGTCGAGCGCAAAGATGTTGCCCGACGGTACAAGCTTCTTCAGCGAGAAATACTCCGTATCCAGCACGTCGAACGAGTTGGGCTGGGTGATCACACGCTTGGTCACGTCGTCGGTGGTTGCCGTGATGTATTCGATCTTGATCCCGGTATCTGCCAGACATTTCTTCGAGATCTCGTCACCTTCGTTCACGGCCGTTCCGAGATAACGCAGCACTTTCGCATCGGCTGAACGGACATAAGGAAATCCGGTGATTGCGCCGGAGCCTGCTGCGAGACCGACCGCTCCGGCCGCGCCCTTCAGCACGGTGCGGCGGTTGATGAGACGATCGAATTTCGAGGATTTGCTCATGATGATCTCCCTGGGTGTCAGGCCGCCTTCTCAGGCGACCGGATAGTTGCTGAACTGGTGGTCTTCAGAAGGCTCGCCTGCATCGGGTCCCATGTGGCAAGAACGCGCTCGCCGACGGTGTAGTTGGCTGCGTCGAATTCAGTCTCCGTGACCTGGGCCGAGATCTCGGGCCCACCGTCGACGGCAATGACGACGCGGACATAGGTTCCCTGGTATTCGACCTCGCTGATCGTACCTGTGACCGATGGGCCGGCGACGGTTTCGGTCGGCCGTTTCAGCATCAGCCGATCGACCCGAACGGCGAAGGTCTCATGGTTCAGGGCAATGACGTTGTGGCCACCGATGAACTTCGCCGTGAATTCGGTTCGGGGGTGGTTGAAGATGTCTCGCGGCGAGCCCTGCTGTTCGATCCGGCCGCCATTCATGAGAACCACGATATCGGCGAGCGCCATCGCTTCGTCCTGGCCATGTGTCACATGGATGAAGGTCAGCCCAAGGTCGCGCTGCAGCTTCTTCAATTCTGCGCGCATCCGCAGCCGCAAGAACGGATCGAGTGCCGAAAGCGGCTCGTCCAGCAGCAAAATTTGAGGAGAGGTGATCAGCGCGCGCGCGAGGGCCACGCGCTGTTGCTGGCCTCCGGAGAGCTGGCCCGGCAGCCTTGCCGCGTAGGGCTGCATATCGACGAGCTCCAGCAACTTGCTGGCCTCGGCATGGCGTGCCGACTTGGCAACGCCTTTCATCTTCAGGGCAAAGCCGACGTTGTCGATGACAGAGAGGTGCGGGAACAGGGCGTAAGACTGGAACATCATCGCCGTGCTTCGATCGGCGGGCGGCAGGTTGGTCACATTTTTCGGACCGACCAGGATGTCGCCTGAACTGACGGCCTCGTGCCCGGCGACCATCCGCAGTGTGGACGTCTTGCCGCAGCCGGACGGCCCGAGCAGGCAACAATAGGAGCCGGCGGGAATCTTGAGATTGATGGCGTCAACGGCGGTGATGCCGCCATACATCTTCGTCAATTGTACGAGTTCGAGCGCCGCCGTCGTTGTCATCCGCACCATTCCGCATGGTCTACCGAGCCCCTGAGCGACCTTGTCGCCCCGGGGTACTATCCGGGGTTGGGATGCAACAGATGTGCCAAAAAATGCGACAGATGAGACAAAAACTCGGCAAATCCGGCGACCGCATTGAGGCGGCGATGGCGCCGGGCGATGGGACCGCGACCAACAGCGCATACGATTCGAACTGAGCACTGAAACGGCGTAGTCGCGCGTGAAATCGTTGACGCCACCATTTGCCTCGGTCTTGCCCAATATCGCGACGGCCGACCTCGGATCGATCTTGCCTTGCTGGGACTGCACACCGAACGCGACTCCAAACCATCGACGGCAGCCCGCCAGTTCGTCAACATCTTCGCCAAGGCGGAAGCCGCACCAAGCGGGTGCATCCGCGGATTTCGTCACGTCATGCTTGAAGATACGGACATCAGTTCAACCCGACACGCGCGCGCGGCGGTCGGCGGATTGATTGGCGGTCTGTCGGGAACCGGCGCCGTCTATGTTTCCGGCGGAGCCGAACATCAGGGGCCGTCCGGTGGCGGGCCCGTAGCCGTGATCGCCAGGCTGTCGGACAATCAATCGGACTGAGGATTGGGCTTCGCCCGCCGTTACGCGGATCAATCCCTTCTCATGGAGGCTTCAGCACGAAGGCGATGTCGCGCACACTTACCTTGTGCCGAACATTCTGTCTCCGGCATCGCCCAGGCCCGGCACGATATAGCCGTGATCATTCAGTCTCTCGTCGATAGCAGCAGTCCAGATCGGCACGTCGGGACACTCATTCTGGAATCGGGCGATCCCCTCGGGGGCCGCGAGCAGGCAGACGAACCTGATATCTCGAACGCCTCGCGATTTGAGCAGGCTGACTGCGGCGCAGGCTGAATTTCCCGTCGCTAGCATCGGATCCAGCAGGATCACGATACGTTCCGACACATCCTGCGGCGCCTTGAAGAAATACTCCACGGCTTGGAGCGTCTGCGGATCCCGGTAAAGGCCGATATGCGCAACGCGCGCTGATGGGACGAGCGCCAGCATCCCGTCGAGAAATCCGACACCCGCGCGCAAGATTGGAGCGAGCGTGAGTTTCTTGCCCGCGATTTTGGGGGCCTTCATTGCGGCGACCGGCGTATCGATGTCGACCCACTCCAGAGGCAAGTCCCGGGTGACCTCATAGCAGAGCAGCATTCCGATCTCGTTCAGAAGTTCGCGAAAGCCCTTGGTGGAGCGATCCTTGTCGCGCATCAGCGAGAGCTTGTGCTGGACCAGGGGATGGCTGACGAGGTTCACGCTTTCTTTGCTCATGGGATCGCCCTATCTGCGGTTGCGCGCGCGGAGTAGCGTGCAAGTGGCGTGCCCGATTTGCCCGAGATATAGGCACCGATCCCAGCGGCTCAGCGCAGGATAGACGGATGACCTTGCCGTTTCCGGCCGCCGATCGCCCCTTCGTTCATGGCATTGGAAAAGAGGGGCAGGTCCTGCCCCACGGGTCGTGATAGCGTCGTAAACCTTACCACTAATGCGCCCGTTGTGTTCAGCCGCGATTGGGACATACTGGAGAATCCTTTGGCTGCCGGTAACCGGACTTTTTGCCCGGCGGACAGGCGCCATGTGTTGGTGCGTAACGATGAATCATTCCAATCGAACCGATCACATCCGGATCACGTCCCATCCGGCGCCGGGCGCGAAGATTGAATTCCCAATTCATTGGGGGGCAGCCACGGCGCGCGAACGCGGGCCGGTGATTGGGACGGTCTCACGCCCGCAGCAGCGCAATGTCATCGGCACCCACAGCGGCTCTTATTCGATCTATCGCGCGCTGGCGGTCTCGTCGGGCGCGCTCGATCCGATCCGGCGGCCGGACCTGACCAATACGCAACCTGCCGCCACGATCGGGCCATTCCCGCAATGGACGGATCCGAACCGGATCGTCTCGCTCGATCCGTGGGGGCACCTGGCTGCTGAGGCGTTCTCGAAAGAGATCGCCGAGGGCGTCGATATCCGTCCGAGCATTGCGATCACCCGCGCCCGCCTCGATTTGCCGGAATTGCAGGCCGCGATATCGGCGGGCCGGCTCAAGCGCGACGGCGCTGTCGTTCACGAAGGGGGAAGCGTCTCCGTCGTCAAGATCGCGATCGACCCGGTCTGGTATCTGCCGGGAATCGCAGCGCGCTTCGCCACGACTGAAAGCAATCTGCGCAGGCAGTTGTTCGAGCAGACGGCCGGCATGTTTCCGGAACTGGTGACGCGACCCGACCTCCATGTGTTCCTGCCTCCGATCGGCGGCACCACGGCCTATCTGTTCGGTGATGTCGCCAAGCTGCCGGACCATCGCACCAGCATCACCTGCCGCGTGCATGACGAATGTAACGGCTCCGACGTGTTCGGCTCTGATATCTGCACCTGCCGCCCATATCTGCTGCACGGTATCGAGGAATGCGTGCGCGCCGGACAGACCGGCGGGCTCGGCATCATCATCTACAATCGCAAGGAAGGTCGCGCCCTCGGAGAGGTGACGAAATTCCTGGTCTACAATGCACGCAAACGGCAGGAGGGCGGCGATGCCGCCGCCCAGTATTTCGAGCGCACCGAATGCGTTGCGGGCGTACAGGATGCCCGCTTCCAGCAGTTGATGCCGGACGTCGTGCACTGGCTCGGACTGCAGCGCATCGATCGCTTCGTCTCCATGAGCGACATGAAGTATGATGCGCTGGTGAGCCAGGGCATCGACATCGTCGAGCGCGTACCGATCCCCGACGAGCTGGTCCCGGCGGATGCCCAGGTCGAAATCGTTGCCAAGAAGGCTGCCGGCTACTACTCGCCGGAAGAGCCTACCCAGCGCGACTTCGTCGGCCGTGCGCTCGACAAGTACTGAGCGCGGCCGTGTCCTCCGTGAGTTCCGAGACGTCGGCAGCCCTGTCTTTGCTTAGTGCCGGGGCAGTGCGGGAGCGCGCGCACCGGCTTCTCACCATGGGCCTCGAGGACCGGCTTCCGAGTTTCCGCATCCACCTCGACCGCATCGACTCGACGGCCGAACTGGTGGTGCAGACCACACGAGAGACGTATCCCTCGCTCGCCGTGCCGTTTCATTCGCGCTGGCGGCATTTCTCCGTGAATGGTGTCGATCGCTGGGCGGGCCTGGCCGGCCAGGTCGCGTGGCCCGATCGCGCGACACGGGCTCGTGCCGAATTCGATCTGGCCATGGTCAGCGTCTTTCTGGACGCCGGCGCGGGGCCATCATGGCGTTACTGTGACCCGGTGACCGGATTGGCCATTGGCCGTTCGGAAGGATTGGGACTGGCAAGCCTCGCGATGTTCGTCGGTGGCGCGTTCTCGTCGGATCGGCGACGGCCGCTTCGCGCCGATGCCGATGTGCTCGCGAATTTGTCCATGACGGATCTCATCCGCGGCATGCAGGTGTCGGACACCAATTCGCTGGTCGGCATTGAAGGCCGGGTGCATTTGTTGCGTAGCCTCGGCCGGCTGCTGGCCTCGAAGCCGGCTGTCTTCGGACGCTTCGATATGCCGCGGCCCGGTGGGCTCTTCGACCGGCTGGCATCGCTGGCCGACGATCGCACGCTCCCGGCCGCCACGATATTGTCGGAGCTGCTAAGGGAGCTCGGGCCGATCTGGCCGTCGCGGCTGATGCTCGGCGAAGTCCCGCTCGGGGATTGCTGGAAACATCCGATGCTGACGACTGATGATGTGACCAGCCAGCTGATGCCGTTGCACAAGCTCTCGCAATGGCTGGCCTATTCGCTGATCGAGCCGCTGCAGAATGCCGGCATTGCCGTGACCGATATCGACGGGCTGACCGGCCTTGCCGAGTATCGAAACGGCGGCCTCTTCATCGACAACGGCGTGCTGACATTCCGCGACGACAGCGATGCGTTGCGGGAGCACGATGTCGCGTCGCCGCTTGTGGTGGAGTGGCGGGGGCTGACGGTCGCGTTGCTCGACCGCGTCGCGGACAATGTGCGCCGGCGCCTGGGGCTCGACGCAAAGGCATTGCCGCTGGCGAAAATCCTCGAAGGCGGAACCTGGGCTGCAGGCCGACGGCTGGCGCGCGAACGCCGCGCCGACGCGTCGCCTCCGGTCAAGATCATCAGCGACGGCACGGTATTTTAGGGCGGGGACTCGACATGGAAGGCGTCACGATCGTTAGCCATCCGCTGGTGCAGCACAAGCTGACCCTGTTGCGCAACAAGGACACTTCGACCAAGTCGTTTCGCGAACTCCTCAAGGAGATCGGGATGCTGCTGTGTTACGAGGTGACCCGCGACTTGCCGCTGGCCGATGTCGAGATCGAGACGCCGCTGGCGAAAATGAAATCGCCGGAGATATCAGGAAAGAAGCTGGTGTTCGCGCCGGTGTTGCGCGCCGGCGTTACCTTTGCGGAGGGCATGCTTGACCTCGTGCCGACTGCGCGTGTCGCCCATATCGGCCTCTATCGTGAGCCCGAGACATTCGTGGCCGTGGAGTATTTTTTCAAGGCCCCGAGTGATTTGCACGAGAGACTCGTAATCGTGATTTCCCCGGTGCTGGCGACAGCAAATCTGTCTGTCGCGGCGGTGGATCGGTTGAAGGAGCGCGGTGCCAATGACGTCCGGCTGGTCAGCCTGATCGCCGCGCCCGAAGGGGTCGAACGCATGCGCGGCATTCACCCGGATGTTCCGATCTGGCTTGCGGCGATCGACGAAGGGTTGGACGAAAACGCCTTCATCCTGCCGGGCCTTGGCGATGCGGGTGACCGTGCCTACGGTACTCGATAGTCAAGTCTGGTGACGTATCGGAAGGCTACGTGATCAATTCTCTTCTTCGGATACATCCGGCAGCTCTGCGAGCCTCGGTATGAACCGTACCACGACGTTTGCTTCCTTCAGCATCGTGCCGGCAATCGCAAAATCCTGAGCCCAATTCGAATTGGGCTGGTCAGGTTCATAACCAACGACCTCCGATATGCCCGATTGAATAATCGCTTTCGTGCATTCCACGCAGGGAAACCAGGGAACGTAGATCGTGCAACCCTTGAGCGCTATTCCGATGCGTGCCGCATTGAAAATGGCATTCTGCTCGGCATGGCAGCTCCAGATGTATTTTGCGCCGGTGATGCGGGAGTGTCGCTCTTCCACCGCATCGTTGACCCCGCGCGGCAAGCTGTTGTAGCCGGTCGAGCGTATTTCATGATCGGGTCCGACCACGACGGCGCCGACCCGGCGTCCCTTTTCAATGCTCCAGTGCGCCAGATGGTGCGCCAGAAGCATGAACCGCTCGTCCCATTTGCTGTCTCGCAATTCGTCCGACCCCGTTACCGTAGCGCCAGCATCAAATAGGTGCCAAGGCCAGTCAATAGTCCTGACGCCTCCTGCCGGTACAGTTCGCCGTGGGCCGGCAGATCTCCCGGCAACCACCGGCCAGCCCCGACCGACGCCAGTCGGCTGATGCCTCGGGCAAAGGCCGGCCGTCGGGAGGGCCGGCCCTTCCGATCGGTTGCAACGGTCAGTGCCCGGCTGGCGCAGAATAGCCGCCGCCGTAATAGCTCGACGTGCCCTCGTATGCTTCAGGTGTGGCCCGTGGCCAGGCCGCGTAGGCGTCGAGGTCGCGCGCCGGGGCCTGGGCCTGCGTCGTGACGCTCCGGTGCGGTTTGATGCGATGACGTTCGGCTGCAGTCGCGAACTGAACCAACGCCGTGCTGATGAGAACCCAACTGAGTGCGGTAAGCAGAATTCTGGGCAATGTCGTTTCTCCCTTGCCGATTTTTGGGCTCGAGGCCAATACGCTGGCCAGCGAGTCTACTCGCTGAGCTATGTCTTCACGTGCGCGGTCGCGATGGCGGGGGAGTCACGAAGTAGCGAGCAAATTTCTTGGTCACGACTAAATAATCGGCACTGGTGGCCGTGTGTTACCGTGGACTTTGGCGACCCGATCAGCTTCAATAAAGCCTGTTCGAGAGCCGCTCATGAAAAAGGTCCTGGCCGTCCTGCTGTTGCTGACGGCGCCCGCCTGGGCGCAGACCAAGCCGGCGACAATCAAACCGGCTTCGAAGCCGGGCACGTCGTTGGCGGACGATTGCGCTCCGATCGGCCGTACCGCGAAGGGCGAGCTGGTCTACTCGCTGAAATGCGAAAACTTGCCGGTGCCGACTGCTCCACAGGCGGGGGCTCCGGCAGCGCCGCCATCTGCGGAAGAGCCGGAAGTACGCCGGAGCGGCGTATTCGGATGGTCCTATGATCGCCGTTAGCAGGGCTTTCTCGTTGCGGAGAGGCATGGAATGGTCCTTGCGTTCCTTGTCCTGCGGATGGCTGCAAGGGACCGCAACATTCGGTAGTCGGGCGCCAAGAGTGCCTTCAAATTGGGTGTTTGATGTCGAAAGCGCTCGCCGAGTTGAATGCCTGCAGCCACGACGAGTTTGTCGCCGCGCTTGCCAACATCTTCGAGCACTCGCCTTGGATCGCTGAGCAGGCCGCCCGCAACCGGCCATTCGCCGGCATTGCCGAGTTGTTCGCGGCTATGAAAGCTGCCGTCGATCAAGCTCCGGCGGAGCTGCGGATGGCGCTCATCAATGCGCATCCCGATCTCGCCAGCAAGACGCAACGTGCCGCGGGGCTGACCGCGGAGTCCAATGCCGAACAGAACAGCGTCGGTCTCGATCGCCTGTCTGATGCGGAATATGAGGCGTTTGAACGCGTCAACACGGCCTATCGCTCCAAATTCGGTTTCCCTTACATCGTCTGCGTGCGTCGGCATACCAAAGACTCGATCCTGCGCGACTTCGCGCGGCGTCTGCCGAATGCCCCTGCGACCGAAACGCAAACCTCGATTGACGAGATTTGCCGGATTGCCGCGTTGCGGTTGGACCAATCGGCAACTGGCGGTGATCGCCTTGCGGTGTCTGGCCGGCTATCGACCCACGTGCTCGACACAAACAGCGGAAAGCCAGCGGCAGGGGTCGCGGTCGAGCTGGTTGAACTGGCCGAACTTGGCGTCAACCGGGTGGTGGCACGCACGACGACCAATGCAGACGGCCGGACCGATGCGCCGCTCATTGGTGGGCGTCCCGTGCCGATCGGAACGTACGAACTCACATTCGGCGTCGGCGAATATTTTGCTGCTCGGGGCGTGCCGCTGGCGGATCCTCCCTTTCTCGATCGCATCACGCTGCGTTTCGCGGTGAGCGAGCCGGAAGGCCATCTACATGTGCCGCTGCTGGTGACGCCGTGGAGCTATGCAACTTATCGCGGAAGCTGAAAGCCGCGGCACAAGTGGCGAGAATTCCGCCAGGGATGGCCCTTCCGACGAGACCAGCGCCGTCCCGGCTTGCCGCTGGCATGAACGTTGCTCCATAATTCGGACCTCAGGTAACCATCCCAATTGCCAACCCTGTTGGAGAAGCACGTGCCGCTGATCACGAACCGATACGGTAAGGGCCGGGTCCGCGTGATGCGAATTCATCGCGAGGGCGAACGGCATGAAGTCAGCCAGCTCGACATCAAGGCCATGCTGGAAGGCGAGTTCGCACGCACCTTCACACACGCGGACAATTCCCTGACCGTGTCGACCGACACGATCAAGAACATCGTCAATGTCGTGGCGCGGGAAAACACTGGGCTTAGCCCGGAGGATTTCTGTCAGGTTCTGGCGCAGAAATATCTCGATACCTACCCGCAGGTCGCCTCGGTGTCGGTCAGCTCGCACGAGACCAGATGGAAGCGGCGGAGCTTCGACGGCAAGCCGCATCCGCACAGTTTCGTGCTCGACGGCAATGGCAGGCCGACCGTAGAGGTCGCCGTGGAGCGGGGCGGCCCAATATCGATTTCGTCGGGCATCGACAATTTCGCCTTCATGAAGTCAACGCAATCCGGCTGGGAGAACTACGTCAAGGATCGCTACACGACGATTCCCCCGACCAACGATCGGATCTGCGCGACCAGCATGGTCGCAACATGGAAATGGTCGGGAAAGCCGGCAGACTATCCCGCCACCAATGCCAGGATCCTCGACACGATGCTGGAGGTGTTCGCCACGACCTATAGCTGGAGCGTGCAGGACAGTCTCTATCGGATGGGCGAGGCAGCGCTCGCGGCGGTGCCGGAGATCTCCGAGATCAGCATGGCCTGCCCGAACATGCACTTCATCTTGATGAATCTCTCCCCGTTCGGGCTCGACAACAACAACCAGGTGTTCTTGCCGACCGACGAGCCACACGGCCAGATCGAGTGCACCGTGGCCAGGGAATAGGGGCGCGGTTTGAGGTTTCAGACGATTTACTGGCTCGGACCGTCCGGAACTCGGCCGAACTTCTCGAGCAGTGCTGGAAACAGGCGGTCGGGCTTGAACGGCGTGCTCGTGAAACGGATGCCGGTCGCATCCGCAATCGCATTGCCCAGCGCTGCCGTGACCGGATTGTAGGGGCTCTCGCTCATCGATTTTGCGCCCATTGGACCAATCGTATCCGAAGTCTCGGCGAAATAGACCTCGGAGCGCGGCACGTCGGCAAACGACGGAAGATGATAGTCGCGGAACGTCGGGTTGATCACCCTGCCGCCATCGTCGATGACCAGTTCCTCATACAGCGCGGCACCGAGCGACTGCGCAACACCGCCTTCGACCTGGCCGCGGCACTGCATGGGATTGGCGACGCGACCGGCATCCGCGGCTTGCACGCTTTTGAGGATACGGACTTCTCCGGTGCCCTTGTTCACGGCGACGCGAAAGCCCTGCACGTTGAATGCGACCGAACGCGGCGTGCCGGCAGAATTGCCGCTGCCGTGAAGCGTTCGTCCACTGGCTCTCGCCGCCTGAGCGAGTTCGAGGAATGACCGGCGGTCCGCCCCGCAGATCGCGGTTTCGTTCTCGAGGGCGCAGGAAGCGCCACTGGCGCTGCTCAGCTCGGATGCAAATATCTTGATCGCGTCAGCGAGGTTCTCTGCGGCTGCTTGCGTCGCTCGCCCGGCGACAAAGGTGCCCGCACTGCCATAGGCGCCGGTGTCGTGGCCGCCCAGCGCAGTATCGGATTGCCGCAGGCTGATGCGATCGACGGTCGTCGCCAGCGCCGTCGCTGCGACCTGTCGATGTACGGTGCTGGTGCCGTTGCCAAACTCGGTGGTTCCTACCACCAGCTCGAATCCGCCGTCGTCGCGGAGCGTGATCTTCGAATCGGAGAGATGCCCTGCCGGCGGTACGGTGTCGATCATGGTCAGTGCGATGCCCTCGCCAATCAGCCAGTCCTCGGAAAGGGCGTAGTCGGGGCGTTCCGCCGATATAGCGCGCTCGACCAGGTCGATGCATTGGTCGAGCCCGTAGGAGCCGTACCGCACGTCGTGGTAGTCCGACGGCGGTGGCGACAGCATGGGATCGCCGGGCTTGACAATATTGCGACGACGCATCTCGAAGGGATTAATGCCGAGTTGCTTCGCCAGTTCGTCGATGGCGGCCTCGACGGCAAACAGCGTCTGCGGCAGGCCATACCCGCGGAAAGCGCCTGAAGGTACCGTGTTGGTATAGGCGGCGACCGCGTCGACCTTCTTGTTCGGGCAGTTGTAGACGCTGATGCATTCGCTGACGGCGTGGAACAGCACGGGCCCCGCGTGATTGCCATAAGCTCCAGTATTCGAGAGCACGTCGAGCTGCAGCGCAGTAAGCATGCCTCGGCTATCAGCACCGGCCCTGACAGTGACGCGCATCGGATGTCGGGTCGACGTCGCGATGAACTGCTCTTCGCGGGTGAACTCGAGCTTGACCGGCCGGCCCGTGGCAATCGCAGCCAGCGCCAGGATATCCTCGACGAACATTTCCTGCTTGCCGCCGAAGCCGCCGCCCACGCGTTCGCAAAACACGCGGACGCTGTCGAGTGGACGATCGAATATCTGCGCAAGCGATCGCCGGGTCAGGAACGGAACCTGGGTGCTCGAGCGAACGTTGAGGATGCCGCCGGTATCGATCCAGGCAAGCCCGCCGTGGGTTTCCAGCGCTGCGTGCTGCACCCGCTGGGTGGTGAACGTACCCTCATAGGTCGCGGCCGAGATTGCGAGCGCACTGGCGACATCGCCAAATTCGCCATGGGTTTCAGCGACGATATTGCGTGAGGCGTCGCTGACGCGGTGGATGTCGGCGCTCTTGCCGCCGTGAATGATTGGTGCGCTCGGCGTGATTGCCAGCGCCGGATCCGTTACCGTTGGCAAGATATCGTAGTCGACCTTGAGGCGACGACAGCCTTCCTCGGCGGCCGCCTCATTTTCGGCGATGACAGCGGCGACCTTCTGTCCGACGAAGCGGACGATGTCGTCAAGCACGCGGGTATCATCCGGATCCATCCACGCCCTTTCGTGCTGCGCCGTCGAGAACAGCCGTTTCGGTGCGTCCTCGTGGGTCAAAACCGCATGGACGCCTGGAACCGCAAGTGCCGCCGTCTTGTCGATCGCGACGATCCTGGCGTGCGGGTGCGGCGAGCGCAGCAGCTTGATGTGCAGCAATCTGTCAAGCTGAATGTCGAGGGTGTAACGCGCCGTCCCGCTTACCACGAGCGGGCCGGCCGGTGCGGGGAGGCTGCGTCCGAAGGCGCTGCCCGCGGCGGCGTCCTCGACATTTGTCTTGCCGTCGAACGCATCCTCGATCGCGCGATAGCCGGTGCAACGGCAGATATTGCCCTTCAGGGCGACGCCGAGCTCCTGACGCTGTGCCTGGTTCAACGAGGCGCCGGTCAGGATCATGCCCGCGGTGCAGAAGCCGCATTGAAATCCCTGGGCATCCAGAAAGGCTTGCTGCAGCGGATGCGCACGCGTCTCGGACCCGAGGCCTTCAATGGTCGTGACCGCATGTCCGTCGGCGCGGAATGCCGGGATAACGCAGCTATGCACCGGTTCGCCGTCAAGCAGCACGGTGCACGCACCGCAGTCGCCGGCGTCGCAGCCCTTCTTGACGCCGAAATGCCCGAGCTCGCGCAGGAATGTACGCAAGCATTGGCCGGGGCGGGGCGTCTCTGCAAAGGTCTTGCCGTTGATGTCGATGCTCATGTGAGTCTGCAGCTCATGGGCCGGTCGCGAGTTCGCGGCGGATCTCTTCGGCCAGCCGCAAGGTCATGTGCTTGCGCCACATCGGCCTGCCATGGACGTCGGCGTGGTACATGCCGTCCGCAATCTTCTGCAGGATGGTTGCGCGTAAAGCCTCGGGGCCGGGCAGGTCGGCGAAGGAGAGCTGGACCGGCCGCACCGTGGAAGCCGTTATCGTCAACCGCAGCGCGCCGTTGCTGTCTACGCTTCCGATGAGGAGTGCCGCGGAGCGGCCGACCGGCGTCAGGGATATCTGGCGAAAGACCGAGCGCCGTCGCAGCGCCGCAAGCGGAATATCGATCTGGCGCAACAGATCGCCGTTTGTGAGCACGTTCCGCTGATTGCCGGTGACAAAATCGGCGACCGGGACCCGGTACTCGCTGCCATCCGCGCGCCATACCGTACAGACGCCATCAAGCGCCGACGCCAGTGCGATCATCGGCCCGGCCGGAAGCGACATGCAGATATTGCCGCCGACCGTCGCAGTCTTCCAGATCTTGAAGGACGCGAGGAAGGCGCGGCAGCACTGGCCGATCAGGGGAGCCGCGATCCAGTCCGGCGGGCAGGCGAAGCTGTCGAGTTGCGCCACCGTGCAGGTCGCCGCGATGCCGAGGCGATCATTACCAACGGTCAGCGCGGGCCACTTGAGGTCAGTCAGGTCGATCAGACGATTGAGATCCGTCTGCGGCTCGGAAAACAGCCAGGTGCCGCCCGCAAGCCACGCATCGCCTGCCGTCCAAATGGGCAATTGGGCCCGCGTCCGCGGCCGAACGACCTCTCTGATCGTGTTCAAATCCATCGCGATTTCAGCGCTTTCTCCGTGTTATGTGTTCGGGTAGGGACTCCTGCAAGACTGACGCCAATTGTGGGGCGATCCTTGCAAGCGAAGGCCAGGCCGACAATTGGAGATGATGGTTGGAAACATGGCTCAAACGCAACCGATCTGGATCAAGGATCCGCTTTCCATCCTGGCCGACGGAGCCGAACGCGGCGTCGTGGTCCAGGATGGCAAAATCGTTGAACTGGTCGGCCGCGGTCGCGAGGCCGCGACCGCCGATATAGCGGTCTTCGACGCCGGCGCCCATGTCGTGCTGCCGGGCCTGATCAACACCCATCATCATTTCTACCAGACTTTGACGCGCGCCGTTCCGGCTGCGCTCGATCGCGAGCTCTTCCCCTGGCTTCAGGCACTTTATCCGGTGTGGGCGCGGCTGACGCCGGACGCCTTGGCGCTCGGCGTCACCGTGGCGATGTCGGAATTGCTGCTGTCGGGCTGCACCACCACCACCGACCATCACTACGTGTTCCCCGCCGGGCTGGAACATGCCATCGACATCGAGGTCGAGGTGGCCGGACGGCTGGGCTTGCGCGTGTTGCTGACGCGCGGCTCGATGAACCTCTCGCAGCGCGATGGTGGCCTGCCGCCCGACAGCGTGGTTCAGGATGAAGACACCATCCTGGCCGACAGCGAGCGGGTCGTCGCCCGGTACCACCAGCGCGGCGCGGATGCGATGGTGCAGATTGCGCTGGCGCCATGTTCGCCGTTCTCGGTGACCACCTCGTTGATGCGCCGGACCGCCGAGCTTGCCGGCAAGCTCGACGTTCGTCTGCACACCCATCTTGCGGAGACGGAGGACGAGAACAGATTCTGTCAGGAGACGTACCGTTGTCGCCCGCTGGATTATCTGGAGCAATGCGGTTGGCTCAATTCGCGCACCTGGCTTGCGCACGGCATCCATTTCGACTCGGAGGAAATGGTGCGGCTTGGCAAAGCCGGGATGACGGTCAGCCATTGCGCCTGCAGCAACCAGGTCCTGGCCTCAGGTTGCTGCCCGGTCTGCGAAATGGAAGAGGCCGGTGTCGGAATTGGGCTCGGTGTCGATGGCTCCGCCTCCAACGACGAGTCGAACCTGATGCAGGAGGTGCGCGCGGCCTTCCTGGTGCAGCGGGCGCGTTATGGCGTCAATCGCGTCAGCCACATCGACGCACTGCGGTGGGCCACCAAGGGCTCCGCAGCCTGCGTCGGGCGGCCCGAACTCGGTGAAATCGCGCTCGGCAAGGCGGCCGATCTCGCGCTCTTCAAGCTCGACGAACTGCGCTTCTCCGGGCATGGCGACCCGCTGGCGGCGCTTGTGCTGTGCGGTGCGCACCGTGCCGACCGCGTCATGGTCGGCGGCTGCTGGACCGTCATTGACGGCGCGATTCCCGGGCTCGACGTCGCCGATCTGATGAGCCGGCACAGCGCCGCTGCCCGCGCCATTCAGGCCGGCTAAAGCGCGATGAGATCGGGTCGAATCGTCATCGCGCTTTAGCTCTTTGTTTGATCATGATCTCCGCGCAAACGCCTTTGGCGTTTGTCGCAAGGGAAACCGCTTCGCGCTTTTCCGGATCATGCTCTAGGTTTCGGCGAGAGCGGCGCGTCGTCGATCGTCCGGGTGGCTTGATCCTCCCCTGCAAGAGGGGAGGATCATCCGGGAACGGTGATCGCTCACTTGCCGGGAAGCTTGTCGTCGATGCCCTTGACGTAGAAGTTCATGCCGAGGATCTGATCATCCGCCAGATGATCGCCGCCCTTGCACTCGACGTCCTTGCCGTCCTGCGCGACGACGGGGCACTTGAACGGATGCAGCTTGCCGGCGGCGATGGCTGCCTGGGTGTCCTCCGCCGTCTTCTTCACGTCGTCAGGCATGTTGGTGTAGGGCGCCATTTCGAACATCTTGGTCTCGAGGCCGCCCCAGGTATCGCCGGATTTCCAGGTGCCGTCGAGCTCCGCCTTCACCCTCTCGATATAGTAGGGTGCCCAGGTGTCGAGGATCGAGGTCAGCTGGGCCTTCGGGCCGAACTTGATCATTTCGGAGTCCTGGCCGAATGCGAGCTTGCCGCGCTCGCCTGCGATCTGCATCGCGGCCGGCGAGTCGGTGTGTTGCATGATGATGTCGGCGCCCTGATCGAGCAGCGCCTTCGCAGCATCGGCTTCCTTGCCCGGATCAAACCAAGAGTTCACCCAGATGATCTTCACCTTGATATTGGGATTGACGGTCTGCGCGCCGATCATCGTGGCGTTGATACCCGAGACGACTTCGGGAATCGGGAACGAGCCGATATAGCCGAGCACGCCGGCCTTTGACATTTTGGCTGCGATTTCTCCCTGGATGTAGCGGCCCTGGTACCAGCGCGCCGAATAGGTGGACATGTTCTTGTCGCGCTTGTAGCCCGAGCAATGCTCGAAATGTACGTTCGGATACTTCTTCGCCACCTTCAGCGTGGGATCCATGTAGCCGAAAGACGTGGTGAATATCAGCTTGTTTCCGGCGCGGACGAGCTGCTCGACCGCGCGCTCCGCGTCGGGACCCTCGGGAACGTTTTCGAGAAAGGTTGTCTCGATCTTGTCGCCGAACTCCTTCACCACGGCCTGCCGGGCAAGCTCGTGCTGATAGGTCCAGCCGAGATCGCCAACCGGCCCGAGATAGATGAACCCGACCTTCAGCGTGTCAGCGGCGACCGCGCTGCTCGTGACGCCTCCGGCCAGCAGAAGTGCGGCGGCGGCCGCAAGCAAATTCCTCTTCATCGTGATGTCCTCCAACAGTGGGGTGAACAACAATTTTTGGACGGCACCCCCCAAATCGCGCCGGTCCGGAAATCCAATGTCAGCGATCGGGAACGAAGACGGTGCCGAGTGCTGCAGGCGCGGTTGAACCGCCGGTTCGCGCGCGCGACAGCAGCACCAGCACGATCACGGTTGCGAGGTAGGGCAGCGACGACATGAACTGGGACGGAATGCCGATTCCGGCGCCCTGTGCATGTAGCTGCAGGATCGTCACCGCGCCGAACAGATAGGCTCCGATCACCAGCCGACCGGGCCGCCAGGAGGCGAACACGGTCAGCGCGAGCGCGATCCATCCGCGGCCCGCGGTCATGCCCGGAATGAAGAATGGCGTGTAGGCGAGCGGCAAATAGGCGCCGGCAAGCCCTGCGCAGGCGCCGCCGAACATCACGGCGTACATCCGGATCCGCAGGACGGGATAACCCAGCGCGTGTGCCGACACGTGGTTGTCGCCGCAGGCACGCACGATGAGCCCGGCCCGCGTCCGGTACAGAAACCACCAGACCGCCGCGATCAGCGCCAGCGAGAGATAAACGAATCCATCTTCGCCGAACAGAATGCGGCCGATCAGCGGAATGTTGGTGATGAAGGGGACATAGAGATGGGGCGCCGGTGTGATCCGCTCGCCGACGAAGCCGGCGCCGATCAATCCCGACAGGCCGATGCCGAAGATAGTGAGCGCCAAGCCGGTGGCGACCTGGTTGACCGCCAGCCCGAGCGCCATTGCGGCGAACAGCAGCGACATCAGCACACCGGCGAGAATTCCACAGAGCGCGCCGACGATGATCGAACCGGTCAACCATGCGCCGCCGAAGCCGCAGGCCGCGCCGACGATCATCATTCCCTCGACGCCGAGATTGAGCACGCCGGAGCGCTCGGCCACCAGCTCGCCGGTTGCCGCCAGCAACAGCGGCGTCGATGCCGCCAGCACCGACAGGATGATCGCCTCAATGAGTTCCACGCGCCACCTGCGGAGCCGAGGAGATGATGCGGAAGCGATAGAGAATGAGGGAATCGCAGGCGAGCACGTAGAACAGCAGGACTCCCTGGAAAACCTTGGTGACGTCCAACGGGATTTTCATGGCAATCTGCGCCTGCTCGCCGCCGATGAAGGTGAGTGCGAGAAACAGCCCTGCAATTAGTATTCCAACCGGATTCAATCGTCCGAGGAATGCAACGATGATCGCGGTGAAGCCGTAGCCTGGCGAGATACCGGGCTGGAGATGGCCGACGGGCCCCGCGACCTCGATGATCCCGGCCAGCCCCGAGAGCGCCCCGGAGATTGCGAATGTCAGCAGGATCAGCTGGTTGGCATTGAATCCGCCGAACCGGGCTGCGCGCGGCGCAGCCCCCACGACGCGGATCTCGAAGCCCTTGATCGTCTTGCCGAGCAGCACGGCGCCGGCGGCGACCACGATGAGCGCGAGGATCGAGCCGAGATGCAGCCGGCCTGCCTCGATCAGCGTCGGCACCGTCGCGACCGGGTCGAACTCCGCAGTGGTCGGGAAGTTGAAGCCTTGCGGATCACGCCAGGGCCCGCGCACCAGATAGTCGAGCAGCAGGTCCGCCACATAGACCAGCATCAGCGAGGTCAGGATCTCGCTGGCGCCGAACCTGACCTTGCAGATGGCAGGGATCAGCGCATACAGCGCGCCAGCAATGGCGCCGAGCAGCAGCATGGCAGGCAGCACCCAGTGGCCGGCCTCGGTGCCCTGCGTCTTCACCGCAATCCAGCTTCCGGCGACCGCCCCCATCAGGAATTGTCCCTCGGCGCCGATGTTCCAGGCATTGGCGAGATAGCAAAGCGACAGGCCGATCGCGATCATCACCAGTGGTGTCGCCTTCACCGCGATCTCTTGCAGCGAGTAGCCATCGGCGAGCGGCGCGATGAAATAGACATAGAGCGCCAGGATCGGATTCTTGCCCATGACCGCGAACAGGATCGTCATGGTCACGATGGTGAGCCCGATCGCGATAAGGGGCGAGATCAGCGCAACGGTCCTGGACCGCTCGGCGCGTTTCTCAAGTACCAGCTGCATGCGCCTGCTCCGTTGCCTCGAGGCTGCTTCCGCCCATCAGCAGGCCGAGCTTCTCGCGGCTTGCTTCCGCGGTCGGCAGCGGCTCCGACAAACGACCGTGAAACATCACCGCAATGCGGTCCGAAATTTCGATGAGCTCGTCGAGATCCTGGCTTGTCACCAGCACGGCGGCGCCGCCGGCGGCAAGATCGAGCAGCGCCTGGCGGATCACCGCGGCCGCGCCGGCATCGACGCCCCAGGTCGGCTGGTTGACGACCAGCACGGCCGGATTGCGCAGGATCTCGCGGCCGACGATGAACTTCTGGAGGTTGCCACCGGAAAGGCTCGCGGCCTCCGGATCGCGCTTCGCCTTGCGCACGTCGAAGGTCTCGGTGGTTCGATCGACGGCGTTCAGCGTGGCGGCGGTGTTGACGAAGCCGTGCAGCACCATGTTGCCGGCGACGTGCCCGGTGAGCAGCGCATTCTCCGAAAGCCGCATGCGCGGCGCGGTTCCGTGGCCGAGCCGCTCCTCGGGGATAAAGGCTGCCCCGAGCTTGCGCCGCCGGCTGATCGAGAGATGTCCCGCGGCGATTCCCTCGATGACGACGGTGCCGGGGTCCTTGGCCAGCCGCTCGCCCGAAAGTGCCGCGAACAACTCGTCCTGTCCGTTCCCGGCGACGCCTGCAATTCCCAGGATTTCACCACCCCTGATCTCAAGCGCAATTCCCTTGAGGTGCACGCCATGGGGATCGTCGGGTTCGAGGTCGAGATCGATGATCGCGAGCCGCGGCACGGTGATCTCGCGGGTCGCCGCCGGCTTCACTTCCTTGATCTCGGTGCCGACCATCATGCGGGCGAGCGAGGCGGCGGTCTCCGCCTTGGGATTGCAGGTCGCGACCTTCTTGCCGTTGCGCAGGATGGTGGCGGTGTCGCACAGCCGCTTCACCTCTTCCAGCTTGTGGCTGATGTAGAGAATGGCGCGTCCTTCGCTCTTCAGGCGCTCCAGCACGACGAAAAGCTGGTCCGCCTCCTGCGGCGTCAGCACCGCAGTGGGCTCGTCAAGGATCAGGAATTTCGGATCCTGCATCAGCGCACGGACGATCTCGATGCGCTGGCGCTCTCCGACCGAGAGCTGCCAGACCTCGCGCTTCGGATCGAGCGGAAGCCCGTAACTGTGGGACACCCGCTCGAGCCGCGCGGAGATCTCCTTGAACGATTCCTTGCCATCAAGCCCGAGCGCGACGTTCTCTGCGACAGTGAGGTTGTCGAACAGCGAGAAGTGCTGGAACACCATGCCGATGCCGCGCGCGCGAGCCTGCGAAGGGCCGGACAAGACGATGCTTCGGCCTTCCCAGCGCAGCTCGCCTTCGCTCGGTTGAACCAGACCGTAGATGGTCTTGACGAGGGTGGATTTGCCGGCGCCGTTCTCGCCGAGCAATGCATGGATCTGCTGCGGCCGGATATCGAGATCGATCTTGTCGTTGGCGAGAAACGTACCGTACCGCTTGGTCAAGGCGACCGTTTGCAGCAGCGGTGTGGCACTTGTGTGCTGCCCGGCGGATGTCGTGTCTCGCATCCCAGGATATCGCCTGCGTCAGGAGAGGGAGCAGCAATACTGGGCCAGTTTTGGAACATGCGTAAGTAGCAAAAAACGCCACCGGTTGCTTAAGCCTTCGGCACGCTTGAGCTTTCCGTAGTTGCACGGGGCCGCCCGAGCTGCGCCGCAGGACAGCGCATCACCCGGCACAGCGGCAAGGAGTGTTGCAAGATTGTAACTGTCGAGCCAATTCGAAATGGCGGTAGGCAGCGATGACGCAAAGTTGAGCAGGATCGCCGGAGCGCGCTGCGGTGACGTGTTGGCGCGCCAACGGCGAATTTCGCATTGCGCCCAAATGTCTCAGATCGCTAGCAATGACGGGCATAATTTGAAAAATCCAAAATCTGTCGATGCCGATTTTCCGGCGGCCGAGCTTTGCGAAAACCAGCCAAGCCGGACCGACCTTGCAGAGCCTGCTGATCAAACACGCGTCACGAGGTGGAAAAAGTTCAGGCTTCCCGTTCTGCAGGAAGCGGCGTCACGTTCCAGTGTCAGCACGAATTCCGTTTGCTTCACTCTGGGGGTCTTTCGCGATGTTCAATATCCGCCGCACATTATCAGCCGCCGTGCTATCGCTGGGATTGATACCGGCCGCCAATCTTGCAAGCGCTGCCGATCTTCCGGTCAAGGCGCCCAAGCCGGCGGCCGACCTGCCATTCTTTCTGGTCATCGATGATCGCGTGACCTATTCCTACATCTTTTCCGGCACCGATCCCGGCGTCTTTTCAGTCCGTCCGGACGGCAGTATCAACGGAAAGACCGCAAAGCAGGTCTACTCGTTCACGCATTTCGACATCTGGGCCTACGGCCAGAACTTCTTCACGATCTCGATGTACAAATCGGATCACAACGACCCCGCCTCGCCATGCTCGAATGTCGGCGTGACCATCACCGGAGCTCCGGCAACCTGCGCCGGCGCCACCGAGATTTATGGCCTGTTCCGTTCCACCTTCGGCTGGAATCAGATCTTCAACACGAAGGCGTTCAGCATGGGGCCGCTGAACAACATCTCGTTCGAAGTCGGCATGGACGCCAACACGGAGAACAACTTCCTCGCGCCGGCCAAGCGCGACGTCGTCGCCGGTCTCCAGTTCGAGTTCAACCTTCCCTACAAGGGCTACATCAACGTGTCGCCGTTGATGTACTACGAGTTCGCCAATCACAACGCGTTCGATCAGTGCGGTCTGTTTGGCCCCGGCGTGCCCGGCGTGACCTGCCTCACCGACGGCAATACCAAGTTCAAGCCGACCTGGGCCGTCGAAGTGAACTACTACATGGATCTCGGCTTCCTGCCTGAGAACATGCAGTATTTCTCGATCAGCGGCCGCGCCGGCTGGTACGGCAAGAAGGGCACCGAGAACGAGCCGATGGCGTTCAATCCGGTCACCAACGTCAACACGGCCGTCGAGCTCAACTCCGAGCCGATCCGTCTGACCTTCGACGCGAGCAAGGCGTTCTGGGGCCCGAAGTATTCGCACTTCGTGGACGTCTGGGTGGCCTATCGCTACTGGCAGAACAAGTTCGGCCTCGACCACGCCAAGAGCACCGTCTGTAACGTCGCCCCGGGCGTCAGCAACAATTCCTGCACCGAGGAATCGCTCTATTCCGGTATCTCGGTGAAGTTCTGATCCACCCAGGCCGTTCCAATGGGTGGTCCTGATGGCGCCGCGATGACCCCGCGGCGCCATTTCTCCTGCCGAGCGACAGGACGGCCCTTCAAAGACTCAACCTGTTTGCCAAACGCCTTGATGCAGGGCTGCGGCCTCCGCCTCGAGTTGCGGTCCGACGACCTCGGTCGAACGTTGTCCGCTGCGAAAAACCTCACGGCAAGGCAGGTCGAGAGTTGGATTCTCGGCGTGATCGCCGGTGAGTTCGCGCAGGGCATGCTCGCTGAGCCCGTAGACGACGCGGCCGATGCCTGCCCAATAGATCGCTCCTGCACACATGGCGCATGGCTCGGCGGAGGAGTAAAGCGTCGCCCCCTTCCGCACGTCGGCGGGAAGCGTCAAACAGGCCTGCGTCGCCAGCAGCCGCTCGGCATGCGCCGTGCCGTCGCGCGAAGGCATGAAGCCGTTTTCGGCTTCCAGCAGGATGCGACGGTCGCGGCCGACCAGGACGGCACCAAAGGGATGGTTGCCGTGGGCGAGCGCGCGGCGCGCCACGTCGAATGATTGGCGCAGAAAGTGCGTGTCGACGTCCTCCTGGCTCAGTGCTGAAATGTCGATCATAGAGGATGCCACCATTTCAAAGGACTGCGCTTACGGGATTTCGGCCTGCGCCTGCCGATCCGATCGTGCCCTGCTGCCAAGCGTCCGAGAGTTAATGACGCTCGTCAAGCAGTATTCGTGGCACGGATCGCGCCCATGAAGCGGTTGAGACTCTGCCCGCGTGCCCGACAGGTGCTGCCGAGACAGGAGTTCGCTCGAGCTGTGAGAATGACCGTTCGCATCGATCGCGCAGTCACATGAGCAGGGCCAAAATGAAACAGCCGATTGGTTCTCGTCGTTCGGATTCTCTATCGAAACGCAGGAGCGGCAGGCGAAACCCATTTCCGGCTGTAGCTCAAACGGTGGGTTTTGATCTGAGAGGATCAAAAATGCCTTATCTTGCATGGGGGATTGACTGACACTCTCTCCGCCATTTCTACGATTTTGCGCGCCGAGCTACGATTTCGTGCGAGTTCGCTCGCTTCGATTCGTTAGTTTTGCCGAAATGCGCCAATGGCGAAGGCAACAACAGAATTCTCCGCTAAACTGCGAGCGGCTCATCAAGCAGTTCGAGAAGATTTCGCATGGCGTTTCACCAGATCATTCGAGACTGTGTCGATGATCTCACCGGATAGTGCGGGATCTGGTACCACGCGGGAGAGGACAACCGATCCGATCATCTCGGCGAGCGCCGAGATCGCCGCGCTCCGCTTCGCTTTTGCAGTACCTCCTGGCACGAGCTTGGTGAGAAGTCCGATATAATTGCTGACGATGCTGCCGAAGCACTCCCGCAGCGCCGGATTGTCGTGACGTGCCGCGTCGGCGGCCATTGCTGCAAGGCCGCACCCTTGCCCCGGATCATCGCGGTGGTAGTCCGACACATAATGACGCACGAGGGTCTCCAGTGGATCATCGCTCGCTGCAATACGGCCCGCGATATCCTCGCTCATATCCGTGTAGGCCCGCTTGACCGCCTGAACGATGAGATCGTCCTTTGACTTGAACTGCCGGTAGAAGCCTCCGGGAGTGAGCCCCGCCGCCTTCATCAAGTCGACAAGCCCGATACCGTCGATCCCACGTTCCCGGAACAGCCTTGCGGCGGTTGCGATCACACGCTCGCGATTCTGCTCGACCGTTTCCTTGCTGACCTTCACGTGCGCATTCCTTCCAATGACGACGGCCAGCACCTAACGCCGGCGCGATCCCTTTCCAACGGGGCGTCCAAAAACCCCCTTGACAATGATTATATACATAATCATAACTCCATTATGATTACGACCATAATCATTAATCGGCGCTGACAAGGGAGATCGAGATGGCTAAGGCACAATCGCGCGCAGCGGGCGAAAAGGTCGCCCTGATCACAGGCGCTTCCGGGGGCATCGGGCTTGCGGCCGGAGTCGCTCTGATCCGCGCGGGATATCGGGTTTTCGGCACAAGCCGCCATGCCGCGCCCGGTGAGGTGCGACAGGGCATTCATATGCTCCGCTGCGACGTCACCGATGACGAGTCCGTCAAGCAGCTGATCAAGGACGTCGTCGGGCTGGCAGGTCGGATCGACGTGCTCGTGAACAATGCGGGCCGCAGCCTGATCGGCGGCGCCGAGGAATCATCGATCGCTCAGGCCCAAGGCCTATTCGACATCAACGTGTTCGGCATCCTTCGCACGACCGGCGAAGTGCTGCCCATCATGCGCCGGCAGGGCCAGGGCCGGATCATCAACATCAGTTCGGTGGCCGGCTTCCTGCCCGGACCCTATACGGCGCTCTACAACGCCACTAAGCACGCCGTCGAAGGCTATTCCGAATCGCTCGACCACGAACTGCGGACGTTTGGAATCCGCGTCTCGCTGGTCGAGCCGGTCTTCACCCGCACCGCGCTGGAAGAGAATGGCGACAAGCCCGATCGGATCCTGAGCGTCTACGACAAGGGACGCGCGGCCATGAACGCGACCTGGCGCAACGGCATCGCGGTCGGCGATCCGGTCGAAGCCGTGGCGGACAAGGTGGTGCAGGCCGCCACCGAGAAGCAGCCGAGCATTCGCTACACCCCTGGAAAGATGGCGGGCCGTCTCCGCCTGATGCGGCGTTTCGTTCCCGAAAAGACCTTCGAGAAAAGCTTTCGCAAGCAAATGGGCGTGGCCGATTGATCTCTCAAATCGGGAGGTCGCCAAGCAGGCTGACACATCTCTTTCACCGAGGAGCGACCCATGAAGTACTATTTGTGCAAGTACATCCCGCCGCGCGCCGATTTTCTCGCAACCATGACCGCCGACGAGAAGGCATGGATGAAGCAGCACGGCGCGTTCCTGGACGGCCTGCTTGAAAAAGGGCAGATCGTCGCGCACGGCCCCGTCATGGACCCGAACGGCGGTTATGGCGTGTCGCTCTACCAGATCGCCGATGATCTCGACATCAAGGCGATCACCTCGGAAGACCCGATCGTGAAGGACGGCGCCGGTCATTACGAGCACCATCCCATGCTTCATTTGAAGACGCGTGGCTGACAGCACCGCTTCGACGATCTTTTGGCACCCCTCATCGAGAGAACATCCATGACCACAGCACTCATCACCGGCGCCTCGAGCGGTATCGGTGCAGTTTACGCACGCCGCCTCGCGGCACGCGGCCATGACCTCGTCCTCGTCGCTCGCGCGACCGACCGGCTCAACGCCCTTGCGGCCGAACTGCGCAATGCGCAGGGCATTGCGGTCGAAGTCATCACGGCCGACCTGGTCGATGGCTCCCAACTCGAGCCGGTTCTCCGGCGCCTCCGCTCTGATCCGCCCATCGACATCCTCGTCAACAATGCAGGTGCGGCGTTGATCGGGGATTTCGCAACCGCCGATCCGATCAAGATGGACGACCTGCTACGGCTGAACGTGGTCGCGCCGACGTTGCTTGCGTCCGCCGTCGTCGGCCGGATGGTTGAACGCGGCAACGGCGCGATCATCAACATCGCGTCGGTGCTGGCTCTGCTCCCCGAATATTCCCGCGGCATCTACGCCGCCACCAAGTCCTACCTGATGACGCTGTCGCAAGGCCTTGCTGCCGAACTCACGTCGAAGGGCGTCTATGTGCAGGCCGTGCTGCCGGCGGCCACGCGTACCGAAATCTACGAACGCGCGGGTGGCGACACCAGCAAGGTGCCCAATGTCATGGAGGTCGAAGATCTCGTGGATGCGGCCCTGGTCGGCTTCGATCATCGGGAATTGGTGACGATCCCGCCAGTGCCCGATGTCGCCGCATGGGAAGCCTTCGAGAAGGCGCGCGGCGTTTTGGCGGCAGGCTTCAGCAATTCCAGGCCGGCTGCGCGTTACCGGGCCTGACGACGGGATTTGCCTGCCTGTCCTGCCAACCCCTTCACCTGACGGAGACCGATATGGGTCACGAGACCTCAACCCTTCGCACCAACGCGCCGCATTCGGCGGCGCAAGCCGGCCTGCAAGAGTGGCACCGCATCGTGTTGACGCGGGATTGGGAGCAACTCCTGGCTTTGCTGGTCGAAGACGTGACCTATCACAATCCGGCACAGTTCGAGCCGTACAGGGGCAAGGACGCACTGGTTGGCGTTCTCCGGCTGGTGTTCGGCATCTTCGCGGATTTTGAGTATCACCGGATCTTCAGCCGCGAAGACGGCTATGCCCTCGAATTCAGCGCCCGCGTTGGAGACGATCGGTTGTTCGGCGTGGACCTGGTCAACTTCAACGAGGCCGGCAAGATGACCGATCTCGTCGTCATGTTGCGCCCGGCCGCCGTGGTCGCAAGGCTGGGCGAAGAAGCCGCTCGCCGCATGGCGGCAGCGAAATCGCAGATTTGAAACCAAACCAGGAGATCAGCACATGACCAAACTAGCAGTCGTCGCCACGATCAAGACCGTCGCCGGCAAGCGAGCCGAGTATGTGAAGCACCTGAAAGCTCACGCGCTTCGTTGTCGGGCGAGCGAGCCCGGCACTCTGGTTTTCGAGATCCTCTTGCCGAAAGAGGAGGCCGACACGGTCATGCTGTACGAAGTTTATGCTTCGAGCGAGGCCTTCGATGCTCATCTGACCGGTGCTTCGATTGAGCAGATGAAGAGCGACTCGGCCGGCCTGCAAGTGAGCCTTAGCGGCGTGCGGTGCGATTTAGCCGAATGAGCGGCTGCAATCGACGTCCAAGCACGCGCCGATCGGTATCGGGACCACGCAGATTAACAAGGCAGGACAACTCAGCGCTCGCCCGACGGTCGTCGTTTTGCCGAATGTGCGCACACCGATCGGCAAGCCATTGACCGTTTGCGAGCCGACGTCCGTCGGCGGCTACAGTGTAGCGCGCCGCGGAGCCGCCGATTTTTCGGCGAGGGAACCGGCTCTTGGGCGGGACGTTCGGCTTTCGGACTCCCAACGAAGCATGGAAACGATAATTTCGCCGTAGCTCAACTGGTAGGTTTTGGTCGAGGAAAGCCGAAAATGCCTTATCTTCCAATAGGAGTTGACTGACACTCTCTCCGCCACCCGACGCCTTCAGGCCAACACGGTCGAGATGTCGATCGCTCTTGCGATGAACGCAGGGGGGCGCGGACGCCTGTTGGCCTTGCCCACGCGGTAGCTGCGCACGCGATCGCCCTGTGGATGTCGGGGTACCGCTTATCAGCGTCTCACGGCAAAACAATATCGGCACCCCTTTGCCGGGGGCGCCTATATGCAGGCCTAACTCCTCGGCTTGCCCGGCTACTGCCGCGCAAGCCGCTCGCTGTCTTGCGCCGCTGGAGCCACTGCTCCCTGCGGCCTCATTTTTCCTTCAGAGGCTCGACACCCTCGTCGCGAACCGCCTGGAGGCTGTGCGGGTTGAGGTCGAGCGCACGGAGGATGGTCGGCGCGATCTGGGTGGTGAAGCTCGTGTCCTCGACGACCCTCGGATGCTTGATGCGGGGCGAAGAGAGCAGCAGCAGCACGTTCCGATCGTCGTTGGAGAAGCCGCCATGCTCGGCGAGCTTGCTGCCGCCGGTGCAGATCACGCCATGATCGGTGAGCGCGATGAAGTCCGGCACCCGGCTGTTGTGGAACGGATCTTCGTAGAGCTTGGTCAGTTCGTCGCGGTCGAGCAGCTTCTGGATATGCAGGTCGGCGGCGTGGGCCAGGATGTAGGCCTTGGCGTCGGCATAATAGGGATTGCCGGTCGCCGGGTTGGTCGCCTGCTGCAGCTCCGGCGACAACCAGACCAGCGCCGCGTCGTCGCAGATCTCGAAGCCGTTGGTGCCGAAACCGGGCGTGTTGCTGTACAGCGCATCGGAGATCGCCACGCGGTCCTTGACGTCGATCGGCGACTGGCCGTGCTTGGCGCTGACGATGATAAGCGTCGAATCGTAGAGGTTCTGCGCCTTGAGCTCGTTGACGAACTTGCCGAGCGCGTCGTCCACGAACTGGAATTGCAGCGTGAGCGCGTTGCCGGGCGTCGCCTTGCCGTCGGCATAGCCGCCGACCAGCGACTTGTCGGTATCGGCGTTGCCGGCCTTTGCAAGCTTCTGGCCGACGCTGACCGCCTGGAAGTTCATGCCGAAGATCGCGGGGACGCCTTGATGTTGAGTTCGCGTGCCATTGTAGCCGTCGATCCAGTTCAACACCGCCTGCACCTTCAGCGAGTCGTAGGAACGGACGCCGACAAAGCTCTTGGTGTAGTCGTCGCCGGGCTTGGCGCCCTTGTCGATCGTGTCCTGCGAATTGATCTCCGGCGTGAAGAGTTCGTCGAGACCCTTGCCCGACGGGCCCGCCAGGTCCTCATAGGCAGGATGCTTGTCCGACCAGGCCGTCCGCATTCCGGCCTCCTTGATGACCTCGAAGATCGTGTTGGTGCGCACGTAGTCGTGCGGATAAACCGACACGCACTTCCCGTTCACCAGCTTGCGCTGCATGTGATCCGGATCGAGTTGCGTGTAGACCTGACCGAGCGTGCCGCCGGCGGTGTAATCGGCGACCAGTCCGCTGGAGTAGTCGTAGGTCTTGTCGAGCGCTTCGAAGTTGGTGATCTCGGTTCCTGCCGGGCTCACGCAGCCGGGATCGGGAAGATTCTGGCTGGTATAGAAGGCCTTGGCGGGATACTCGGTGCGATCATAGCTGTCGTCATAGAACAGGCCGCCGCCCTTCGGCGTGGCACCCGTGACCTGCGCGAGCATGCCGGGAAAGCTGTCGGACGGCGCCGTGGTGTAGGCGTTCGGATAGACGACGCCCTTGCCGGTGAGCTGGGCGAAGTTGCCGCCGGGGCGGCTTTCGACCCAACGCTTCAAATCAACGGCGTGCATACCGTCGACGCTGATCAGCAGGACATGCTTGTAGCCATGCCGCTGCGAATGATCGTTGTCATCATCCGCATGCGCGACGGCGACGCCGCAAGCGAGCATGGCCGCCGCGATCGCGGCAGTCGACATGCAATAGTTATGAAAACCACTCATGAGTTCGCCCCTGTCTATTTTCGGTAAGTTTGGAATCGCCAGCGCTGCGCGACAACTTGTCGCGGTCAATTGACGGTGGGATGACGTTTTCTTGCGAGTTCGATGACCGCGGTCGGGGCTGACCGGCATCCGATGATCGCTGGATTTGCCCAGCAGGGCGACGTGCTGACCCGGTGACGCAGCGCAACGGCAGGGTTTTGCCGTTCGGCCGCCAAGCTTGCGGCCGCCTGCTACTTTGCATGGGGTTGTTTTCGATATTCTTGTTGAGAGCCGCGGCTTCCCCGGCGGACGCGAGTCACTCGGATCGAGCGACTTCTTGCAAATGCCGTTCGATCACGGCGTCGATCTCGTTGGGATGATCGATCTGGGGCAAGTGCCCGGCATCGGCAATGATCTCCAGCCGGCAATTGAGCAGCGCCGCGAGTTCGGTCATCGGCTGTACCAGCAGCTGGTCGTATGCGCCCACGATCATCGTCAGCGGCACTTGCAGCCGCATCACGCCCTCGAGATAGGCGAGGGACTGGATGGCGCGGGCGCAGCCGATGAAGCCTTCGGGATCGGTCTCGTTGATGCAATCGAGCAGTGCGGTGGCGATCTCCGGGTGCGCCTCGAGAAAGGGGCGTCCGAGCCAACGCTCCGCGGTCGGCGACCGCCCCGAGGAGGCCGTCGCAAATCCGTGAAAACACCCCCTTCCGTTAACCTTTGATTAACCATGCGGTCCGATTGTTAACCATTCGACAAGTCAACCGAGTCAGGGGCGATGGACGCAACTCAACAGGTCGCACGTCAGCAGGTCCGCATGCGCGGCCGCTCCTATGTTGCGTTCGTTTTCTCGCCGGTCGTGCCGGTCGTGTCCTGGCTCGCCGAGATCGACGCGACGCTGGGGAAGTCGCCGGGCTTCTTCACCGGCAAGCCTGTAGTGCTCGACCTCGCAGCGGTCGATCTCAGCCAGGCCGCGATCGCGCATCTGGTCGGCAGCCTCGCTGAACGCAATATTCGTATCCTCGGCATCGAGGGGGTCGACGAATCCAGGCTCGGCGCCAACATGCCGCCGCTTCTGACCGGCGGCCGCGCCTGCGCGATCACCCATGTCGAGCCGCAGAAGCCGCAGCCGCAGGAAAAAAACAAAGACAAGGACAAGACCAAGCTGCCGTCGCTGCTGCTGGAGAGCCCGGTTCGCTCCGGCCAGTCGATCGTGTTCGCCGAGGGCGACGTCACCGTGCTCGGCTCGGTCGGCTCCGGCGCCGAGATCGTCGCCGGCGGGTCGATCCATGTCTACGGCACGCTGCGCGGACGCGCGATGGCCGGCATCAATGGCAATTCCGCGGCCCGGATCTTCTGCCAGAAGATCGAGGCCGAATTGCTCGCCATCGACGGCTACTACCAGACCGCAGATGATATCGGCGACAGCCTGCGCAACCGGCCCGCCCAGGCGTGGCTCGAGGGCGAAATGCTGCGCATCACACCATTGAACTGACCGACTGACTACAAGGAGAGAGAGAATGGCCAAGGTTTTGGTCGTGACGTCTGGGAAGGGCGGGGTCGGCAAGACGACCTCAACTGCCGCGCTTGGCGCGGCACTTGCGCAAATGGGCCAGAGCGTCGTCGTCATCGATTTCGACGTCGGCCTGCGTAACCTCGACCTCGTGATGGGCGCCGAACGGCGCGTGGTGTTCGACCTCATCAATGTGGTGCAGGGCGTCGCCAAGCTGCCGCAGGCCTTGATCCGCGACAAGCGGTTGGAAAACCTCTGGCTGCTGCCGGCGTCGCAGACCCGCGACAAGGACGCGCTGACCGAAGAGGGCGTCGAGCGTGTGATCGCCGACCTCAAGACCAAGTTCGACTGGATCCTGTGCGACAGCCCGGCCGGCATCGAACGTGGCGCCACGCTCGCGATGCGCTATGCCGACGAGGCCATCATCGTCACCAACCCGGAAGTGTCGTCGGTACGCGATTCCGACCGCATCATCGGCATGCTGGACTCCAAGACCGCCCGCGCCGAGCGCGGCGAGCGGGTCGAGAAGCACCTTCTGGTCACCCGATATGATGCCGGCCGCGCCGCGCGCGGCGAGATGCTGTCGATCGACGACATCCTGGAAATCCTCGCCACGCCGCTGCTCGGCATCGTCCCGGAAAGCCAGGACGTGCTGCGCGCCTCCAATGTCGGCTGCCCGGTCACGCTGAACGCTGCAAGCAGCGCGCCGGCGCGGGCCTATACCGACGCGGTGCGGCGCCTGATGGGCGAAGCGGTCGAGATGACCGTGCCGGTCGAGCGCAAGGGGCTGATGGATCGGCTGCTGCGACGGAGGGCGGCATGATGAACGTAATGCGGCTGTTCGGCGGCCGCGCCGCATCGGCGCCCGTCGCGCGGGAGCGGTTGCAGATCCTGCTTTCGCATGAGCGCGGCCGGACCGGCGCGCCCGACCTGCTGGAGATGCTCCGCTCGGAAATCCTGAGCGTGGTCTCCAAGCATATCGACGTCGATCCCGACAAGGTCGTGGTCCGGATGGACCGGGGCAAGTTCGTCTCGATGCTCGAGGTCGACATCGAAGTTCCCAATGGCGTGCAGCGATCAAAGATGGTGGCGGCCACATGACAGCAGACAGCGACAGTCACATCGCCTGGCAGCGCGCGCAGCTGAAGAAGCTGCGTGCGGCGTTGAAGGCGGTCGAGGTCGATCAGCTCGGCAACGCCAATTGCGGCCGCGCGACGCAGATGACGATCGACGAATTGCAGCGCAAGATCGGCGAGTCAGGCCGCTGCATCGCCGAATACGAGCGCCGCACCCGTCGCCCGCTGGCAACCGATCTCGGCAGCCTCGCCAGGGTCAGCTGGACGCATTGGAACGCCAACATGCCGATGGCCAAGGCACCGCGCCATCGCGCGTGAGCTGATAATTCAGCCCGTCGTCATTGCGAGCCAACGGGTCGCGCGAACGCGCGCCCGATGACAGGCTCCGCGAAGCAATCCATCTCTCCGCATATGCGGATCGATGGATTGCTTCGTCGCTTCAGCGCAAAATTGCTTCGCAATTTTGTCGCGAGCTCCTCGCAATGATGGGGTGGACGGCCCCCGACGGCATCG
>NZ_JACMYO010000075.1 GCF_020889685.1 Bradyrhizobium oropedii
CCGGGAAGTGTGCGAGTTTCAGCGCCATCTCGATGCGCCGATGATCTTTGCGCGCGATCTCGCGCTCGCACAGCAGGATCACCTACGACGATCCGTTCTCCATTGCACGCAAGGCGATGCACGCGCTCGCTGCTCGCGGCACTCCAAACTCTTCCTGCGCGAAGTCCGAATAGAAGTGTGGCGCGCGCCTCAAGCGAAATCAGTCGCGAAGCGCGTTCGGTGCTGCGAGATAAGAGCCACGTCCGATTTGAAAACGGCGATGTCAGAAATCTGACAACTGGCGCCGTTGTTTCCAGAGGCGTGCTGGCGGCAATGCGTGTTTTCTGTCTCGCCGTGCAGAAACGTATTTCGTTTTTCCTCAGGCAAACAGGGCTTAGTTGCGGAAGCCGTATAAGGCAGCCGGAGTCTCGCTAAGGATCCGTCCTCTCGTGTCATCGTCTGGGACGAGCTCCCCAAGCCAGGCCAACGTCTCCGCATACGATGGCGCATAGGCGTGGGCGGTCGTGACGTTCGGCCACTCCGAGCCCCAGAGCAACTGTGCCGGTCCGAGCTTCTTCAACAGCCGATCCGCCGCTGCCTTGGCCCAACGATCTGGGACGCGTCGACCCCCGACAGCTTCACCCACACCTCGGCGCCTTTAGCGAGTGCAAGGAGGCGCTCTAATCGCGGATCCCATGCGGGATCGCGCGTGCTATCTGCAAGTCCAAAGCCTCGGAACACGAGGCGATGGCCGTCGGCAAGGAGCAGCTCTGCGAGGTGCTCTCGTCCTTCAAGCCCGCCGGACACTTCCAAGTGAAACCCCAGCTGAAGGGCAGCCTCGAGAGAGTCAGCTAGCGAATCAGGATCATCAAGCGTTACCGCCAAACCCACGGCGCCTGATCGGCCCCACTCCTTCAAAATCCCAGGCGCCAAAGGTTGCACGAGAGGCGGAATCAGCCGCACCGGCGTTTGGGCTTGGTTCGCCTCGGCGAAGAGCTCCGTCGGGTCGCAGTGCAAGAAAGTAGGTTGGATCAGTACGAGCCCCGTGATTGAGGAGCCGCGTGCTGCGCTTTCCAGCCGTTCGAGGGATCCGTCGATGACGGGCGCCGCCTCCCGGGCCTCCTGGCAGAAGGCGTGAACTTCGCAGTCGATCCTCATGGTACGTTCCCGCAGACCACAATAAGCAAAGCGCCAGCCAGGCCGTAGTACACACGAAACCGAAGCTCGTCGACGGCCGTGTTGACACTCGTCAGCTTCTGCTCAATCGCGCGGCAGACAACGTCGCGTTGCGCGTCGAGATGATGGCGCTTGCTCTCCAAGATCTCGTCGCTAGGGCCGCGTTTCAGGGTAGAATGCTCGCGCGCCATTGCAGTGCGGGGCTCGCTGTAGATGCTCATTTGATAATTAGCGCAGGACTTCCATCCTTAGCTTGTTTCCCCTTAGCGCGAACCAGAGCCCGGGACAATGGGCCGGCAGAATCAGCTTAAATCTTTCGTACGTTTCGGACGAATGTGACGCGCGAGTTTTGTGCAGGCCCTTCCTCGTTCAGGCTTTAGAATTTGGTGAGCTTGAAAACGTGCTCGATCGTACGCGGAGATCGGAATATGATCCGCTATCGTCCTCGCCGCTCACCTGACACGGCCCTGCACTTAGACTCCGATCCGGGTTCGCGCTTGCACTCATGCCTCGCGCGACAGGGCGATTTGTGCAGCGATCAAAGGAGGTCAGTCGCGATGATCACCATCGCATCTCGCCGCTTGCGGAAGATTGGCCTTCCAAGACGACTAGGGGAAACGTCGGATCAGCCCGTCAAGGCTACTGGGGAGAGCGGCTTCACCCTCGGCGCGCCATTGCGAACACCATCCTTGAATGAATGCTCAAGTTGGATCTAGAGACAGCCGCCATTGCTCAATACTCCCGGTTGTCGTGCTCAGCCGTGTCGGATTGAAGACGCTTTGGTGCGCGTAAGTGGGACACCAGGCGCGAGTATTCTGACTTCGTGGCCGAAGCGCATATTTGGCCTCTCTTCAAATGCGGCTCGCTCAGCTTTGGTGGCACGTTGATTGCCGGACACTGTGAAGATCCGCACGGTGGTGGCGGTCTCGCAATCGCCGGCACGGGATTTTAGATGAGATTTGCTCTACTGATCATATTCAATGCCATTGACGCGATGCCGTTGATTGGGGCCGGCTCGAAGCTTTGCTGCGGGCATTCGCCGGAACCGCTGGATAACGCCCAAAGGCTGCCAGATTGATTTGCAATTGGGTTCGATTAGTCGCAAGCAAGCCTCGATTCCGCCGGGCCGATCTGGGGCAGTCGATAAGCTTGTCGAATCCACGAACAGACCCGGTGCGCAGAGCCAGTTGGCTGAGCCGAGCCCCTTCTGCCGCTGATCCTCCCACCGCAAGCTCTTAATATACATCGCATCACTTGGCAGCAAGCCGCTCCGGAACGTCAGTGCCATCTTCAACATTTTGCCGCCGCTGCCGGCAACACGCATGTGAGCATCGTGTTTGTGGCGGCAGGGTCGCTATCGTCCCATCCTGCTCGAAACTGAGCGAAGTGTGTTCGCCTCGTCACCTTGCCGGCTAGCGCGGTATCTCGTTGAGCTTATCAGGGTCGTGATGTCCACTGCACGCTCGATGATCAGGATCCGACTTATCGGGCTGTTTCTCATGACGACTGCTCTGACAGCTATCTTGTCACTCGTGACCCCAAGGAATGTTGTGTTTCACCGCGTCGTGATCGCTCGCATGTCGCGTGGTAGCCGCTAGAATCTTTGCAGCTCATTTACATCTGCTGATGAGCACACTAGCGCCGACTGATCCACAAGCGGCAGCTCTTCTCACCGAGGTGATCGATTCTACCAATTTTGGGAGGGGATTGCGGTGCTCGGGTCAGTTAGAAGTTCGTCGAGGCTAATCTATTGGGATGGGCCTCTATATCAGGTTGGCAGGAAGCGGCCTATGCCAACAGACAACCACTTTGCGAAGGGGAGGTCGATCTTGCCGGATCAGACTTTTGCTGGTCCTGTCTGGCAGTGCCGTCCGGAGGGCTTGCATCGTCTTGACCAAGCCAGTGTCATGGCCTCAGCCGAGGGGGCGGACCTTGCCGCTAAATTTAGGTTAAAAACCCGCGCCAATGACGGGAATGACCCGGACGCCTACAGGAAGCAGCGTTTGTTGGAGCCGATACGCCGCGCCGCCAGGGCGGGGCAATCCTGTCGTGAAGCCAGGCGACAATGGGCGGACAGCCAGAAATGGAGCCGCCAGTGAAAGCTGTGATCCTCGCGGGCGGCCTTGGATCCCGAATCTCCGAGGAAACCCACCTTCGGCCCAAGCCCATGATCGAGATCGGCGGCAAGCCGATTCTGTGGCACATCCTCAAAATATACTCGCACTATGGCATCAACGATTTCGTGATCTGCTGTGGCTATAAGGGCTATCTGATCAAGGAATACATCGCCAACTACTTCCTGCACGTGGCCGATGTCACCGTCGACATGACAAATAACCGCATGGAGGTCCACCAGCATCATGCCGAACCCTGGAAGGTGACGCTCGTCGATACGGGCGAGAAGACGATGACCGGTGGTCGGCTCAAGCGAGTTGCAAATTACCTGACCGATGAGGACGCCTTCTGCTTGACCTATGGCGATGGTGTAGGAGACATCGACATAACCGCGTTGATCGCCTTCCACCGTTGCCAGGGTACGCTCGCCACTCTAACCGCCACCTATCCGCCTAGCCGTTTTGGCGCCCTCGAAATTTGTAGTGACCACCGTGTCGCCAGCTTCAAGGAAAAACCTCGTGGCGATGGGAAAATGATCAATGGTGGCTTTTTCGTGCTCTCCCCGAAAGTCATTGACCTGCTGGTGGATGACTCCACCGTTTGGGAGCGCGAGCCGCTCATGGCGTTGGCCGAGCAGCAACAGCTTTCGGCCTACCAGCACCACGGCTTCTGGCAGCCGATGGATACGCTGCGCGACAAGACATTCCTTGAAGCGCTCTGGATCGAGGGCAAGGCGCCGTGGAAGGTATGGGAAAAATGATCCATTCTGGGCGGGCAAGCGCGACAAACTTCAAGTGCGCGCGGCTCGCGGTTTGGCTGCAACATCTTGGTGCGGATGACCGGCTGCGCGCTGGCTCCTCCGGCCCGCGCGCCAAGCCATCTGAAATCGCCCGCGTCAGGGCTGGCATGGAGTCGATGCTGGGCGAGATGAACAAGGCCGATCATTTGGTAAAGCACGCTTCGTGGCGCCGCGCCCGATCTCGTCATCCACGCGGTCTCCCAACCATTGCTACGCTATTCCGATGCCGATCCATTCGAAACTATTGCAGCAATGTCATGGGAACGGCGCAATCTCGCCGACCGTTCGGCGGGTGCACTCGGTCCGCCCCGTGTTCAACTCCGACACGTGCTGCGAGAACCGTGAATGGATATGGGGCTATCGTGAGAGCTGTCGGTTCGGCGGAGGCGACCCGTGTGGGAACAGTAAGGCCTGCGCCGAACTTGTGTCCTCCGCCTTCCGTGGTTTTTTCAGTCTGACAGCCATGTGGGCCACGCGGTGGCGCTGGCCACGGCCCCGTGCTGGTAATGGATCGGCGGTGGTGATGGAGCCCAGGGTCGCTTGACCCCCGATATCCTGCGCGCCGTCGCAACGGAGGAGGTGATGAAGATCCGCTCGCCGACCGCTGTTCGCCCGTGGCAACATGTCCGCGAAACCCGTTCGGGCTATCTTGCACTGGCTCAGCGTCAATTCACCGATGGTATGGCCTTCGCTGATCTCTGGAATTTCGGTCCAGCCCTAGCCCACGCGCACCTGGTAGCATGGATTACCGATCATCTGACGGGCATGTTCAGTGCTGATCATTCAAGTGATCTGACCCGGAGAAAGCCCTCGCAGCTGACGGGTAAGGATTCCCGCGTCAGGGCTATTCGCCTCAGCAAGAATGTCGGGTTTCAGCGCTCGAGTCCCGTCGAGTATATGCATGGGTGCGGCGACGCCGTGATGCAGGTCGAGGCCGATCTCCAGGAGCTGTCCGAGCTTCGTGCCGAGTTCTTTGACTTTCGGCGATCGGCCCGCCGGGACGTCCACGGCAATTCGCCGTGTTCAGCATTCGACCCGATGGCCATGGTAATTTCTGTCATTAGGATGCGGCTATGGAAAAGGTATTGGTGACCGGCGCACGAGGCTTCATTGGATCGCAGCTTTGCAAAAGGCTCGCGGCCTCGGGCGTCGAATTGCACGCGGTCTCGCGCCAGCCACCCGCCGACGTACCGGCCTGGTGGCGATCGATCGGTGGAGACGAGGGCTACGCCCGACGCGCCACCGCTATCCGTTGGTGGAACGTCGATCTGATCGACCTGCAAGCAACGCGAGAACTGATCCGGACTGTCCAGCCTGACACGACATATCACCTCGCTGGTCTGGCGACGAGTACGGGCAGCTTCGAAATGGTGCTGCCGATCCTGCAGAACAACTTTCTCACCGCATTCAATCTGCTCATGGTGACGTGTGAAAGCGGCGCCGGCCGGATCGTGCTCGCCGGCTCGGTTGAAGAGCCTGATAGCCCGAATCCTATACCCTGCTCGCCCTATGCCGCAGCGAAAGGGGCGACGTCCGCGTTTGCCCGGATGTTCGAGGCGCTGTACCAGACCGAGGTCGTCATCGCAAAGATCGCCATGGTTTACGGCCCGGCGCAAGCGGACCTCACAAAGCTCGTCCCCTACGTTATCACTACCTTTTTGCGCGGCGAGCGCGCCAAACTGAGCAGCAGCGTTCGGCCAGTTGATTGGATTTACGTCGATGATGTGGTCGATGGCCTTATGGTATGCGCCCACACATCTGGCGTCAGGGGCCGCACGATAGATGTCGGATGGGGCAAGGTGTGCACGATCCGGGAGATCGTACGGCGGCTAAGAGAATTGATTCCCGAGGCGCCCGAACCGCTTTTCGGGGCAGTTCCTGATCGACCCCTCGAGCGGGTACTGAAAGCCGATGTTGCCGCCTCCTGCAAATTGATCGGCTGGAACCCGTCGACAACGCTACAGGAGGGCCTTCGCCGTACAGTGGAATGGTATCGATCCCGAGCCGGGGCATGAGCGGATTGCGGGGCCGGGGCATCACCCGTGCTCGATTACCACGAACGCGCAGCTCCCCTCGGCCTCGTCCCGACAATGATCGCGTGCTGCGGCTTGCGTGTCGCTGCGCGGCGCGCGTTTTCAAAGTGAAACATCACGAGAGAAGACCTCGCAAAATGCCGATTCAGATCCCGAAATCGCGACAGCTCGAACAGTACTTGATTAGAGCGCCGCCGGGTCCGGATAAGCTTCGATATCGGGTTCGAGCATTGCTCAATCAGCTATTGCCGAGAATCTGCACAGGCAAAGCATGGACAGGCTGTCGGCCAGGTCGACAAAGAATGTTTACGTCGCAATCAACGCGGAAAAAACTCCGAGAGGGCACCACGTGGTTGGCTGGAACACTTGACATCCCCGACGCCATCGAGCGATCAATCGCAAGATGAACGCGCGGCATGATGGTGGTTGATTCGATCCGCTTCGATCATTCGGGACGTATGTGGATGAGCCCTGCGTCCAGTGCGATCCGAGCGGCGGATTCAAGCCGAGCAAAGGGCACGTCGGCCCGCACCGCCATCTCCAACAGGCTATGATCGCCATCCGCGAGGTTGAGCAACCATAACAGGTCCATCTGCGTGGCGCCGCCCGCCTCGCGTTGTCCGGCGATCGCTCTGTAGAGACCGCGTGTTCCAAGCTGGGGCTCGCATCGACCGTCGAGGCGCTCATACGTGCAGTCCGCATCAAGTAGATCCAGGACCGTCTCTACTACCGAGTAAGATTGATCGAGGGCCTCCGGCTTCACGAAATCCAGATTGTCTGCCGAGGTATGGTATTCGGGGAAAGCACCATGTACACCGCGCATAAGGCAGCCTACCGGCAGATCGAAAGCAGGCGAACAAAACTGCCGCTCGTCATATCCGTAGGGGGCGAACGGCAGTATTTCATGGCGGAGGCTGGAATGCCTGAGGACGTGTGTCACGGCCCGATCGATGGTGGCCCCCTTGCGGCTCTGCTTATAGTGAAATTGCCCGCTATCACCCAAACACGTCAGCACGAGGCCATGCTTGATGTTAGCCAATCCTGGCTCGTTGCGGGCGAGCCAGGTGATGGCCCCGATCGTCGCTGGAAGGAAGAGAAATCGATACCCTAGCCGTCGTTTTTGGCGCGCCTGCCGCATGGCCATAGCTGTCATGACGGCGATTCCCGAAAGATTGTCATTTGCGAGGCTCGGATGACAGACATGGCTGCTGAGCAAAACTTCGTCCGGCGTCTCGCCGGGAACGAAACACTCACCAAACGTCAGTGAACCAGGCGAGATATCGCTGTCGATCTCAACATGATAGGTGTCATCATTCATGGTCTGCCAAAGATTGTGAGGCAGGCAAAAGCCCCAATCGTCGGCGTAATAGCCGGTCCTGTATGGAATAAGATCCGGCTGATCAGGCAGAGTGTGGACGTGCCGTGCGAGTTCGGCACGCGTGAACACTCCCTGCACCGGCCTGCTATATCCTAGAACGTGAAGATTGTTGCTGGCGAAGTCGACCAAGCATTTTCCGCCTACCGTGGAGATCGACCCGCGCCGAATATTCCATTCCATTGGAACGTGCCAGTCGAAAACAGGAGTTCCCGTTGCGACTTCATTGATCTCGAGATCAATGTGGCGAGCGATGAGGCTCAGCGTCTTGCGAACTCCTGAGCCGGTTTGGCTACGGTTGATCGGAAACAGCTCGCAGACCAGTTGATACAGGTCAATCGCAGGCTTCCTCTCAGTTTCTTTTACGTCAGGTTTCATTGGCATCTCGTTTCTGCCGAGGGCGCTACAGCTCGCGATCTGCGAGCGATGGTGAGGCCGCATCTTTGGTCGAAAACATGGTCACCGGCTCACGCCGTCTCATGGAAAACATTGGATCGCCGAAGCGAAACCATTCGATACATTCGATGTATTCCCGGGAGAAATTCGATAACCGTGCGAGGTGAGAGGGTTTACAAGAGCATCACGTCCGCCCTCGAGCACTGGGTTGAGTCCGCGGCCAAGTCACGGGCGCCGAAGTTGACTTTTGGATGCGAGGACATTTTTGAAGCGCGATCGGCATTTCGTGCAACGGCAATAGCGGTCTGGCCATCACATAAAAGCAGGCGACCACATGCTGCCTGATGATACCGGCCGCGCCGGTCAGCAGGACCTTCATGTCAAAACCTTCAGTTCGGGAACCGCGATCACAAACTTGCCGCCCCACCTCTTGATCTGCTCATGCTGCTGGATCACCTCCGCAGCAATGTTCCAGGGCAGGATCACCACCCAATCCGGCTTTCGCGTCTCAAGCTCTGCTGGGGAAAGGATCGGAATGTGGCTGCCGGGCATGAACTTGTTCTGTTTCGACGCTGCCGCATCGCAGATAAAACTGATTAAGTCGCGCTTCAAACCGGCATAGTTCATCAATGTATTGCCTTTGGCAGCCGCGCCATACGCGGCTACCGACCTGCCGGCATGCTTCTGCTCGATCAGGAAAGCCAGGAAATCGTTCTTTACCCTGTCCGCCTTTTGCTGGAATGCCAGGTAAAAACCGAGGTCTTGCAACCCGAGCCGTTGCTCTTCTGCCAGCACGGCCGTGACCACTGCCGTTGTTTTGCGCGGATCATGCTTGTTGCAGCCATAGATGCGCAAGGAACCGCCATGCGTCGGGAGCTCCTCAACGTCGAAGACCCGCAGGCCCGCTTTCTCGAAGATGCGGATAACCGCCGTGAGCGACAGATACGAGAAGTGCTCATGATAGGCGGTGTCGAACTGGTTGTGCGCGATCATGTTCTTCAGATGTGGGAACTCCAGGTTCACCGTACCTCTCGGTTTGAGTAGAATACGCAGGCCCAATGTGAAGTCATTGATATCAGGTACATGGGCGTAGACGTTGTTGCCGCAGATCAGATCTGCCTGCTGCCCGCCTGCTGCCAGCCTGGTAGCGGAAACTGCGCCAAAGAATTCACGGAGCACCGGCACGCCAATCCGCTCGGCGGCATCGGCCGTGCTGGCAGTCGGCTCGATACCCAGGCATGGTACGCCCATCGCTACAAAATTCTTGAGCAGATATCCGTCATTGGAGGCGACCTCGACGACAAAACTGTCTCGGGTCAGATGCAGCATCTCGGCGATCTTTTCGCAATAGGCGCGAGCATGTTTCAGCCAGCTCTGCGACGTCGAGGAGAAGTATGCATACTCGCTGGAGAACAATTCGTCGGCGGCTGTGTGATCTTCGGTCTGTACCAGCCAGCATACGTGACAGACAAGAATTTTCAGCGGAAAGGTCGTCTCGGGCGCGTGGAGCTGCGCTTTTGAAAGATAGGCGTTCGATGGCGGCGCGTGTCCCAGGTCAAGAACCACGTGTTGTAATTGCGTCTGGCAATTGCGGCACTTCATAGGTCTAGTCCGTAGAAGTCCACATCAAGAAGCGGATGCTTCGAGCAGCGGGCGGACAAGTCCGTTGGGGAAGGGCCATGCAAAGTCAGCCATCGTATCATCGATGCGAATAGTGCCTCATCGGGCGGCGAAGGGAACGTGGCGCAGCACCGACTTTCCGCGCTAGCGACGGCATGGAACATAAACGACGACTGCGATGGCCGCGGTGTTCGCCGGTTTGGCCATGAAGGTACCAGCCGCCAATGCCGATCAGGATCCACTCCAACAGGATCCACTCCAAGAGCGGGCGGATGCGACGCAGCCGCCCGGCTAGCAGCAAATCGGTCATCACCATCGAGAGCGATGGAAAGCTGAGTGCGCAGCAGCCGCGGGATGAGCACCCAATTACCAAGGTTGCATAACGCAGGGCTGGAAAGCCCTGCCGTTAGCCCCGCTGGATGCGGCCAGCCTGCCATCCAGAGACGTCGGATCACAAGGAGACTGCAAATCCAACCCAGCGCCATGGTGGGTGTGACGTTCGCCGCGCGAAGCACGGCGATGTCGTTGCCTGCCCACTGATATGGCCAGTGAGAGAGGAAGCCGAAAAGGAACGGCGGAATATTGACTGCGTAGGGGAAGGAGTTCGCGATGACGTTAAGATATAAACCTTCGTCGGCGAGATTGAGACCATAACTGCCGTCGTATTGCAGCCACGCGAAACGGATTGCGATTACGGCGAACAGTGCCGGCAAAGTCCAGTTCAGCAAGGCGGGCCCTCCCTTGGCGAAGTGGTCGGCTCTTGCCATCGGTCCCATCTTAACCTCGCAGACGAGACCCATTCCAATGAGCCTCAGTTGCTTCTAGCTGGCCTGAGCTCCGCAATCTCCTCCGAAAATTGGTAGCGTCGGTCATGGTGTTCAGCGAGACGGAGTGTGAACACCCCAGAACCAGAGTTTGCACCCGTGATCACGCGCGTGGACTGGCTGCCGCGACGTGGTTTTGCAGCAAAATCAGCGACCCGATTTCCGATCGTCCCATGGGGCCGCTCTCCTTGTAGCGTCCGCATCAATCCTTCGCTTTTTCCCGTCCGTCTCCCATCTAATCCTTGCGGATTGGTTGGGCGAAACGGTGTGGAACGAGGCGCTCCCGTTGTCAGGAAGCACTTCGTCTCATGGAACCGAACCCGCACTGCGAACGCCACCACGACACACCGAAGGCGCGCGCCTACATCCAGCGCGGCAAGAAGTCACGCCCGATTGCCTGCCGAGTTGGTGGAGCGAGGAGACTACGATTGATCGGTGGCGCCGCGCACGACAATCGAAGCGCTCGCACCTGCCGAAGACCCGGGTGACGACCCTGTCGGCCGTCGACTGCAACAACTCAATGGCATTAGCGGTCTACCAAGCGCTGACAAGCCGAAGGCCGGCGCCTTCGATAACCGGCAGCGTCGGTTTCATCCATATCGACGTGCAGTATCTGCCGGTCCTGCAGCGCAGCACGAACTATGTCTTCGTCGCCATCGATCGTGCCCGCCACGTCTTCGTCGAGATCCATGCCGGACGGGAGGGCGCATTGCAGCCGGCTCCCTCAAGCGCTTCCCCGGCGGCTTCCAGCGCGGCGTTCACGCCATCCTGACCGACAACGGCGACGGGTTTACCGAACTCCTCGCCATCGAAAAGAAGAACAAGCCGCCGGCGCACCTTCCGATGCCTATCCCCTTGACTATCTCTTCAAGCAATGTGGCATCGCACATCGCCTCACAACGCGCTGCCACCGCAGAGCCAGGGCCTCGTCGAACGCTTCGACCGGCGCATCGCCGGAAGCAAAAGCAATGGTCACAAAGAACGTGGCAGCGTTCGGCGCGCTTTTATCGACCCGCCGATCGGGACGCCTTCGTTGCCAAGTCGACCCGCGACGATAAGCGCATTCGTTTCAGCTACCTAGTTCCAGTCCAGGCTGTCGCCAATCACATGGGACTGAACACGCCCTCAAGGCTGAGAACCGATGGGTGTCGAGGCACTCGGCCCGGAAGCGACCGTTGAAGGTCCCGGCGAACGCATTGTCGGTCCGCTTGCCAGGCTGCGAGAAGTCCAGCATGACGCCGCGCTGGTAGGCCCGCAGGTCAAGATCGCGCGGCACGAACCCGCTACCTTGATTGACGCGGATCCCGGCGGGGAAGCCCAGTTCCTTGCAAGCCCTGTCCAGAACCTCCAGGACGTCGGCGTGGGGGAAGGTGAGCCGCGGCTCCCGCGACGCGAAGACCGATTTTATTCTGAAGGAATCTACGACATGCCTGGGCAGTCAGTTCGCTGAAGTCCTCTCTGATTGTCATGGCCGCGACGTTGCTTCACTTCTCTGTCGGGCATGTAAAGTGTTGCGCCCCGGTTCAACTACAAGAGCCGGTAATTGGTCGAGATGACGAAAGCATGTTACTGTCGACAATGAACGTCTGCCGGTAAAACGCAAAAGGAATCGGCATGCAGCACCAATCGCTATCTGTCCTCGCTAAGCTCGCCGAGATGCTGGAGCCGTTGAGGTGCGACTGAACCGGCCACGCGCGGAAGCGCACATCTGGTGACCGAGAGCGGTAACTTCTCATCACACTGCAATATAGTCCTTCGAAAGCCATCGCCATGCGACCATCACGCTCCACCAAGATATTCAGTGAAACACGGGTTTTCGCTCATGAATTTGCAGTAACATCGAGCTGCGCGACAGCTCCTATGTTGCCACTCTGCGGATTGCCGCAGCCTTCGATCTATCATCTCAGTGACCATCCAGTCACCGAAAGTTACAAGCTCAATTCGCTCTCGGAGGGACGTGGCCGATCATCCGTCTTTCTCGAGGTTTGAGATATCCGTTTTTTGAGCGGCCTGCCAACCTCAGTCATCAGTAGCAACCACAAGGGACATTTTGTGGACCGACGGGGAGTGAAATCCGAAAGCCTCCAAAAGGCCCAGGCAAGGCGCCAGTTGTGTCAACGGTGAGTACTTGTTTCTTCCATCGGTCCTTCGTGCACCGCCTTTTCAATCGAGCCGACTGCGTGCTGGAGAAGGGGCCTTTGACCGACCGCGCCGGGCGCTCGGGTTTTCGTGTATGGCGCCGCACCTTCCGGGCTTGCATGGATGCATAGTTCGAAGAGCTGGTACCCGGCTGAGCCTCTTGGGTACACGCCGACAAGGCTCAAACTCTCGTTCGGAGCGCTTCGTGACAGTCAGTCCTATCGTCAAAGAAGATATTGAGCATATCCATGCGGCCCTGCCGCGAGGACGCTTCGCGGGGGCAACGGTCCTGCTCACAGGCTGCGCCGGCTTCCTCGGTTATTACTTCCTCCGGTACTTCACGCGAAAAGCGGCCGAACTCGACCTGAAGCGGATTATCGCGCTCGACACCTTGCAGTTGCATCAACCGCGGTGGCTGACCGATCTGGGTGCGGAGTTTCCGGACCTGTTCAAGATGCATACGTTCAACGTCGCCACAGATGACCTTCGAGCGGTCGACGGTGCTGACGCGGCGGACTACGTCATCCATATGGCCTCGATCGCTTCGCCGACGTTCTATCGGCAGTATCCGGTCGAGACCATCGACGCCAACATCTGGGGACTGCGGCGGCTGCTCGAAGCCTATCGGGGGTCGGATCGGCTCAAGGGCCTGTTGTTCTTTTCGAGCAGCGAAATCTATGGCGATCCCGCGGAGACGGCGATCCCGACCGACGAGGAGTACCGCGGCAATGTCGCGTGCGTGGGCCCGCGGGCCTGCTACGACGAATCGAAGCGTTTCGGCGAGACGATGTGCTACGTCTTCTCCAAGGCGTATGGCATGCCCATCACCGTCGCCCGTCCTTTCAACAATTACGGGCCCGGCATGCGCATCGACGATCGCCGGCTGCCGGCCGATTTCGCACGATGCGTGATCAATCGACGCGACATTGCCATTCTTTCGGACGGCAGCCCGACCCGCACTTTTTGCTACATCTCCGACGCGATCGCAGGCTATCTCCTCTGCCTCCTGCACGGGAAGTACGATTATTTTAACATCGGGATCGACGAGCCGGAGATCTCCGTCCGTAATCTGGCCGAGATTTATCAGCAGGCCTCGCTGGAGCTTTTCGGACGCCGCGGCGCCGTCGTCTTCGAGAAGAGTTCCGACGCAGAGTATCTTGTCGATAATCCGAACCGGCGCCGCCCCTCGATCAAGAAGGCACGGGACATTGTCGGCTACGCTCCCAAGGTCCTCGTAAATGAGGGCGTGCGCCGCTATTTGTCGTTCCTGTCGACGAGTTGAGGGCGTGATGCGCATCACGGTTGTCGGATCCGGCTATGTGGGCCTCGTGTCGGGCGTGTGCCTCGCGGCGAAGGGACACGACGTGACGTGCGTCGATCTGCGGAAGGACGTCATCGCTCAGCTTAACGTTGGCATTCCGCATATCCATGAGCATGGCCTCTCCGAGCTGCTCAAGTCAGTCCTTGCATCGGCTCGCTTTAGGGCCACCACCGACCTTCACGCCTCGCTCAAGACGGCGGAAATCGCCTTGATCGCTGTAGGCACGCCGTCCGAGAACGGCGCGATCGACCTCAGCGCCGTCCGGCAGTGCGCTCGGCAGATTGGCGCGTATCTCGCGACCACGCCTCATCACCTGTCGGTCGTCGTGAAAAGCACCGTCATTCCGGGGACGACGGACACGATAGTGCGGGAAGAGCTCGAACACTCGTCCGGGAAGAGGCTTAGGGCGTTCGGCTTGGGCATGAACCCGGAGTTTCTTCGCGAAGGAGAGGCGATCGAGGATTTCATGGAGCCCGATCGCGTCGTGCTCGGTCACGAGGATGAGAGGACGCTGGTGCGGCTCGAGGAGCTCTATGCTCCGTGGAACTGCGACAAACTACGGGTGAACACCCGCACGGCCGAAATGATCAAATACGCCAACAACGCGATTCTGGCCACTCAGATCTCCATCGTGAACGAGGTGGCAAATCTCTGCACCGCGGTCGGAAGCGTCGACGCCCTTGACGTCATGCGCGGCGTCTCTCTCGACAAACGGTGGTCGCCGATCACTCCCTTGGGCCGCCTCGCTCCACAGATCCTGACTTATCTTGTTCCGGGCTGCGGGTTCGGCGGGTCGTGCTTTCCAAAGGACGTACAGGCGCTACGCACGCAAGGCGAAAGCCTTGGCCTCCCGATGAACATGCTGAATGCCGTTCTCGATGTGAATGCTGCGCAGCCGGGCCAGATCGTCGCTACCCTCGAGCGGAAGCTCGGAGCGTTAGCCGGCCGACGAACCCTGGTTCTCGGCCTCTCCTTCAAGCCGAACACCGACGACGTCCGCGAATCGGCCTCAATCAAGATCGTTCGCGATCTTCTGCGGGCCGAGGCGGATGTCAGATGTTACGATCCCCTCGCGACGGAGAACTTCAAGCTGGCCATCGGAACCGCCGCGGACCGCATTCATTTCTCGTCTGACTGGCGGCGCGAGGTCGAGTGGGCCGAGATCATCATCATCGCGACTCGGACGCAGGATTATGGCGAACTCACCTCGTTGGCAGTCGATGGCAAGACGGTGTTCGACGCGCGTCGACTGATCAGCCCGGCCGATGTGGCCTCGGCCGACTACCTGACCATTGGGCGCCGCCTGAACTGAGCCGCGCCATGATCTGCGAGCCTACGCCGATATCGGGAGCTTTCCGTATCGGCCTCGAGCCTTGCGGCATCGATCGCGGCTTTCTTGCCCGCGTCTTCTGCGCCGAAAGGTTCGGCGCGCGCCTGCGGCTTTGCCGACAGGATTCAAGCAGATCGACACCGCGGTGTCTACGCACGCCTGCGGGCCCGCTCAGATGCCTGGACTATCGGTTTGCACGGCGCGTTGGGACCAAGCTCGTGAAGTGTATTCGTGATCGGCGCGTTGAAAGACATTGTGAACCTCTGCGAAGGCTCGCCGAGGTTCACAATTGCGGCCACGACCGCGCAAGCAACCGTCCGCCGAGCCATCGCATTTATGCGCGTAGGCGGCGATCGGGCCAGCCTGGTCGGCGATCCAAAGGGCCGTGGTATCTCTCGCTCGAGCTCGACAACACTCCTTCAACGCGCCGATCTGCGCGAATCTGTTCGAGGATGAGGGGGGCGAAGGTCGTATCCAGCTCTAGATGCGGCCGGGCAGCAATGGCGAGTGAGCAAAGGGTCCCGCCCGGTCCGCCAGGCGTCCTCCGTTTGGCGAGCATCAAGCCTCGCGGACATGTCGCCAAAATTGAGCCCCGCAAGTCCACATAGCACGCTGTTTCTCTGGTGTCTGATCCTGGCGAGCTCGTCGCCTTGATCTTCGAACTGCATCAAACCAACGCGATGCCGTGAAGCTATGGCCCAGTGGTCGCAGGCGTTGGGCCGCTACAAGCTTGCTTGCCGATGTGTCGCCACGGAGATCGTCGCGTTTATTCCAACGACCACATTGACGCGGTCCTGCGTTGGGCCTTTCTCGAATCCATGTTGGCCGCCGGAAGCCCATTCCCGGCCGCCGGAAATCACCAGACCAGCATTCAAGGGTTACCGAACAGACGAGAAGAAATGGAATGGAAGCAACACGCGTGTTGGGATGCGCCTACCCTTCGGCTTTCTTTACGGGCCGCTTCAGGAACTCAGTGGGCTCAACGTCGAGCTTGTCGGCAAGGCGACCTATGATTTTGATGCTGACGTAGTACGTGCCCTTTTCGAGCTTGCTCAAATAGCTCCTGCTAATCTCGGCCTCGAAGGCAAGTTCGTCCTGGGACCATCTCCTCTTATTGCGCAGACGGCGCAAATTAGTGGCAAATGTCTCCCGCAAATCCATGCAGGACAGAAAGCGGATTGCCCGAAATACTGCACCTCGATATACTTCACAAAATGTCGCCTCATGCACATTTTGAACCGGAAACTGCATCGGTCTGCTGCACGTGCGCAAGGTCATCCTGCGGAAATGACCTCCCGGACCAGCATTCAACGGCTACGGTAGCCAGAAGAAATGGATTGAGAACAAAGACTGTGTATTGGGACGGGTCTAGCTAACGCCCTCTCTTGGCAGGGCGTTTAAGGAACTCAGCAGGCTCAACGTCGAGCTTGTCGGCAAGGCGACCTATGATTTTGATGCTGACATAGTGCTCGGCCGTTTCAAGCTCGCTCAAATAGCCCCGGCTTATCTTTGCCTCGAAGGCAAGCTCGTCCTGCGACCATCCCCTCGCATTGCGCAGACGGCGCAAATTGGTGGCGAATGTTTCCCGCAAGTCCATGCGGGAAAGGATGCCGCTTGCTCGATATACTGCACCTTGATATACTTGACAAAATGACGTCTCACGCTCGTTGTGAACCGGAACTGCGTCGCTCTGCCGCGCGCGCGTAAGATCATCCGGACCCCACCACTGAACTCTCGCGGATCCTCATTTGGATAGTTCAGTGCTGTTGCCCGTGGCGCGCGGCATGTGGTGGCCTGCTGGCGACTTCTCGATCCGGAAGCCGCCGACACCGACCGGAAAGAGGTTGCTCGGACCGTGCTGCATATCGATCCAGATCTCGGCCAGTGCGCGCTCGCGAGCCGTTCGTCAGCCATTTGGCGGCCGCAAAATGGATGCTGACCATTACCGCGGCTTTCTTCACGGCGGCGCGACCAAATGGCAAATTTTCTCGCGTGGGGTTCAAAATCGAGAACAACGTTCTCGCCAGGCGACCAAACCGAGCAGCCATCACCAGCGAGAGGAGGCAGTGCGTCGGCCGAACCACACGCGCGTCGATTTCTATTCGCAGGCAACAAGCGAGCGGGCACTTGCTGGACAGCAAATCTGCTCATCGCGCTCCGAGCGATATGGACTGCGGTCAAATCAACACCGGCGAAGGTCGGAGCGAGCGAAATCGAGAGAAACGACGGACCAGGCCCCCAGATATCCGATAGCCGCCCCCAATCGATGTTTCTGCGGGGAAACAATTTGCAAACTGCGACAATCGAGCCGGTACCAAGATGCCGTGAAGCGGGCTACCGTCGCTCAGATTTCTATAGAGTTTTTCGATTTGGTAGGAGTTCCAGTCAGTGTCGCTCGATCCTAAAATCGCAGATTTGGCGCCCGACGCGCCCGAGCTTACGCCATACGACGAGCAGCACGTCGTTACCTACCTGCGCCTTCTCGATGCACAGGCGGATAATGCAGATTGGCGCGAAGTCGCGCGCATTGTGCTCGGTGTCGATCCGGTCCTTGAGCCGGATCGCGCGCGCCGTGCTTTCGACACTCATTTGGCTCGCGCCAAATGGATGGCACGTCACGGCTATCGTCATCTCCTGCGACGCGGTTGGCCGAAGAGTGAATAGTGGATGCACTTGAAGCGGACGTGATTTCTTATTGAGCTCTAATCGCAAAAATTGATTGTTCCATCGACGGAGCACATCAATATTGAACAATTGCATTAGCACAACCAGGAATCGTCACAATCGTGGGGCTGCAATTTCCTTGCATGAACGTGCGGGGAAAAATGTACGATGGCAGCCGCTGACTGGAGATCAAAGCAAGCATATCCTGACGCCAAGACGGTAGAGACGGAGGACATTGCCTGGGAATGTCTACGTCGCGACCTCGAGTATGAAAGAGATTATGAGGTCCTGACCAGCAGCGAACGATCCGACGCGACGACGGATCACTTCCGAGGAAAGTGGGGGCTTTCGTTTCGCCGGGGATCCGCGAACGGCGTTCGACAAACAAGCCATTTTCTGGGCGCCCGAGGCGCTGTCGACCGTGCTGCCCGTCCACCCAGTTATCGGTTTGAGGTCGTCCAGACGGTACGACCTGGATCTCGGCAAACTAACGGGCAGCGAGCTTCGTCGGGGGCCAGATGGATGGCATGCCATCGTGCCGCTCGGAGGAGCGAAGCACCGCCTTTGGCTGAGAGAACTGCCATCGAGACGCTCAGTGATTGTCGTCGATCTCCCGCTCGACCGCGATTTCGACATTCGTTCGCAGGCGGCACAGCGCTTTTGGCGAGCGCTCGAACAGCGCCCCCTCGGCCCGTCCCCACATGCTCTGCCGATCCAGACCAGCCATCGGCTCATCCTTGCTCTGCGTGCCGCTGATGGATGGCTGGAAGGAAACAGCTATCGCAAAATCGCGCAAGGCCTGTTCGGCGCGCATCGCATTCCCGATCGAGGATGGAAAACATGTGATCTGCGCAGCCGGATCATTCGGCTGGTCAAGATGGGGCTACGTCTTATCCGGGGCGGTTATCGCGCCTTGCTCCGTCACAAGCGCAAAGACAAGTACGATGAGTCCTAAGCTTTGATCGGTTAGTTGCAGCCACGGTCCCGGAAAATAACCCCTCGCAGCTAAGCTAAGTGATGTCATCATTGCGCTTGGTATCCTCGGCATTGCTTCGGTTCGGTTTTCGCGACCGCGGAAGGACTATAGACGAATAAAAGGAGCAGGCTGGTTTGGACCATTCGTCTCGCCGCTTGAACGATCAGCTTCAGCCACGTTGGGTTTGCGGTGTCCGTGTCTCTATGCCTGATTTGTGGTATCGCTTGATGCGATATCAGGCGGCTTCCGGGATTGCGGCCTTCTTGCACAGGCGAGTCACCCATCGGCAAAAGGCACGGGCGATTTCGGGATTGCCGCTGCGATCGACCGCGTAGGCCCGATACTGCATGCCACTGGGAGCCCGCGATCCTGGTATCGCATGCAGCGCGCCGCCGCGCACGAGATCGCTGACAATGATTTCAGGCGCTACCAGCAGGCAGTTTCCCGTGATGGCGGCCGGCAGAGCAAGGAAATTGTGATCGTATCGCGCTCCCGACTTTATATCTTTTGTGGTGAGATTCATCGCCCTAAGCCATGTGGGTAGGATATCCGGCCGGGATGTGATGTTCAAAATTGGCATCGAACGAACAACCGAGAGCGTTTTGCCCGCTACGTGATTTGGAGACCCTACGCATACGAGTATCTCATTGTGGATTTCCCAATCGTCGGCCGGCTCGATGACGGAAAGATCTCGCGTAATCAAGATGTCGAAATTGTCAGATGATGTCGGTGGAGACAATGAACTGATCACGTCTACGATCACGCCATCCATCTCAGCAGAGAAAGCTTGGAGATTCGGAATCAAAAAGGAGTAAGCAAAGGTAGAAAGCGACGTGCGGACCACAATCCGGTTGGGGTCCGATCGGTTCCGGCGCTGCATTCTCTTGGCGGTGAAGCAGATCGTATCAAGCGGTTCGGCGACAGTGTTCGCGAAAAGTCTCCCAAACTCTGTCAACTGGCTCCGCCGACCTCGCCGTTCCACGAGGTCGGTACCGAGATAGTCCTGTAACACGGCCAGGTAGCGGCTGACCGAGCTCTGGGTCGTTCCCAATGCGCTAGCCGCGCGCGTTACGCTTCCCTCTCGTGCAATGGTTACAAATGCCCGGATTGCATTGAGGGGCACTTCATCGTGTTCGGCAGCCATCTTCCGCTCCGGTAGCTTCCGCCAACTGCCAGGGCAGGCCGTTGCCTAGAATGAATGCTGTATCACTTTATTAGATGCGTACATCAGGATTACCGCTTATCAAGCGGGTTTCGCGCGCAAAATCAGCAATTTTGGTGCGTTTCGTACGGGCGCGCGACTGCTGTCGGCGGTTTTTTCGCAGGTACTAAGCGCCTAATGCGTGGCGCGATCACTGCTCTTGCGTCGGCCGCACGACTTCTAGAGTAGCACTAGTAGGCCGCTACTCAGACTTTCCTAACAGCGTCAGGATGGCGTCTGAGCACCTCGAGCGCTGGATATAATTTCAAGATCTTGTTGGTTGTGAAGGGTTCAGCGAAGGAAGCGAGCTTCGGCTGCCTTGACCTCATCCATCCTTTGAAGTCTGAAGATTTCCTCGACCGGTAGAATGTCCTTGTGTACGTGTTGGACGCCGCCGTCCGCTACGATCCGACGGAAGGTCTCCTGCATGGCAGTGGCAGAAGCGCGAATGCCGTAGTTGCCATAGATCATCATGCGGACGTTGCGCAGCGCCTTGACCCGCTCGGCGTTAAGATCCGGGTAGGCGTTCGGCACGATGACCAGCGGCACTGCTTCCGTCCAGGCACGCGAAAAGCTTTCGATCTCGCAAGGATCCTTTTTCTTCGAATGGATCAGTATCATGTCCGCGCCAGCCTCTACATAGGCTCGCGCCCGACGCAGTGCTTCCGCTTCGCCGAGTTCTGCGATCAAGGCTTCGGTGCGGGCAATGACGAGAAAGTCCGGGTCCTGTCTTTTCGCAACGGCGGCCTCGATCTTTCCCTGGAACTCCTCAATCCGCAGCAGCTCCTGACGCCCGTCGGTAACAAGGCTCGTGACCTTCGGAAAAGTTTTGTCCTCGATGACAACGGCGCCGGCGCCGGCACGTTCGTATTCGCCGATCGCATGGATCACATTGATCGCATTGCCATAGCCGGTATCGATGTCGGCGACGATTGGCAGCCTCGTACATCCAGCGATCGCCCGCAGCATGTCGAGATGCTGTGTCATCGAGATCAGACTCATGTCCGGAACGCCGTAAAGCGCCGACAGCTCGAAACCGGAAGCCCACAGGCCATCGAATCCGGCTTCTTCTGCGAGGATCGCAGAAAGCGGGCTATGCGCGGCCATAATGTGGACAAGGCCGGTCTCGGCCATGCGAGCGCGGAGGCGTTTGGTAGTAGGCATCGGGAGATCTCTCATGACAGGGCGGCGCAGGCGGCGATGATGCGGTTGCAGGCGCGGGTGAGGTCCTCGAGCGACGAGGCATAGGAAGCGTAGGACAGCCACAGCGAATGCGTCGAGCAGATGCATAGCAAAATCGGTATCGGTCTCGATCACGGTCCGGCGTGCCGAAATCCGGTTCGCCCTGCCTGAGCCTAATCACATCGGCGCCTTGATCGCGCAGCTCAGGCGAACGCGTTGTCATGGCCCTGGTTTCAAACGAGCGGACAACTTTGAGCCGTTCTGCAATGAGCGACAAACTAAAACACCCGCGAAGTTCACAGACTTTGGACAACCACTAATCGCTCTCAACCGCGCGAACCAACCTTCATATCGTATTTCTGAATGAAGTTATCGAAAATGGAGATCGTGCGCTTTCATAGAGCGCCTACCGAGCCAGCTGCCGGGATGGAGGCCGGGCGGGGCATGCCGAGAGCTCCTTCGCTGGATCTTCGCGTTCGGGGTCTCGCCGCCGTGCGGGCGGGCTCGTCGCACCGAGAGGCAGGCGAGCGGTTTGGAGTGAGCGCGGGCGTGAGCCGGTGATCTGAGGGGGGCAAGCTGGACCATTTTTGGCTAAAGTTTTCGCTGCCGAATCCCCTCGGCGTGGAGGAGCCGACGGACGATGAAGGCCTCAAATTTTCGGATACCAAAGGGCGTTCATCCTGAAGCAGGGCAACGACGGGGCTGCGGTGGCGGACATCTGCCGCAAGGCCGGGATCAGCCAGGCGACCGACTTCAACTGTAAGAGAAAGTATGATGGCTGTTGCCGACGGAGGTGCGACGGTTGAAGCAGCTCGAGGAGGAGAACAGCAACCTGAAGAAGCTGGTGCCGGACCTGTCGCTCGACAAGGAATGCTGCGGGACGTGATCCGCCGAAAGCTATGAGGCCTGGCCGGATGCGCGAGCTGGTCGACGAAGTCCGCAACGAATGCAGGTCTCGATCCGCATGGCCTGCGCGGCCCTCGAGCTTGACAGGTCGACCTACCAGTACAAGTCTCGTCGCTCCGGCCAGGCAGCCCTCGAACAGAAGATCAGGGAGATCTGTCATGCGCGCGTTCGCTACGGCTATCGCCGCGTTCACGTCCTGCTGCGTCGTGAAGCTTGGCGTCACGGCCGGAACAAGACAGGGCGGCGCGTCTACCGCCCGTTGGACCTGCAACTGCGCAACAAAACGCCCAAGCGCCGCGTCAAGGCCTGCGCGATGACCGCACGCCCGTCACGCGATCAAACGAGACCTGAGCGATGGACTTCGTTCATGACCAGTTGGCGACAGGACACAAGTTTCGCGTGCTGACGATTGTCGATATCTTCTCCCGCTTCTCCTCCGGCGCTGCAGCCGCGGTTTACCTTCCGCGGCGCCGACGTCGTGGCGGTACTGGAAAGGGCCTGCAACGGAGTGGCCTTCCCGCGACGATCCGCGTCGATCAAGGCGGCGAGTTCGTGTCGCGCGACCTTGACCTACGGGCCTACCAACGCGGGGGCACGCTAGACTTTTTGCGGCTGGCACGCCGGCCGATAACGCGTTCATCGAGGCCTTCAACGGCCGCTTCCGGGCCGAACGCCTCAATGCCCATTGGTTTCTCAGCCTTGCGGACGCCCAGCAAAAAGTGGAGAGTTAGCGCAGATACCACAACGAAGAACGGCCCCATGGGTCGATCGGCAGTCGACCGCTGATTGGCCGCAAAACCACGTAGGCGCAACTAGCCGCCAGCTTGATCAGAGGCGCAAAACTCTAGTTCTGGGTGGTCCAAACTTCCTCGCTGGGCGTTGTTGGCGCAAATCCAAGGGGCTCGACCGGATGCCCAAGGCTCGTCGAGCAAATACTTGTCACGCTGCGTATCCATGCAAGCCTGGAAGCCGGTGTGATGCCATACGCGCAAGCCGCTGGGCCAAGCTGCTGCCCACAGGGAATCGCAAGCGCTTAGCGAGTGTCCGCGTTTAACTCATCGGTTTCAAATAGCACCCGTCAGGTGTGGTAGGGAGTGCCCGCGTTTCCGATTCTAAGTAGGGATCTACTCCTTGGGCAAACTGTGCGCAGGTATGCCAACTGATGAAGTGAGCGTCCGACCATTGCCAAATCGGCACGAATTTTTTCACTACGAATTCGCGCCGATTTTGATAACGAGCTGCGCGGCCGGCATCGCCTACCCTACCAATTCTTGGAGGCGATTGCCGTGCTCAGGTCAGTTAGAAGCTCTTTGAGACTGATGTCGATTGGAATGGGCCGCCTCTACGAGGCTGCGGGAAGAGGGCTATGCCAACAGAGAGCACTTTTCCAATAAATGGACGTTGTCAGTCTTGCTGGGTCAGACTGGCTCCGTCCGACGTCAGCACAGCAATGCTTTTCACTTGGATGCTATACCGCAGCAGCCACGGTCCATTATCTCGGCTCCGAAGGCTTCTGCCCCAACTCCATCGCGAAATCGAGCTTTGAGCGCGGCGGCGTGCTGCATCACACGGTCTATGTAGTCCTTTCTTCGGTCGCTTCCATCCTGCTCTTTGTGCGCGCCGTTAGTCGGTTCGATGCTTTCCAGGCAACATCTCCTATGGCATCTACCTCAATCGTTTCCCGCAGGTGGTGGTGAAGAGCTTTATAGCCTCAATGACCGCCGCGTCCGGTACTCAGCCTGGCAGGCCGCATCCTCTTGGCTTTCTTCATCGAGCGGATCGTTCAAAATCCGCTCGACCAGTATCGATAGCGGTAAACACCGTTCAGTGAACTCACAAAGCTGGATGACGTCGACGCCCATTAATCTACAAATCAAGAAGACGCTCCTATGAGCCACTTTGCGTTCGTTATGGTTTCGGCCGGCTTTGAGCACGGCGGCAACGTCATCCATCGTCACCTCGATGGGCATTCGCAGTTGCTGGTCTATCCATTTGAGTCCCAGCTAGGCAATCGCAACTTCAGTGACTTTCTCGCGTCGGTGGAGCGCGTACAGTACCGCTATCCGGAGTTTCCTGAGGGGCTGACAGCGATTGAGCTTTATGAGCAGATGATTGACGAGGAGCTGAAGACGTTCCTACGCAAACGCAATGGATCGAAGTTCCGCGATGTTGACCTCAAGCTCAACGAATCTAATCGCATTGCCGCGTTCGAGCAGATTCTGGGCCCTCGTCCTTACAGCCGCAGCCAGGTCATTGAGGCATTCTTCCGTGCCACTTTCATGGCGTGGGAAAACTATTACGCCGAAATCACCGACGATAAGATCTATGTCGGTTATTCACCGGCCATCGGCATCGACGCTGACCGGATAGTTCGTGACTTCCCCAACGTGCGGATCATGCACATCGTACGCAACCCTTTCTCCGCCTATCGAGACACCAAGCGTCGTCCGTTTCCGCAGCCGTTGAGCAAATATCTCATCACATGGAATGTCTATCATTGCATCGTGGAGATGTATGCGCGCATGTACCCGGGCAATGTACGTATTTTTCGCTACGAGGATCTGGTAAGCGACAAGCGTACTTTTATGGAAGACGTAGCTCGCTTCATTGGCGTCAAGTTTGAGCCGAGCATGCTCTATCCGAGCTGGAACGGTCGCGATATATCCGAGGATATCCTTCCTTGGGGCACGGTTCTCAAAAGCACGGCAGACTACAACCGAACCATGGTCGATGAACTGACCGAAGCCGAGAAGGCCCAGATCGTAGCCGGTACCACTGCTTTGGCCCGCCATTTCAGATTCGATGAGATCGACTACCTCAGGCTGTTCTATCGTGCTTAGTAAGCTGCGACACGCTCGCATCTCACGGTCCGGCATCGGTAGCGGAATTGTACCAGCGCAAGATGTCGCTCAGCTCAGCGCCTCGCTCGGCAGCAGCGCTGTGACTCCGGTCAAGGGCGGCACGCTCGGCGCAACTTTTCTCGTTCTTATCGACGGACGTCAGCATTTTGCCAAGACAAATGGGTTCACCGATGGCGAACCGGCGCTGCGCAAGGAGGCTGCCTTGCTGTTCACCCTATATGGCGAGCGCCTGAATGTCGAAACGGTCGAGATTGGGACTCGCTTTTGGCTGGTGACCGATGCCTTATCCTATCCGCCGTGTCCGCCCACCGCAGATCTGTTGCGTGCCTTGATTGCAAGTTGGTCCAATAGGCTTAACGATCCCAGGGTGACTGCAGCCATTCCGGCTCACGATGATTTTGCCGCGCTGCTGCACGAAGGCCAGGCTGCTCTCAGTGGTTTGATTTCGGGTGCTCATATCAACGCGAAGACGCAGGGCCGGGCCTCGGCCTGCCTTGATCTGCTGGAGCGCGAAAAGCATCGCTTCGTTGCGGTTCCGTGCCATGGTGATCTCGGCGCTCGCAACCTGATGGTCGATGGCGAAGGCCTCGTGGCCATCGATTGGGAAGATGCGTACTGGGGAATCGAAGGCTATGACTATCTCTACTGGCTGACCTTCATGGCTCAACGTCCGCGCTATTCACCCACCATGTTCGGGCGCACACCCTGGCAGAAGGAGGTGGAGATCGCGATCTTAATCCTGATAATAATGCTGAAGTCGTGGCTATCGGTACTTTTCGGGACTCATCGGGGCAACAGCCTAGACTTCAACCGTCGCATCCTGGAAATCGTCGCCTTCGGTTAGAGCTATTGAGGTGCCCAAGTTGGCCGTCTTGCAAGCCGATCTCGACCTTGTCCTCAAGTACGCAAGCTCCGATCTCAGAGCCCTTGCTGGCGCCCGTATTTTTATCACTGGCGGCACCGGCTATATCGGTCGCTGGGTGCTCGAAACTCTGATCCATGCCGATCGCGCGCTGTCTTTAGGGCTTTCGATAACGGTTCTCAGCCGTGATCCGGCTGGTTTCGCCGCCACTCATCCTCACCTTGGCGCCGATCCGGCCTTGAAATTCATCGCCGGCGATGTGCGAGATTTCGCGTTTCCGCTCGATTCTTTCACCCACGCCATCCATGGGGCAACCGACGTTGTCACAACCACCGCGCCATTGCACACCTTCGACGTAACCGTCGTAGGAACGCGGCGATTTCTCGACTTCTGCCGAGAGGCAGGCATCTCTGACGTGCTGCTGCTGTCCTCCGGCGCGATCTACGGCCCCATACCGGCCCACATTGATCTTGTGTGCGAAGACTATCTGGGCGCACCCGACCCGTCGGTAGTCGGTGCGGCCTATGGGCTTGGCAAACGTGCCGCTGAATGGCTGGGCACCGCCTACGGTGCGGAAGCCGGGCTGTCGTGCAAATCGGCTCGGATATTTGCCCAGATCGGTCCCTACCTCGCGCTCGACCGGAAATTCGCCGCGGGAAATTTCATCCGTGATGCCATCCTGCGCCAACCGATTGTCATTCGCGGCGATGGGACACCGATGCGCTCCTACATGTACGCAGTTGATCTCGTAATTTGGCTGCTTGCTATCCTCCTGCGCGGTTCGCCATCGCGCGCCTACAATGTGGGCTCCGATCAGCCCGTTTCGATTGCGAGGCTAGCAATGGCCATTGCCAGGGCCGCGGGTGTGGCGCGGCCTGCCATTGAAATTCAGAGCGTGCCGCAGGCTAATCATCCGCCAGAACGCTATGTGCCGTCCATCGTCCGTGCCCGGGACGAATTGGGCCTTTCGATCCGCGTTCCATTCGACGCTGCGTTGAACCGCACCATCGAATGGCATCGGCCACGTTTACTGAAGGCGCAGCACCCATGACCATTGCCCTTGAGGAATTCGCCCGTCGTATCCGTCTCTCATCGCTTGACCTCTGCCACCGCAAGCGTACCTCTCATATCGGAGGCGCCCTCTCGGTCGCCGATATTTTGGCGGTTCTCTATGGTGGTATCATGCATATCGCGCCAGATGTTGTGAACGACCCGGCACGCGATCGACTTTTCTATAGTAAGGGGCATGCCTGCGCCGCGCTTTATGCCGCCCTTGATATCCGCGGCTTCTTTCCTACGGGCGCGCTACAGGAAGGATTCGCGGTGGATGGCAGTAATTTTACGTCACATGTCAGCCACAGGCTGCCTGGGGTTGAATTGTCGACAGGCAGTCTCGGCCACGCGCTCGGCGTCGCGTGCGGATCGGCGCTAGCGGGTAAGCGTCGCAACCTTCCTTATTCGGTGTTCGCTGTCCTCAGCGATGGCGAGATGGACGAGGGGTCGAACTGGGAAGCGATACTGTTCGCCGCCCACAACCGGCTGGACAACCTCATCGCTATCGTCGACTACAACAAAGTGCAGAGTTTTGGCGCCGTGGAAGCCGTGATGGGACTTGAGCCGCTCGCTGGCAAGTTCCGCGCCTTCAACTGGTCGGTCATCGAGCTCGATGGCCACGAGCTGTCCATCCTCGAGTCCGCACTTTCCGCTGCGAAAGTTAGTCGACAGGGCCGCCCTCACTGCATTATCGCTCATACAGTCAAGGGTAAGGGCGTCAGCTTCATGGAAGGCCAGCTCGCCTGGCACTATAAATTTCCCTCCGACGCCGATCTTCATGCGGCGCGTGTCGAACTGGGCCAGCTATAGTGCGTAACACTTTCATCAACACGTTGTGTGAGCTGGCCGCCGCGCGCGACGACATTTTTCTATTGTGCGGTGACCTCGGATACTCAGTTCTGGAGATATTTGCCGATCGTTTCCCCAAGCGCTTCCTAAATGTTGGAATTGCCGAGCAGAATATGACGCAGGTTGCTGTGGGCTTGGCGCGCGAGGGCTACAACGTCTTCACCTACTCCATTGGGAACTTCTCCACGCTGCGGGCCATGGAGCAAATCCGCCATGATGTCTGCTATCACGAGGCCAGCGTGAAGCTGGTGATTGTAGGCGCCGGCTTTGCTTACGGTCCGCAGGGTGTTTCCCATCATACTACCGAGGATATCGCCATGTTACGTGCTATTCCCAACATGACTGTTTGTGCGCCGGCAGATCCTGTTGAGGCTCGCGCCGCCGCACGCTTCATGGCTTCCTATCGTGGCCCCGGCTATGTGCGCATCAACAAGTCGGGCGAAGCTTCGATCCACGATCCAGCGATTTCACTTAACTTTGCACCCGGCCGCCTGCTTCCTGTGCAGGCGGGAAACGATGTTGCGATCCTCGCCACCGGCGCTATCGTGGCTCACGCCCTCTTAGAGGTGCGGGCGGCGGGAAAATCCTGGTCGGTATATAGCATACCTTTTGTCGGCGGATACGATCCTGTTCAGCTGCGGGAGATTGCCCAGGCACACGGTCTGTTGGTCACTTTGGAGGAGCATCAACTCAATGGCGGTTTTGGTAGCTCCATCGTCGAATCGCTGAGCGACATGTACGCCGTCGGCAGTCTGGCCATCATGCCTCGCGTCAAGCGCATAGCCATTCCAAATTGCTTCATCAGCACCGCTGGCAGCCAAGACTATTTACGTGCTACGGCGGGGCTGACGCTGGCGAGCGTTCAATCTTGAACCGCGATGGCGCGAACCTTGGTCGCCGTTTTGTCTCGAGGTTCGTGGCACGGGAGCGTAATCGCCTCGTCAACTTCTTTGTCGTTGGCGCCTTGAATATTCTGTCGAACAGCCAGTTCGTTTCCAGAGGTAGCTAAGACAATTAGTATTGTGACGTCCGGTGTGCAACGAACAGGACAATGCCGTTGAATTGTGAAGCTGCATTGCAGCAAAGGATGTCCGGGTTAAACTCATCGTGAACACCTGAAACGTAGGCAACTTTTGGCAAGGCCGCATGATGCGAGAGTAACACGTCCTAGCATGTTCAGCAGGCCGGGGTAGAAGCCAGAGCCCCGTAGTTCGGATAACGGAGGGGATGGAAACAGAACCCACGAAGCCTATCAAAATCTCCCGAGGGAAGATTGATGAGTCACCGGGCCGTAACGAACGCGTTGTGACCTCGAAAGTGAGTAAGTCCGAAGGCCGAGCCCGCAACCGAAGGGCAAGGCAGGATGAGCAGCCGAACACTGACCGACACGGCTGTTCATCTCGAGGGGTGGAAGCGATGGCACGGTGACAAGAACATGCCAAGCAACTGCAGAAGCCTTCCTCGTCCGGGGAAAAATCACTGGAGCGAGGTGGGCCGTATGATCGGCGACACCGGGAAGGCGGCCGAAGAGACGGACAGCGCATGGCGGCCGCCAAGCGCGTGGCTGAAGCAATCGTCCCACGGAAGGCGCGGGTTATCGACGTTGACCTGCGGACCTACTTTGACAATGTCCGGCAAGGTCGGCTGTCGGCGAAAGTGGCGCGTCGGGTTGATGACGCGGACATCATGCATCTCCTGAAGATGACGCTGAAAGCCTCTGGCGAGCAGGACGTTCCGCAGGGCGGTGTGATCTCGCCCTTGCTCAGTAATCTCTACCTCAATGAGGTGGACAAGATGCTGGAGCGAGCGCGGGAAGTCACGCGCAACGGCAAGTACACCTACGTCGAATACGCGTGAGTCGCTGACGACCTGGTGGTCTTGATCGGCGCCTACAAACGTCATGACCGGCCGATTGGAGCCGTGACCTGACGATTCCGGGAGGAGTTCATCAAGCTGCAGGTAGAAATCAATGATGACAAAAAAGCGGAAACGTGGACCTGAACGAGGCGAAAGCTTCAATTTCCTAGGGTTCGACTTCCGTTATCTCCGCAGTCCGCGCGGAGCGATGCGGCCCCATTACACGCCCAAGCCGCGAAAGGCGGACGGCGCTCTTGCGCGAGCTCAAAGAGGTGTTTCGGCGATACCGGTCGCAGCCGATGGACAGGGTAATAAACCTGATCAATCCGATGCTCCGGGCGCGTGAACTAGTGAGGCACTCCAGTGTCTTCAGCTACATCAAAGATTGGGCTGAGGAGAAGGTCAGGCGCCGTCTGGCGCAGGCCGGTGAGCTTCTCCATGTCGGCAATTACGGGGCCGAGCGTGTACCCTTCGAAGGGATTGCCATGGAGTGCTTTGGCATGGAGCAGGAACTGTCCACCCTTCGGAGTCGTCACGAAGGTGGCGATACTGACCTTGCAGCCGAACTCGTAAGGCGCGCGGCCTTGCTCTTGCCGTTGCACTCGACCTCCGGGGCATGTAACGCATAGACCTTTGGACCGAGCTGATGCTGATCCTGGCTGCGCACCTGCTGCGCTAAACCGAGCAGCGGGCCGAAACGAGCTTCCAGCGCGGCATCGCCACCAATCTTGCGGCGGATGTCGCGGATGATCCGGCCAAGCCGTGTCCGCAAGAACTTGAGCTGGCGCCGGGCGCGTTTGGACTGATGAGCGTGGGTACAGCGGCCGACCATGATGGCGGCGCGCTTGGCAGGACGCAGATAGCTCTGGCGCAGCGGCACGCGGTTATGCTTAGCGAGCCGGACGAGCTTGGTGATCGCCCGATGCATCGACCGCGCGTCGGTCGGATGCGCAACTGCCTTTGGCTGTACACTGGTATCGACCACCACGCGCGCTCCAGGTCCTTGGGACCGATGGCGCCAGTCTTGCGCGCCACCGACAGACTTTCCTGGAGCAGCGCGACGAGCTGTTCCTCGCCGAGCTGACGACCGATCGAACAGCAGCCGGTGGCAGAAGCTCAACTCGCCGCAGAAGTATTGGTGATAGGAGTTCTCGATCTAGCGGGCACATAGCACCTCATCCGACAGATTGTGCATGTGCTTCAGAATGAACAGACCGGTGACAAGCCGCGTCGGCAGACCAGGCTGACCCGGACCGGTCTGGCATACCGAACGAAAGCGATCATCCAGAAACTTCCAGTCGATCAGCGCCGCCAACTGCACCAGCGGGTGGCCCATGTCGACGATTTGATCGAGCGCAAGAAGCAGCAGGTCCTTTTGGCGGTCATCCCGCAATTTGCTCATCGCATGCCTCAATTGTCGACGACACGCCGTCAGGGAATCACGAATCGATCGAAAGCAAAATCCCAAAACGCAAGAAAGCGCGCTCAATACCCGGCCGTCCCGCAAAATCCAATACTTTATCAAGACAACTTCAGCTCATCTCTCAGGTCCGATCTGCATTCTTCACGGACGACTAACGAGTGCGACGCGACGGACCGAAAGCTGCTCCGGACGGATAGGCCCCCGAGCGAAGCAAATGGGAGCGCGCAGGGGACACCGCACGCTGCGTCGCGACGTGGAGCAAATTGAGACGTGGCGCGGGCGAAACGCCTGCCGGCGCGTCAGTCCTTGACCTACCTTTGAGGGTTGCACCTTGAAGTGCGCTTAACTCTACCGCCTGAGATGGCTGTTAAAGCGTAGCGAACGGCCGAGTACCGAGTCTTGCGTGGCGTTCCGGAGCGGGCGATTAACGAACGCGCGTGTAACGGAACCTCACTACTGTTTCCAATTTCCTCGCGCAGCATTAGGAGCGGGCGGGAAGTTGATCCGCTCGCGCTCAAACAGGACCGGCTTGTCTCGTACCTGTCCATAGGTTGCGAGCACGTACTCGCCTATCATTCCCAGGAAAAACAACTGAAAACCGCCAAGAAAGAATAGCGCGACGATGATCGTCATGATGCCTGGCTCTGTGAGCTGCCTGTAGAAGATGAGACCGATAAAGAGATTGGCCAGCGCGTAGAACAGGCTCAGTGAGATCAGCAGGAAGCCTCCAAACAGGGCAACCCGAACTGGGGCCGTCGTGAACGAGACAAGCCCATTCATGCCCTGATCGAAGAGCGTCGTAAGGCCGTTCTTCGAGATACCCTTTTTGCGCGCCCGCCACGTGTAAGGAATCCCGATCGATCGACCGCCGCATTCGAAAGTCATCATGCGCATGAAAGGATAGCCATCGCGGACATGCCGCATCGCTTCGACGACCCGTCGATCGACGAGCTGGAAGTCACCGACGCCCGGGGGGACGTCCACCTCCGAGAAAAAATTCGTTAGTAGGCGATAGTAGACGCCGCGGGTGAAGCGCGTGACCCACGCTTCCTCGCGTCTGGCACGGATACCGTAGACGATCTCGTAGCCCCGTTCCCAGAGCTCGACAAATTGTGGCAGAAGCTCTGGTGGATCCTGCAGGTCGGCGGGAAGAAACAGGAGGACGGCATCGCCCGCACTGGCCATCACGCCATTGTATGAGTTTCGTAGCGGGCCGAAATTCCGGGTGTTGACGATAACCTTGACGCAGGGATCCTGGGCGGCGATCTCGCGCAGAATGGAGAGCGTTCTATCCGTCGAAGCATTGTCGCAAAAGATGTGCTCGCGCTGGTAGCTCGGCATGCCCTTGAAGATATCTCGAACTGCATCGTAGGCATCCCTGATGCTCTGCTCTTCATTGAAGCACGGCGTCACGACTGAAATCGTCTTCATCGGATCCTGCCAAATACAAGATAGCGATTGATCGCGTAGGAAAGCAGAGCGAGAACGGGGAGGGTAAGGGGTTGCCCGATGGGCGGCGATCGTGCGAGAGCAGTCCATTCGTCCAGCAGCAGGATATTGACGAGCCAAATGGCTGCGCAGCCGGTCACAAAGGGCAGGAGTGCGGAAAGCCTTCGACTGCGAAAAACCAACCTTCCGGTGGAACGAAAATTGAACTCAACGCCACACGCAGTCGCGAGCGTTATGGGAGGTTGATGAGAGCCAAGCAGTAGGTAAAAAAGCGCAAACAGAGTATATCTGAAGGCCGTGTTGACGATACCAACAAGCACAAATTTAACGAAATTGACCAGGGTCTGCCCGCTCTCGTGCTCAGGGGCGCCATCTGCCCGAGCGTCAGTTGCCACGGCGACCGGCTCTCGCACGGCCCTCAGCCGCCGGGGTCTTTCGGAAACTCGGAGCAAACACCGCCTCGTATCCCGCCGGGCGGCCGGCGGTCCGTGTAAAATGGATTTGAACGCCGAAGTGCGTGACAGCAAGCTCGTGGAGTTCATGTTCCTGATGGGACTTTTGGTGTAGAGGTCGACCGACATATCCGACGCGGCCGCCAGTCGCCAGCAGTCACGACGTGCCAACTCAATTGTTCTGCAGAGTCGCGCATCATCGGCTCCGGCGAGGAAAATACGGCTCTCGAGGAAGATCGCGATGTCGGCATAACCGAAGATGCGGACGTCGAGTATAGCGCTGCGGCAAGAGGCTAGGCCGTGCGGCCGCTTCGAGTTTCGCCGGCGGGTAGGCGGAAAAAGACCCAAGTCGATTGACCGGTGTTGAAGGCTACGAATCTTCGTCGACGGGTTCCGAAATCTCCACCATACACCGCGCCGCCCGACAAGAAGGCATACCGCATCCCGGCCGACTATGCTCACTAAGTCATCGTCCCACGTTCGGGTCATGCTGAGGGTCTCGCCGCGAAGGTCGGCAATGCGCGTGTGTGTTCTGGCGCCGATCACATCAATAGTGGGTTCGTCTGCAGCTGGGCGGGACTAACGTGCTTTAATCATGCTTGACATCGGTAGCATCGAGACGCGACCGGATACAGGCACCGATGAATGACCAGCCGAAAACATTTTCCCGGCGTGAGTCAGCGCGTAGTGGCGTTCCACCAACTGAGGGGTTTGACGCCGGATGTCCTCTGCGTGCCCGGTCGAATTGACAGGCTCGGATGCCGGTGTGCACTGGATCGTCATGACCATCTCCTGGAGTGGGACTGAAAATGCCGGGTCGATACACGGGATTCAGGGCTCCGATTAGGGCCGTTGGCGAACAGAGTTTGATTGATCTTGCATGCCGACCCACTTCGAGTGCGCTTGATCGGCCTAACGGTCATCAACCGACATGTGGCATGTTTACGTCACCTGCATCAATTGCTAGCGTTGGTAGTTGACCATGGCGCAAATTGTTGCATATGCGCAAGAGGCGCGGCTGAGCCTACAATCATGCAGTCGATAGGGTACTAAAGGCCGAGTTCAGCAAAGGAAGCGAGCTTCGACTACTTTGACCTCGTCCATCTTCTGGATTCTGAAGATCTCCTCCACTGGCAGAATGTCCTTGTGGACGTTCTGGACGCCGCCGTCGGCAATGATTCGGCGGAAGGTCTCCTGCATGGCAGCGGCGGAAGCGCGAATGCCGTAGTGCCGTAGATCATCATGCGGACGTTGCGGAGCGCCTTGACGCGCTCGGCGTCGAGATGCGGGTAGGCGTTCGGCACAATGACTAGCGGCATCGATCCGCTCCAGATGCGCAAAAAACCTTCGATCTCGGAAGGATCCTTCTTTTTCGAATGGATCAGGATCATGTCCGCGCCAGCTTCTACATAGGCTTGCGCACGATGCAGAGCTTCCGCCTCGCCGAGCCCTGCAATCAAGGGCTCGGTCCGCGCAATGACGAGAAAGCCGAATCGCGCCGTTTCGCAATGGCGGCCTCGGTCGTCCCCTGGAACTCCTCAATCCGCAGCAGCCTGCTGACGCCCCTCGGCAACAAGGCTCGTTACCTTTCGAAAAGTCTTGTCCTTGATGACAACGGCGCTGGCGCCGGCACGTTCGTATTCGCAGATCGCTTGGATCACATTGATCGCATTGCCATAGCCCGCGTCGATGTCGGACGATTGGAGCGTCGTGCGTCCGGCGATCGCCCGCAGCATGTCGGGTGCTGTGTCATCGGCATCAGGCTCATGTTCGGTAGGCCGTAAAGCGCCGACAGCTCGAAGCCGGAGGCCCACAGGCCATCATATCGGGCCTCTTCTGCGAGGATCGCCGAAAGCGGGTTATGGGCGGCCATGATGTGGACAAGGCCGGTCTCGACCATGCGGGCGTGGAGGCGTTTGGCTGGGGACATCGGGAGATCGTTCAGGACAGGGCTGCGCAGCCAGCGATGATGCGGTCGCAGGCGCGGGTGAGGTCCTCGAGCGAGGAGGCATAGGAAATGCGGATATAAGGCGAGGCCATGAAGCCGCTGCCGGGCACGACGGCCACGGCGAAAGCCTCGAGCAGATACATCGCGAAATCGGTGTCAGTTTCGATCACCTTGCCGTCCGGCGTGCGCTTGCCGATGACACCTGCGCAGGAAGGGAAAACGTAGAAAGCACCGTCGGGCACACGGCACGAAAGTCCCTCGGCCTGGTTCAGCTTGGCGAGAACTAGATCGCGGCGCACCAGGAAGGCGCTCGTGAACTCCTCAATATGGTTCCTGCTGCCGGACAGCGCCTCGACGGCGGCATACTGCGAAATCGAACTGGTGTGCGAAGAGGTCTGACCTTGGATGAGGTTCATGGCCTTGATCAGCGACGAAGGTCCCGCGCCATAACCGACGCGCCAACCGGTCATTGCGTCGGCCTTGGATACACCGTTGACGGTCAGCGTGCGCTCGAGGAAATCCGGGGCGACCGTGGCCAAGGTGGCGCAGTCGACGTCATAGGTGAGCTTTTCATAGATGTCGTCGGATAGCACATGGACATGGGCATGGCTGCGCAGCACCGCAGTGAGCGCGAGCAACTCGCCTCGGCTGTAGACCGCACCAGTCGGATTGCACGGCGAGTTCAGCATCAGCCACTTGGTGCGCGGCGTGATCGCCGCCTCCAAGGCCTCGGGGCGCAGCTTAAAGCCATGGAATTCATCGCAGGCGACGAGAACCGGTTTACCGCCGGCGAGCGCCACCATATCGGGATAGGAGACCCAGCACGGCGTCGGGATCACCACCTCGTCGCCCGCGTCGAGGCTGGCGAAGAGCGCGTTGAAGACGACCTGCTTGGCGCCGCAACCCACCGTGATCTGGTCGATCCCATAATTGAGCCCGTGATCGCGGTGCAAGCTCCTCCGGATCGCCTCGCGCAACGGCTTGATGCCGGCGACCGGTGTGTATTTTGTCCTCCCGTCGCGGATGGCCCGGATGCCGGCTTCGCAGACGGCTGACGGCGTGTCGAAATCCGGTTCGCCCTGACTGAGCGTGATCACATCGACACCCTGATCGCGCAGTTCAGCTGCACGCGCTGTCATGGCCTTGGTTTCAGAGGGGCGGACAAGTCTGAGCCGTTTTGCAACGAGAGACAAAATAGAGCACCTGCAAAGTTCGACGCAAAATTTGTAGACAACCTCTAATTGCTCTCAAACGCGCTAA